>CAZCXI010000050.1:0-16410 GCA_964502635.1 uncultured Desulfobacterales bacterium
CTCCCAAAATGCTCAATATCGTTCGCAAAATACTTTTTACGAGTCTGTCAAGATTGCCGGTCCCGATTTATCTGGACTGCATGGATCTTCAATTCGTGGATGAATGAGACTTCATGGTGGTAGAAAGGCGTATTTACACGGTAAGCGAGCTTACCGAAAGTATTAAGAAGATTCTTGAAGAAACCTACCCATTTGTCTGGATTGCGGGTGAAATCTCGAATTTCCGAACGCCCACGTCGGGCCATTTTTACTTTACTTTAAAGGATGCTGGGGCTCAGATCAGCGCCGTGATGTTCCGTGCCCAGAACCGGAATCTAAGATTTGAGCCGGAAGATGGGATGGCCGTCATTGCCATGGGACGGCTCAATGTGTATGAGCCTAGAGGGGTCTACCAGATCATCCTGGAGTATCTGGAACCCGAGGGCATTGGTGTTCTCCAACTGGCCTTTGAACAGCTCAAGGCCAAGCTGGCAGGCGAAGGGCTGTTCGGTGAAACCCACAAGACCGCCCTTCCATTCCTCCCCCACAAGATCGCCGTGGTCACTTCCCCTACGGGCGCCGTGATCCGGGACATCATGAAGGTGATCAACCGCAGGTTTCCAAATGTCGCCGTGGAGATTGCACCCGTAAAGGTGCAGGGAGAAGGCGCTGCAGAGGAAATCGCCGAGGCCCTTGGGCTGTTCAATAAGCGGGATGATGCCGACGTCATCGTGGTGGCGCGAGGGGGCGGTTCCCTGGAAGATCTCCAACCCTTTAATTCAGAGGTCGTGGCACGCGCCATTTTCTCTTCTCATATCCCTGTGGTTTCAGCCGTCGGACATGAAACCGATTTTACCATCGCCGACTTTACGGCCGATGTGCGTGCCCCGACCCCTTCGGCGGCGGCTGAGGTGATGGTGCCGGTCAAAGAGGATCTCTTGAGGCGCATAGAGGATGTCAGGGGGGCTTTGAAGAGCGCCATGATCCAAAGGCTCCAGATTCTGACGGAGCGGACCGTTCAGCTTTCGAGGCGCCTTGTCCATCCAGGCAGGCAGGTCGCCGACTATCGGTTAAGGCTGGACGACCTGTGGAGCAGGATAACGAGGGGGTTCTCAAGGCACTTAGCGGACAAGAGGGACGGTCTGAGCGTGGCAGGAAAGAGACTGTGCCGATGCAGTCCTCGAATCCTGGTGAAAGACCTTAATACTATACTTAAATATCGTCGCCAAACCCTTGTATCTGCTATGCAATTTGTTCTAGAGTCAAGGAAGAGCCGTTTCTGCACGGCTGCGGCCCGGCTGGACGCCTTGAGCCCGCTGGCGATCTTGGAGCGGGGCTATAGCGTGACGCGGGCCTTGCCGGGCTACGCCCTTGTGAAAGATGTTCAGCAGGTCAATGTCGGTCAGCACGTGGAGGTGACGGTCTCAAAGGGTGCGATGATCTGCCGCATAGAGAGGAAACGATAGGATGGCCAAGCTAACATTTGAGAATGCCATGAAGCGTTTGGAAGGCATCGTTGAGGCGTTGGAACGTGGAGACCTGGGACTGGATGACGCCTTGAAGAAATTTCAGGAGGGTATCAAGCTATCAACCTTCTGTTCAAACAAGCTGGATGAAACCGAGAGAAAAGTCGCCCTGCTTCTTAAGGACGAAGAAGGAAACATCCGGGAGGAGCCCTTCCAGGAAGAACGCTAGACGTTTCAAAGCTGAAAGGACACAATCGATAAACGGAGCCCCCCAGATGTTTGATCTGAAGGCTTACCTGAAAGAAAAGCAGCAAAGGGTCAACGCCGCCCTTAAAGACCTGTGGCACGATCACGAGTGCTCCCCTACCCTTTTGGTGCAGGCCATGCGTTACTCCCTGGAGGCCGGCGGCAAACGGTTGCGCCCTATCTTGTGCCTCTGTGCCTCTGAGGTCATGGGTGCCTCAGAAGCTGACGTGATGCCTGCTGCATGCGCCCTGGAGCTCATTCATACCTATTCTTTGATCCATGACGATCTTCCAGCCATGGACGATGACGACCTTCGTCGCGGCAAACCCACATGCCACAAGGCCTTTGATGAGGCCACTGCCATACTCGCCGGGGATGCCTTGCTCACGGCTGCCTTCGAGGTTCTCGCAGCTGCGGGGCGTCGCCAGCCGGATAGCGCCTTGAAATGGCTGGAGGTGATCTATTGCATTGCCAGGGGGGCTGGGTATTCCGGCATGGTGGAAGGTCAAATGATGGATATCTCGTCAGAAGGAAAGACAATTACCCTGGAAGAGCTTGAGAGGCTCCAGCGACTCAAGACCGGCGCTTTGATTGAGGCCTCTGTGTGGGTTGGTGCGGTGCTTGGCGGGGGCAGTGCTCACGAAATTGCTGCTCTGAGGGCTTATGGCCGACATATCGGACTTGCGTTTCAGGTGGCTGACGATATACTCAACATAGAAGGAGAACCTGCAATGCTTGGCAAGCCCGTGGGCAGCGACGAGGCCCACCAAAAGGCCACGAGGCCCTCTTTGACGGGACTGGATCAGGCAAAAGCGCGCGCCGCCCAACTGGCGGACAAGGCCTCGGAAGCACTCAGGATCTTTGGCAACAAAGCCGAACCCCTGGTTGCCCTGGCGCGTTATGTGATCGAACGAAACAGATGAGTTTGGAAGGTTTAAAAAGGGCTTGACGCACAATTATGGTGGCTTCGTAAAAATCGATTTTACTCACTCCGTGAATATATTGTTGGTGGGATCATCAGGATTCAAGGGGTCAAGGATTCGAGTGAACCCATTGAAAATGATAGAGAATTAGGAGTCTGGCAAAGATTCTATCAGCTATATTTAGAAATTTACAAAACAACAAGAAAATTTCCTGATGAAGGATACGCCCTGAGATCGCAAAGAAGGAGATGTCAAATCGTTAGAAAGAAAGGCACTTGACCCCTTGAATCCTTGACCCCTCGAACCCTTTCCATCAACTAATCGGGAGAAGAACCGCTTTTTTTGAAGCTCAACACATCAATAATGTGACGGGTACTTAGACAAGGAATAAGCAGTGAAGTACTTAGATGGAATAAACTCCCCGAAAGATCTCAAGGCCCTCAAACGCTCAGAACTGCCCCAACTGGCCAAAGAGATCCGCAGGGTCATCATTGAAACGGTCTCGCGGACGGGTGGACACCTGGCTCCCAGCCTGGGCGTGGTGGAGCTGACGATAGCCTTGCATTATGTGTTTCACCCGCCCAACGACAAAATCATTTGGGATGTGGGCCACCAGGCCTATACCCACAAGCTTCTTACGGGGAGAAGAGAACGATTCCACACCCTTAGACAACACGGCGGCCTGAGCGGCTTCACTCGTATGAGTGAAAGTCCTTATGACGCCTTTTCCACAGGGCATGCCAGCACCTCCATTTCCGCAGGCCTTGGCATGGCCTGCGGCAAGTACCTCAAGAAGGAGACGGATAAGGTCATCGCTGTGATCGGGGATGGTTCCATGACCGGCGGCCTTGCCTATGAGGGGTTGAACCAGGCGGGTGATCTTCGAAAGGACCTCATTGTTGTTCTAAATGACAACGAGATGTCGATCGCCCGGAATGTGGGGGTCCTTTCATCCTTCTTGAGCCGGAAACTCTCTGCAAAGTATTTTGTGGCCCTCAGGGAAGAGCTCAAAGAGTTTCTCAGGTCCCTTCCCAAGTTCGGAAGTGACGTGTACAACCTGGCCAAGCGGACTGAAGAATCGTTCAAGGCGTTCATCACGCCGGGGATGCTCTTTGAGGCGTTCAACTTCAATTACTTCGGCCCGATAAAAGGCCACAGACTGGACCACCTGATTGACACGCTGGAAAATGTCAAGGAGATGCACACACCGGTCCTGTTTCATGTGACAACAAGAAAGGGCAAGGGCTATCCGCCGGCAGAACGCAATCCCAGCTATTATCATGGCGTTGGATGTTTTGAAATCAAAACAGGAAACGGCATTTCGTCCAAAGAAAAGGCACCGACCTATACGGAAGTCTTCGGAAAGACCTTGATCGAACTGGCCCGCGAAAACGAGAACATTGTGGCCGTGACGGCAGCGATGCCCGAAGGAACGGGACTCAAAGCCTTCTCCGAGGCCTTTCCCGAACGTTCTTTTGACGTTGGTATTGCCGAACAGCATGCGGTCACCTTTTCGGCCGGCATGGCCACTGAGGGATTTCGGCCGGTAGTGGCGATCTATTCCACTTTCTTGCAACGGGCCTATGACCAGCTCATCCATGATGTGTGTCTGGAGGCGCACCCCGTGGTCTTTGCCATGGACCGCGGAGGGATTGTGGGTGAGGACGGTCCCACGCACCAAGGCCTGTTTGACCTCTCCTATCTGCGCAGCTTGCCGAACATGGTGGTGATGGCGCCTAAGGACGAAAATGAATTGAGGCACATGCTAAAGACGGCCCTTGACCATCCTGGACCTATCGCCTTGAGATACCCAAGAGGTTGTGGTGTCGGGGTGCCTACAGAAGACGAGTTTCGCGTCCTTCCCATAGGCAAAGCCGAGGTTCTGGCCACGGGAACTGATGTGGTGATTCTGGGCATCGGTGTGACCGTCATGGCCGCCCTGGAGGCGAAGAAACTCCTCGAAGATGAGCATATCTCAGCGACTGTGGTTAACAGCCGCTTTGTAAAACCCCTTGACAGGGAGCTGATAACCTCGCTGGCAAGAAAGATCCCGCGTATTGTGACGGTCGAGGAGAATGTGATTCAGGGCGGCTTTGGCAGTGCCGTCCTTGAATGCCTGTCCGATGAGGGCATTACAGGAAACCAAGTCCTCCGGCTGGGTATAGATGATGCCTTTGTAGAGCACGGCTCACAGAAGATCCTGCGTGCAAAGTACGGCATTGATGCGGCCGGCATTGCAAAGGCGGTCGTTGATTTGGTAGGATCATCAGGATTCAAGGGGTCAAGGGGTCAGGGGTTCGAGTGAACTAGTTAAGATCGTTAGCAAAAATCACTTGACCCCTTGGATCCTCGAACCCCTTCCCCTTACATCAACTGATCGGGAGAAGAACCTCTTCTTCTTGGTTTTGGCTTGTCCAGGTTAAGATCAGGAGGTCTGGCCTTCCCATGAAAGCCGCCAAGCGACGTCTGGACGCGCTGTTGATTGAAAGAGGCCTTGTCCAAAGCCGTCAGCGAGCGCAAGCGCTCATCCTGGCCGGCGAGATCTGGGTCAACGGGCAGAGACGGCTGAAGGCCGGGAGCATGGTGCCTTGCGATGCGTCCATTCATGTCACAGGCAGGGAGATCCCGTATGTCAGCCGCGGCGGCCTCAAGCTAGAGGCGGCTCTCGAGAGGTTTGAAATTGATGTCACCGGCTTGCGTTGTCTGGATGTGGGTGCTTCAACCGGGGGGTTTACGGATTGTCTCGTCCAGCGCGGTGCAGGCCATGTCATTGCCGTGGATGTGGGTTACGGCCAACTCCACTGGAAATTGCGGTCCGATCCCCGCGTCCAGGTGATAGAGCGGACAAACATCCGCTATCTTGACCCGGCAGCCGTGGGCGCGCCCGTGGACATGGCCTGTGTTGACGTGTCCTTTATTTCACTCAGGATCGTGATGCCCGCTGTTCTTCGATTCGTGACACGGCCAGGCCGGATCATGTGTCTGATCAAGCCCCAGTTTGAGGTTGGGAAAGGACTGGTGGGTAAGGGGGGCGTGGTCCGTGACCCGGTCTTGCGTCAGCAAGTCATCAAAGATCTTGGCAGGACATTCTGCGCCCTTGGACTCCACCAGGCGGGAGTCATCCCCTCCCCTATCCTCGGTCCCAAGGGTAATCAGGAATACTTGGCATATTTGAAGGCAGACCGCTCCACTCCATGACCTCTTGATAGGTGCCCGCAAAGAGCTTCTTCCAGAAGCTTCCCTCGTTGCCGTCGACAAACGCAATCCGTGAGCCCGGTGTTCAGGCGTTGTCTTCTTCCGACGGCGAACACACAGAATTGACATAGGATGCTGACATTGTTAGAATGATCTATTATGGTAAGAATCAAGCCCTTTTCCGACACAACACCCAAATGACGCCGCGAGAGGCAGGAACCTAAGAGGAAATTTGACGATGCCTGTCTACGAATATACAGCCCTTGACACGTCAGGCAAGAGCTTGAACGGCATCATTGATGCTGACAGCGCTCCGGCGGCTCGCCAGAAGCTCAGGGGCTCGGGGATGTTTCCGGTGCAGGTGAAAGAGGCCGCCTCTGTTTCCATGCCTTCGGGCGTTCCCTCCGGTCCTGTGTCCGTGTCGGGTCTTTTTAAGAGGGTCAAACCCGGCGAAGTCTCTGTCATGACAAGGCAACTGTCCATCCTGTTGGCAGCCGGCGTTCCCTTGGTGGCTGCTCTGGATGCCTTGGGGTCGCAGATTGTGAATCAGCTGCTGAAAAAAATCGTGGCCCAGATCAAGGAATCCGTTAACGAGGGAAATAGCCTGGCCTTTTCTCTGTCCCAGCACCCCCGACTATTTTCAAACATTTACGTCAACATGGTCCGGGCCGGTGAGGCTTCAGGTGCCCTGGACCTGGTGCTGGGCCGCCTGGCTGAATATGGTGAACATCAACATGCACTCAAGGGGCGTTTCCAGGCCGCTTTGGCCTATCCGGTCTTTATGTTTTTTATCGGAAGCCTCGTCCTCTTTTTCTTGATTACCTTTGTTGTGCCGAACATTACACAGATTTTTACTGAGATGCATCACACTTTGCCTTTGCCGACTGTCATCCTGATCGGCGTGAGCGGTTTCCTAAAGTCCTACTGGTGGGTCGTCGTGCTGGCCGGAGTGGGCGTCGTGATCGGCATCCGACAGTTCATAAAGACATCGCAAGGTCACTACATCTGGGATAAGATTAAGCTCAGGACGCCCGTGCTCGGAAGCGTCAACCAAAAAATAGCCCTGGCCCGGTTTGCCCGAACCCTTGGAACGCTGCTCGAAAGTGGCGTCCCGCTTCTATCTGCCCTTGACATCGTGAGGAATATCGTTAACAACACCCTCATTGCCCGAGACATAGATAATGCTAGCGAGGAGATCGAAGCAGGAAAGAGCCTGGCCGTCCCCCTTGGGCGAAGCCAATGGTTTCCCTCCATTGCCGTGCAGATGATATCGGTGGGCGAGCAGAGCGGGGAACTGGAGGCGATGCTCAACAAGATTGCAGACTCCTATGAGACGGATGTGGAATCTCAGGTCATGGCCATGACATCTATGTTGGAACCGGTCATGATCCTGGTCATGGGTCTTGCGGTTGGGTTTATTGTTGTATCTATCTTGCTTCCCATTTTTGAAATGAACCAGATGATACGGTAAACACCTGACTCCGACATTTCATCACCCCGGTACGACTTAGGAGGTATTATGATGACACGCAGATTCATCCATGAGCGGGGCTTTACGCTCATTGAGCTCATGGTCGTTATTGTCATCCTGGGTATTCTGGCTGGCCTCATCATCCCAAGAATCATGGGAAGGCCGGAAGAGGCACGGCGCATGAAGGCCAGAGTCCAGTTGGAAAGCATTGAAACGGCCCTGAAGCTATACAAGCTCGACAATGGATCTTACCCGACCACAGAGCAGGGCCTTCAGGCCTTGGTGGAAGCTCCAGCGGTGGGTGAACTTGCCAAATACTGGCGCAAGGGAGGATACCTGGAAAAGGGGAAAGTGCCCAAGGATCCTTGGGGTAATGACTTTGTTTATCTATCGCCCGGCGTCAACGACGACTTCGACCTTAGTTCATACGGCAAAGACGGACAGCCCGGCGGTGAAGATAACGATGCGGACATTAACAGCTGGGAGATGGAGTAACCCCCGGGCGTGTTGCGGCACGCTCCGCAAAGGCAGCGCTTATACACTGGTTGAACTGACAGTCGTCATCTTCTTGATTGGTCTGGTGCTGGCGCTGACCGTGCCCAGAATTCAGCATGCCCTGTTGTCCGATGATTTAAAGGCCGTCGGCCGTCGCATGATCGGCACGGTGAGGGCCTTGCGAGACAACGCGGTTCGAGACCAAAAGGCCTATATGCTTCATTTTGACGTGGCATTGAACCGATTCTGGGTATCCTGGGACGGCATGACCGCTGAAGAGCAAGCCGAAGCTCGTCAAAATGCCACTGCATTGCCTGGAGGCATTCATGTCCTCGATGTCTACTTCAAGGGCACCGGGAAGAAAGACGTGGGTGATGCGGTCATCCGCTTTACCAAGCAGGGATATGCCCAACAAGCGGTGATTCATCTGGGGGCCGATGACGGCAGGGCTTTCAGCCTCGTGTTAAGCCCTTTTCTTGGCACCATAAAGACTTACGACAGGTATGTGGAAATCTAAGACACACGAGGCTTCCGGCTTCACTCTTTTGGAAGTGATGATCGCCACAGCGATCCTTGCCATTGCCCTGGTGGCCGCCCTGGGTTCCCAGTCACAGAGCGTGTCTCTGGCCAGTGAAGCAAGGTTTTCCACCACAGCCGCCTTTCTCGCTCAGAAGAAAATGGCGGAACTGGAGGCCGAGGATGTGGATGGCCTGACTTCAGACACAGGTGATTTCGGTGAAGATTTCCCCGGCTACCGCTGGGAATCGGAGGTGGGTGACGCCAAGTTGGAGGGATTGGAAAAATCATCGGACGACGTGAAAAAGATTCGTTTAACCGTCTACCAGGCCGAGGATGAGGCATACCAATATCGCCTGAATCTTTATCGGTTTGTGCCAAAGGCAGACTAGCATGAGCCGGATCGTGGATGCCACATACCGGATGCTGGATGTATAAACACCGCTTGTATCTTCATCTAGTGTCAAGCATCCGGCATCAGAGCCAAGCCCATGGCTTGAGTATCATCAGCCAAAAAATGAATCCGCCCGAGTTAAGCCCTGTCAGGGACCGAAACGGTTTCACCCTCCTGGAAATATTAATTGCCATTTTCATCCTCGCCACGGTCCTTTCCACGGTCTTCGCCTCTTATACGGGAACCCTCCGCGTTGTGAGGGACACCGAATCTCGGGCCGAAATCTACCGGATGGCCGGCATCGCTCTTGAAAGGATCGTGGAAGACTTGGAATCTGTCTACATGCCGGAGGAGGCCAAGACTTCCGACTCAGAGGATACACAGGAGCCCTTTCGATTTGCAGGAGAGGATCAGGAGATCCAAGGTATGAGTGCCGACACCTTGACTTTTCCGTCCCTGGCGCACCTCGTGTTCGGCGAAGAGGACCAACCCTGGGGGACTACAGAGATAAGCTACTATGTGGAAGAATCCGACGACGGGAAAGGTCTGATTCTCTATCGGCGTGATAGACCGCAGTGGGAGGAGGTGTCCGACGAAGGTGGCGGCGGGCTGCCACTGTGTGAGGGGTTGGTGTCGGTCAATTTTAGCTATTTTGATGCCGAGGGTCAAGAAAGCCAAGATTGGGATCCAGCCTCCGAGGAGGGGACGGGGATGCCGAAAATCGTCTCTGTTGCTCTTGAATTTGTGAACCCGTCAGATCCTGAGACGCCCCTCAAGTTTGCCACCGGTGTGACACTGCCAATCAGTGAGAAAAACGAAGGAAAGGAGTAGGCATGAGTCGGTTCCTTCGAAATACTCGCGGTGTGGCGCTGATTCTGACGATCTTGATCGTGAGCCTCATTGTGGCGTTGACCCTGCAGTTCAACAGGACCATGCGCACCCATGTGGTATCGGCAGGCAACATCGGTCACGGCCTCAAGGCCCTCTACGCTGCAAAATCAGGGGTGGCCTATGGCCTTGCCCTGCTCAAGGAAGATTCTCCGGACGTGGACACGGTCCAGGATGATTGGGCGAACCAAGACAAATTGGCAGCCATGAGTGCCGGTTCACAGGCCCTGTTTGACGGTGGCCGTTTTGAGTTGAAAATTATGGATGAGTCCGGCAAGATCCCGATCAACGATTTGATCCATGACCAAGAGGTCAACCAAGCTTTGAAAGAGGTGTTGAGGAGGTTCTTGGAGCTTGATGAGTTTGGCCTTGAACATGAGCAGATCAACACGATCATGGACGCCATCACCGACTGGCTTGATCCCGATGAAGATAACACCAACCCTTTTCACGATTCAGAGGAAGATTACTACATGGGACTGGAAAAGCCCTACCACTGCAAGAACGGTCCCTTGGATTCTCCTGAAGAATTGCTTCTTGTCAAGGGAATCAGCCCCGAACTCTTCTACGGTACAGATGAGCAGCCCGGTATCGGCCCATATATTAGCGTCGTTCGAGATAGCGAAGGTAGCGTCGTTCGAGATGGCGAAGGGAAGATTAACATCAACACCGCCGCCCCGATGGTGCTAAGGTCTCTTCACGAGGATCTGGCTTCAGATACTGGTAAGACTATGGTCGATGAAATGGTAGACTATCGGATCAATGCTGACGACGAGGCGCTCAAGTCATCGACATGGTATCATGACGCCGGCGTGCCAAAAGATATAGAGCTTTCCAAAAAGATTATTAAGACAACCAGCGACCACTTTCAAATCAAGTCTGTCGGCCATTTTGGGAACATGACAAAGCATATCGTTGCTGTGGCCAAACGGGATCCCGATAGAGGGGATGTCCAGACCTTGTCTTGGAAGATCGAGTGAATCTGTATGCCTGATAATATTCTCGGACTAGACATTGGGGATTCTTCCCTGAAAGCGGTTCAAGTCACAGGCGGCCTGAGAGGATATCGGGTCAGTGCCTGCACGCGCGTTGAGATCGGCCAGGACGAGGCACTCGAGGACGCGTTGACAGGGCTCTTCCAGGAGATGCCTTTTGACGGCGGGGTATGTATTGCATCATTTCAGGCGGATCGCCTGTCCTTCCGAAATCTCAGCATGCCCTTTAAGGACAGGAAAAAGATAGGGCAGACCATTGGCTACGAACTGGAACCGATGCTTCCGTTTTCAATGGAAGCGATGGCCACAGACTATGTGGTCACCGAGTATTCTGAGGAAACCAGGATTCTCTCTGCGTCGGTCCGGCAGGAAACGCTTGAGCAATATATGGATTGCCTGGCAGCACACCACATTGATCCGGATGTGGTGGATATCAGCGGAGTGCCAACGGCCGTTCAGCTTGCCAAACAGGATCACGGGCCGTCAGATGCTCTATTCATCGACATGGGCTCAAAGACGACTTCGGCCATTCTTCTTATCGGCCAAACCCTTGCCTTGGTACGCTCCTTCCATTTTGGCGGCTACACGATAACAGAGCATATTGCGCAATCAAAAAAAGTGAAGCATGAAGAAGCCGAGAGATTGAAATGTGGGGGAGATGTAGACGGGTTCGCCGAGGTTGTTAAGCCGCTGGTACAAGCTTTCTGCCAGGAGGTTCACAATACGCTCCACGCCTTTCGGTGCGAGGTGAGGGAAGAGGCCCGTCCTGAAAAGGTCTTTTTGAGCGGAGGGGGAGCGCTCTACCCGGGAATGGCAGCCATGCTCCAGGAATCTCTGGAATTGCCGGTAGAACCGGTTGACCTGGCAGAACAAGCGGGCCTGGAAATGGATGAAGATACTTCCGAGGGCTGGAATCCTTTGCTGATGAACTCAGCTCTCGCCCTGGCTCTTCGAAATATCAAAGGAAAGGACAGCTTCAACCTCAGAGTAGGCAAATTCAGCAAACAGAGGAGATATGACCAGTTCAAGGAGGAGATAAAAAGGTTTGGGGTCTGTGTGGCCGTCATCCTTTTGGCGCTTGTCGCGGATGGTTCCGCGGACTATTACGTCCTGCAAAAGCGCCACAACCAGGTACAAGGGCAAATCGTCTCAATCTTCAAGAAGACCTTGCCGGAGGTGAAACGCATTGTAGATCCGGCCCAACAGATGAAGGTAACGATCCGTGAAGCCAAAGGATCCATGCTCTTTCCCGCTGAATCCTTTGCCAGGGGGGCTGTGGTGGATGTGCTTAGAGACATGATCTTGCGAATTCCGCAAACAGCCGATGTCGACGTTGCCAGCCTGATCATTGATGAAGAGCGTGTCCGCCTTAAAGGTGACACCGATTCATTCAATACCGTAGACGCGGTCAAGAACGGACTACAGGCGTCCGCTTACTTCAAGGACGTGGCTATTGCTTCTGCTCAACTGGACCGCTCGAGCAACAGGGTTCGGTTTGAGCTCATCATGGGGCGACAGTGAAACGAATCAAAATCAAACTCGCACGACGTGAGAAAATTATCGTGTCTGTCGGCACTTGCCTCATTGGGCTCTTTGTGTTGTTGCGCTTTGTCGTTTTTCCCTTCTTTTCGGGTAGAACCAAGTTGCGCCGAAGCATTGAGGTCGATAAGCAACGCCTGCAAGAGATGATAGGTCTAAGCGCAGAGTACGAGACACTGCAAAGAAGGCCCGGTGGCATACAGGAAGTCCTTGCCGGCAGGGAAAAAGGATTTACCCTCTTTTCATTCCTCGAGGGGATGGCCGGTCAAGCCGGCCTCAAAGACCGTATCAAGTACATAAAGCCCTCCACGTCCCAGGTACAGGGCGACTACAAGATCTCGTCAGTTGAGATGCAGTTTGAAGGGATTACCATGCGTCAGCTTTTCGACTACCTGTATCGGATCGAAGACCCCAAGAACGTCATAAAGATCAAGAGAATCTCCATCAAAAAGCACAAGGAAAAGTCGGGACATGTGGACGCCACCATGCAGGTCTTAACCGTCCAATCGGCTTGAGAATCGCATCGATGCAGTCCGTTCAGTGGTTCGTAAGGGTTAAGAAAATGGTGAAGTCCAAGACATGGCTTGGTTATGTCCTTTTTGCCCTCGTGGCCGGCGGCACGTTTCTGTACCTGTGTTTTCCATCCGACGCGGTTCGTCAATACTTGGAAGGGGCAGCCAGCCAAATGGCTCCTACTCTGGCCTTAAAGATTGATAAGGTTCGACCCGCCTTCCCCTTTGGCTTGAAACTCGACAACACGGATTTGGGTCTCAAGCAAACGCCTGGAATTGTCCTTTTCAAAGCGGACAGTTTCGTGCTAATGCCTAGTATACAAATGCTGGCCCTGAGGGGGCCGGCCTTCCGGTTTGCTTGCAGGGCATACGGAGGAAACATTCAAGGTGTTATTGCATTCAAGACGTTCAGCATGGGGGGCGCATTTAAGTCAGATGTGGAAATGACTAATGTCCGTCTCGACCAGTATCCATGCTTGAAGGAATGGTTGAAAAGGGAGTTGACAGGCACCATGAGCGGTTCGTTGAACTATGCCGGCAGTCCGGGAAGCTTCCTGCAGGGTTCTGGTAGGGGCGATTTATCAATCTTGGATGGAAGTTTCCGGTTTGCCCATCCGTTCTTGGGGGTGGAATCCGTCAGCTTTGACCACATAGACGCCCGGATGCTCCTTGACAAGCAAGAGGTTTCTCTGGCTCGTTTTGATTTCCAAGGCAAGGACTTAGAAGGAAAGGCGTCGGGGACCATCCATGTGAACCCACATTTTTCAAGAAGCAGTCTGGACCTAAGAGTCGCCATCAAGGCCTCTTCCGCCTTTTTGACAGATCAAAAAGGCCTGTTTGATGCAGCGACGTTTCTGGGACAGCGCTTGCAAAAAGGAGATTTCACCATGCACGTCCGCGGGACGATTGCTCAGCCACGGATCGATTTTATCTAAAGGAAAACCAAGCGGAAGGATGACATTTTCCAAGGAAGGGGGCGTTGGTGTTACTAAATCCCCGGTATTATACCCTCCTCAACCTTGTGGTCTTGAGTGTCGTGATTTACTGTGGTGTGGATATCTTTTACACCCTCACAGGCTCTAAGCTCACAGAGGTGAAGACCGGGCCAATGACGACCGAACAGTCCCAAGAGACGGGCACCCAGGGAAAGAGGCCGGCCTTTGATCATTATCTCGTGGCTGCAAACAGGGCCCTGTTTGGCGCGGTCCAGGATTCCGGTGATGGGCCCAGCGAATTGACGATGGACGACCTTGAACCCACGGCCCTGAATATCTCCCTCCTCGGGACGGTTAGCGGCGACCGGCAAAATACTGTGGCCGTCATCCAGGAAACCGCCAAGAGGACGCAATCCCTCTACAAGGAAGGAGACACCATCCAGAATGCGACGATCATCAAGATCCTGAGGGGCAAGGTCATTCTGCGGGTTGGAGACAAGAATCAGATACTGACCATGGAAGAAACATCCACGTCGTCTCGAAAAAAGCCCGGATTAGCAAGATCAACAAGGCGTAGTGTCGGATCACAACCACCCACCACGATCACCCTGGATCGCCAGTTGGTTGCAAGGTCTCTGGAAGATATGAATACACTCATCTCTCAAGTCCGCGTGCGACCCCATTTCAAGGACGGCGAGGCCGACGGGCTGATGCTCAGCCAAGTGAAGCCCAATAGCTTTTTTTCAAGGATGGGGCTTCGAAATGGTGATGTCATTCAAGGGGTCGATGAAGAGGCCATTACAAGCCCGGACGATATCATGGGCTTGTACGAAGAACTAAAATCCGGATCTTCTGTGTCGTTGCAGATCAGCAGGCGGGGAACAAACAAGACGCTGACCTATCGGTTCAAGTAGGGAGTGTTAAATCCAATGGATCATCTCCAAAAGAGTTGGTAGGATTATAAGGATTCAAGGGGTCAAGGGGTCAGGGATTCGAGTAAAATGCTTAAGAATTATAGAGAATTAAAAGTCTGGCAACAGTCCTGTCGGCTATGTCTAGAAATTTACAAATACTACTATCCGGGGACCTGGGTTATATTGAGACGGGTAACTTAGAGATACTACAGGAGGCAATAGGAGAGGTTGAGAGGATGCTCAAAGCACTTACTAAATCGTTAGAACCGAAAAGCACTCGACCCCTTGAACCCTTGAACCCTCAAACCCTGTGCATCAACTAATCGGGAGAAGAACCAATCCAATGTACGGTGCTTACTTCGGTCTTAAGGAAAACCCCTTCAATCTGACCCCGGATCAACGATATCTGTTCCTGAGTCGTCATCACCAGGAGGCTCTGGACCACCTCCTCTACGGAATTAACGAAAGAAAGGGCTTTATTGCTATTGCCGGGGGCATTGGTACGGGCAAGACCACCCTCTGTCGGGCCTTGCTCAGTCATTTGGACGCCTCCACCAAGACGGCCCTGATATTCAACACCTCTATCTCGGACACAGAGCTTCTGGAGACGATCAACCAGGAGTTTGGGCTGGAGACAGGCGGTACAAAAAGGGATCAGATTGATCGCCTCAACCACTTCCTCTTGGAGAATTTCAGACGCGGAGGCAATGCCGTCCTACTCGTTGACGAGGCCCAGAATCTGTCACCCCTCGTTTTGGAACAGATCAGGATGCTGTCCAATCTGGAAACCGAGAGGGAAAAACTGATCCAGATTGCCCTCGTGGGGCAACCACAATTAAGGAAGCTCTTAAGGGCCCCAGCCCTGAGACAAGTAAGCGAGCGGATCACGGTCTGGTACCAGCTTCAACCCTTGGATCGCCAGGATGTGCAGAATTACGTGGAACATCGCTTGGTCGTGGCCGGGAACCGCGGAAACGTAAGATTCACGAGGAGCGCTTTGAGGGCCGTCTATGCATACTCTCACGGCATTCCCAGACGGATCAACGCTGTTTGTGATCGCGCCCTTCTCATCGCCTATTGCAAGGACGAAATGGCGATAAGCAGGAGCACGATCGCCACAGCGGTGGATGACATCCAGGGTGATTTCAGGCGGCATTTTACCCGAACGGGATGGTTTCAAAGCAGGGTTGCCCCTGCAGCTGCGGTGATGTTTTTGGCGTTTCTTGTAGCCAGTTTTACCGGGTGGAATCTTAAGGAACAGGTCTCAGACCTGTTTTCAGCCGCGGAGAAAGTGGCCGTGGTCCAAAGTAAGGTCTTTACGCGGGGCTCCGTGGAGCTGGAGGAAACGGCCCTGGTCCCGAACAGAGCCTTTGTACGAAAACCCGTGCCGGCCCAGAAAAAGGCGGCTCCTTTAACCCTTGACGATCGCGCCAGTCTCAGGGGGCTCTTTAAGCTTTTCAATGTGGAGGAGGCCGGACACAGCTTTGGGTCGGGTGAGATTTATCCGGGGCTTTTTTCGTTCGAGGGCGACCCTGAACTCTATCGCATGTTTCGAAAGCCTTTTCGGTTGCGTGTCACATCAAGTGACGGAGGTGGCACCCGGGATCTTTTGATTCGGCAAGTCATAACCGGCGGCGCCATTGCGCTGGACGCAGAAGGCAGTGAGCGGCCAGTGACCGAAGACTTTATCCTGGCCCACTGGGACGGCCAAATGTCCTGGGTGTATCCCTATGAACGTGGGTATGGGACATTGACCGAGGGGATGAGTGGGCTGAGGGTCATGAAGGTGCAACAGATGCTTCAGCAGCTGGGGTATGCGGTAGAACCCAGGGGCGTTTTCGACGGCACGACTGTGGATGAGGTCATGAGATTCCAGCTAAACTTTGGGCTGGACGCAAACGGGAAGGTGGATACCCCGACCAAGGCCTTATTGTATCAAATG
>CAZCXI010000050.1:16510-22155 GCA_964502635.1 uncultured Desulfobacterales bacterium
ATGTATGGTCGAGCGTTCGATCCCCACATCGCCTGTTTAAGCGAAGCTGGCTGGTGTCAACGTGTCTCATTGTTATTTCCGTTGTGTTGTCATCTTATTCGTGGTTACACTCCCTTCCCGAGCTGTCCTTGCACCAACAGGAAAACGTTGCTACACGGCGGGCCATAGCGCAACGGCCTGAGCAGCCTGTTTCCAGCAAGGTCGGCAAATCGCATCTGGATCAAAGTACCATGAATTTCCAGGGGCTGCGGGGCCCGGGAGAGGCAACGAAAAAGCGGCCATTGCCGGCCGATGAGAAGCAGACAAAGCCGATACAAGAAGGACAGCAGCCGTTGGTGAGGACACCGGGGCCCGACCAGGGAACCACACTTTACAGTCGGGCACTGGCCCTTCAGAAAGAGGGTCGGCTTCAGGACGCCAAGAGATTCTATGAACGTGCCTTGGAGCGTTCGCCTCGTCTTGCTTCCGCCCTAAACAACCTGGGGGCAATTCATATCCGGGAGAAAAACTATGATACGGCTCGCAGAATGCTTGAAAAGGCTATCCGGATGGAACCGGGCTATGTGGACCCTTATTACAATTTAGCATGCCTTTATGCGCTGCAAAAGGATGTGGGGCGCAGCCTAGCCTACCTCAAAAAGGCGACTTCTGTGAATGCAGCGGTCCGGCAGTGGGCAAGATCGGATGAGGATTTGCAGAACCTACGCGGACACTCCGAATATGAGAAAATCATCCAGGGCGTGCGGAAGTCTTAGCCCGGCCCTTATTTCCCTGTGCCTAGTGTTCGCTACGCTTCTTGTGCTCACACAGGCGCAAGATGTGAAGGCCGTGCGCGTGTCCGAAGAAGAGGTGGTAGGAAAACCCCCCACCGAGGTGGCCGTCCCCCCTCAAGAGAAAAAGGTGGTCACTCCACCGCCAGGGCCGCCTGTCACAACGAGGCCCGAAAGACCGATCAAGGCAAAGGCAAAACCGATTATCCCCCCTCAAAGGCCTCCAGTCGCGGCGAAGACAGAGGCCAAGGCGATTACCCCACCTGAAAAACCTCCGGTCAAGAAGGAACCAGAGAAGCGATTCGTCACCATTGATTTTGACAATGTGGATATTCTGCTTTTCATCAAGTTCATCAGTGAGGTCACGGGTAAGAACTTTGTCATCGACGACAAGGTCAAGGGCAAGGTGACCATCGTGTCCCCCACAAAGATCTCCGTGGATGAAGCCTACAAGGTCTTTGAGTCCGTCCTGGAGGTCCATGGCTTTGCCACGGTGCCCAGCGGTAGCATTGTAAAAATCATACCGTCCGTTGAGGCCCGAGGCAAGAGCATCGAAACACGATTGCGGGAAGAGGCGACAAGCCCCGAGGACAAGGTGATCACCCAACTCATTCGACTGGATTATGCCAATCCGGATGAATTGAAAAAGCTTTTTGCCCCGTTAATATCCAAGAGCAGTATCATGGTTTCATATCCCCCTTCGGGCATGCTCGTCGTGACTGACGTGCTTTCCAACGTACAACGGCTGCTTCACATCATAAAGGCCATTGACGTGGTGGGCATTGGTGAGGAAATATCGGTCATCCCCCTTGAACATGCCATTGCATCGAACATGGTCAAGACCTTGACTACGATCTTTCAGACGACGGGGGGATCCACCACCACGAGGACAAGAAAGGGTGTATCAGCGGCTGCTACAGCACCTTCGATCCGCATGGTGGCCGACGAGCGGACCAATTCCCTGATCCTATCGGCCAGTGAATATGATACCTCAAGGATCAAACAACTCGTCAAGATCCTGGACCAGGAAACCCCCCGGGGTGAGGGGGATATCCGAGTCTATTATCTCCAGTATGCGGATGCCGAAGAGCTGGCCAAGGTCTTGACAGCGCTTCCCTCCAAGGAGACCAAGCCGACCGCAAAGGGAACGGCCGCGGCCGCGGTCATTTCCAAGGGGGTCCAGATCGTGGCCGATAAAGCGACCAATTCCCTGGTCATTACCGCAAACAAGGAGGACTATCTCACGCTCCTGGATGTCATTGAGAAGTTAGATATCGCACGGCCCATGGTCTTTATCGAGGCCCTGATCATGGAAGTCGGCTTGAGGAAAAGTTTTGACGTGGGTGTTAAGTGGCTCGTTGGAGACGATATTGGGACCCGGAAGGGGAGTCAAATTGGGGCCTTCGGCGCCTCCAACGGCGGGAGTCTCCTTGACCCTACTGCAGTTCCCATAGGTGCGACGGGCTTGTCATTAGGCATTCTTGGTGAGACCATTCCGATTGGTGGGGTAGACTTTCCAAACCTGGCAGCCATTGTGCAGGCGTTTCAATCAGATTCGGACGTGCATATCCTTCAAACACCTCAGATTATGACCACAGACAATGAAGAGGCTCAGGTCGTCGTTGCTGACAACATCCCCTACCTGAGCAAAGAATCCGCCGGGACGGAACAGGCATACTCGGTGTACGAATACAAGGATGTGGGTGTGACCCTTAAGATCACCCCCCAGATCAACCAGGAGCGCTTTCTTCGGCTTGAGATCTCTCTGGAATATAGCACCATACAAGAGGGATCGCTGCAAGACAGACCGAGCACCAGGAAGCGCTCAGCAGAAACCACCGTGGTGATGAAGGATGATCACACGGTGGTCATTGGGGGGCTGGTCGCGGAACAGATTAACAGAAGCGCTTCTGGGACCCCTTGCCTTGGTAATGTCCCCTTGTTGGGTCGGGCTTTTAAGTCATCCAACAGAGGGCGACAACTAACCAACCTGTTCGTCTTTCTCACCCCCCACATCATCGAGGACCCTGCAGAGGCCAAAAAGCTTTATGAAGAGAAAAAAGAAGGGTTTGACAAGATGGAAGAAAGTGTAATCAAAATGTACGAGAGCCGCTGATCTGCCGTGCCCGCAGGCGCATTTCAGCCGAAGTGTGACCAGGAGGTCCCAATATCATCATGCCTCACAGACTCATCGGTGAAATACTGACCGAACAATGTGGCCTTGACGCAGACGTTCTGACAGCCGCCCTTGAGGCCCAGGAAGAAAAGGGTGGCCGGATCGGCGAGATCTTAATCGATCGGAAAGCGGTCTCAGAGGCCGATGTGTTAAAGAGCCTCGGGGTCCAGTTCGGCCTTGCCTTCTGGCCGAGTCTGCCCACGGAAAATTTGACGACCGATTTCACGGAGCACCTCCCCATCCAGTTTCTCAAGAAATACAAGATGGTGCCCGTGGTTAAGGGGGAAGAGGCTTTTGTTGCTGTTAACGATCCTCTGGTTTTTCAACCCCTCGACGACTTGCGTCTGGCCTTGGGCTGGAATGGGACTCAAACCGTACTGGCTCCTAACGCGGCCATCCTATCGGTCATCAATGTGGCCTACGAGATGAGCAGTGGTTCTGCAGAACAGGTTATCGAGGGCATGCATGGGGAGGAAGACAGTGACCTGATCATGTCCGAGATAGAGGCAACCGGGGATCTCTTGGATGAGACGAGCGACGCCCCCATCATCCGACTGGTCAACCTGATGCTCTCCCAGGCGGTGAAGGCCCGTGCCAGCGACATCCATATCGAACCGTACAAGAATCAACTCAAGATTCGCTACCGTGTAGACGGCATTCTCTATGACAAGCTCACCCCGCCGAAACACATTCAATCAACGTTGGTATCCCGCGTGAAGATCATGGCAAAGCTCAACATTGCGGAAAAAAGGCTTCCCCAGGACGGACGGATCGATATTAGGATCGCTGACAAGAATGTGGATATTCGCGTTTCCACCATTCCCACATCCTTTGGGGAGCGCGTCGTCCTCCGGTTGCTTGACAAATCAAGCGTGCTGCTCAGGCTTTCCGACCTAGGTATGCTTGAAGACAAGCTGCGAGTCTTTGACAAACTCATTCGGATCCCCCATGGCATCATCCTGGTAACAGGACCCACGGGAAGCGGGAAGACGACCACCCTGTATGCGGCCTTGAGCACGATCAACAGTCCGGAGATCAACATCATCACGGTGGAAGATCCCGTTGAATACCAGATGGACGGCGTTGCCCAGATTCAGGTCAATCCCAAGATCGACCTCACCTTTGCCAAGGGGTTACGTTCCATTGTTCGTCAGGACCCGGACGTCATTCTTGTGGGCGAGATTCGAGACCTGGAAACCGCAGAAATCGCCATCCAGTCTGCCCTGACCGGACATCTGGTTTTCTCCACTCTTCACACGAACGATGCGGCCAGTGCGGTGACGCGTCTCATTGATATGGGCATAGAACGCTTTCTGGTGACCTCTTCAGTCATTGCTATTCTGGCCCAGCGATTGGTTCGCGTCATTTGCGACCAGTGCAAAGAGGCATACACGCCCGACGAAGAGTCCCTTCAAAGCATCGGCATATCTCCTCAAAGTCTGGACGGCAAAAAAATATACCGCGGCAGAGGTTGCCCTGCGTGTCTTCACACGGGCTACAGGAGGAGGAAGGGCATCTTTGAATTCATGATCCTGGATGATGCCGTGAAGAATGTCATCTTAAGGACCTCAGACTCCAATGCCATCAAACGCTCGGCTGTGGAACAGGGAATGCTTACTATTCGGCAGGATGGCGCACAAAAGGTCTTAGACGGGATTACGACGATCGAGGAAGTGTTCCGAGTCACCCAGCAATAGCGCCCCGGCGGTGTGACAAGCCCCCTCACCCATGGCCAAAGGCCTTCATCCAAGACACAACCAGGACGCTTAAGGCTATCAGGAGACAACAAGCCTGATAGGCCTTTGGTGCTGGCGTTCTAAGAAAAACAGCGTGCAAGGCCCCCAGGATCATCCCCGCTACGAACCCAAACAGGTGAGCCGTCAAATCAACATGCTCCCCTGAACTGAGCATGCCGAGCAGGGCCACACCACCTGCCAGGGGAAGCCATGCCTTCATTCCTTGGCCGCGTAGCCTAAACTTCTTGGAAAACTGGTGCGCTGCAAGGATGCCTATGGCCCCAAAGACGGCTGTGGATGCCCCCACGGAAAGATGCCCTGCCCTGTACAAAAAGGCATTGACAAGATTGCCGACGATGCCGGTTACAAGGATCATGAGCCAGCCAACGCCCCTGCCCATGATGGTACACACTGCGGTGCCGAATAATGCGATGCCAACCATGTTGCCTGCCAGGTGCAATGTGTTGGCGTGAATCATCAGTGATGTGACAGCCCTGTACCATTGTCCATGCACAATGTGAAAAGCTGATGATCCGTACGCCTTGACAAAGGCCGGGTGGCCATGGCCGAAGGTGGCGGCCACATGGCATGCCAGCAATATGGCAGCCACCCATAGTCCCGTCAGAGTCCTGGGATATTTATAATAGATGGGTTCATCTGTTGTATGGAGATCCTGTTCTTCATCAAGGTATTGTCGGATAGTGTTCAGGGCCTTTTCGTAGGTGCTGTCATGGACCCATATATCCCACCCGCGCTCCCCTTTTTTGACACGGTGTGAAATGCCGGACGCAGACAGGACCAGCCCGTATGCGTTTGCCTGATCCCCTGAGAGATCCTTGAACAGTTCAACCATTTGGGTTGTGTCCGTTTCCGAAAATGCTTTGCCCTTGTTTGCACGATAGCACGTTTTCTTTCCCTCTCCAACTTTGACGGTTTCCCAAACAGTCGATTTTACTCACTCCG
>CAZCXI010000051.1:0-21703 GCA_964502635.1 uncultured Desulfobacterales bacterium
GCCACTGAACTCTGACCTTGCCCAAAGGGCAAGGGTTTCTATACTGGACTAAAAACCGCTTTTCAGTACTACGTGCTGAAAACATGAAGCTTTCGTCATTGCGAAAACGATGCTTAGCAAACTGGATTCGATAAGTTATGCTGGAAGTGTAATACTGCTGGTTATTCTGTTGTGGACAGGGATCGTATTCTCCAACTCCATCAACAACGACTTTATAGCAAGCTGGGATGACAAAATTTATATTCTTGAGAATCCCTACATCAAAGATTTTTCCCTCCAGGGCATTAAGTCAATTTTCAATTCATTTCATGCTGCAAACTATCATCCCCTCACGACCCTGTCTTGGACTGTTGAATACCGTTTGTTTGGGATCAATCCACGCGTCAACCACATAACCAATCTTGCGTTTCATCTTCTGAACACCATTCTTGTGTTTCGTCTCATTATTCTCCTAACTCGCAAGGTGGCAGTCTCAGCCATAGTTGCGCTATTCTTTGGCATACATCCCTTACATGTGGAAGCCGTTTCATTCATTTCTCAGAGGAAGGATGTGTTGTACACGTTTTTCTATCTGGCATCATTGATCAGTTATGTCTATTACGTCAAAGACGGCAAGAAGACTGGCCTCATTGGATTGTCCCTGGTGTTTTTTCTGCTATCCCTCCTTTCAAAATCTATGGCCGTGACATTACCGGTGATACTGTTATTATTGGATTATTATCTGGGAAGGCCATTTTCGCGGCGAAATATACTCGAAAAAACCCCATTTTTCCTTTTGTCTCTCGTTTTTGGCATTGTTGCGATACTATCCCAAAGGGCCTTTGGGGCCATTACCGATTTGCCGTCCTTTTCCCTTTTTGAAAGACTGTTTCTCGTAACCCACTCGTTTCTTTTCTACATTGTTAAGCTTTTCGCACCCGTTAACCTATCGGCCATGTACTGCTATCCGACGAGAAGCGCTGGCGGTACTCTGCCTCTGCAATACTACCTGACACCTGTCGTCATACTATTTCTGGCCTTGGTCGTTCTGAAATCGGATCGTTTAAGGAAAGACCTGGTTTTTGGAATAGGCTTTTTCCTGATAACGATTTCCCCGGTTTTACAGGCCATCCCGGTAGGAGCCGCCATCGTTGCAGAACGATATAGTTATGTCCCGTACGTTGGACTTTTTTTCATAATCAGCCAGTTCTCCTTCCGTGTTTTGGCTGAGACCCGGCAAAATGCCATAGCATTACACATCCTTGTAGTGATTATCTTGGCAGCCTATGCTATGTCTTGTTCAATTGCTACATGGCGGCGAAACAAAGTGTGGAAGAATAGTTTCACCTTGTGGTCAGATGTAATCAAGAAACATCCGTCCGTCACCGTGGCCTACTATAATCGAGGCGTTGCGAGATTCAACACCAAGGACTATCAAGGAGCCATTAGGGACTACAGCAGGGCGATTCAACTGAAACCTGACTATGCTAAGGCGTACAATAATCGGGGAGAAGCAAAAACACATTTGCAGGACTTCGATGGGGCCTTGAATGATCTTGACATGGCCATTGCATTGAATCCGGACTACTCACATGCCTACTATGAACGTGGTAATGTCAAGCATAGACTTAAAGACTACAGGGGGGCCGCTGATGATTTTAGCAGGACTATTGCGCTGAAGCCTGATCATGTGAACGCATACTTGAAGCGGGCCAATTCAAAAAGCCGATTAGGAGACTATGAAGGAACCATCAATGATCTAAATAAAGTCATCCAATTGCGTCCTGACGGGGCAACTGCCTACAACAATCGGGGGATTGCCAAAGCCGTTTTGGGCGATTACAAAAGTGCCATAAACGATTTCAATATGGCCATTCAATTAAAGCCCGATTATCAAGAAGCCTATGACAATCGGCAACGGGCAACGTCACGCCTAGATCGCCATGAGTAGTCTGCCCCGGGATCCCAACTTCAGCCCAAATCAGAAACGGGCCACTTTCAGACTGGGACCCTATCTCTGAAGCAAGGCCGGTTCTGCTGTCAGGAACTGGCGCCACTTCCCTTTCACCGGTTCCTCGGCGGGTAAGTGCCCGGCGGGGCATCGAGGGCGTCGCTATCCGCAGGCCCTGCCCTACCCTCTGAACATTACTATATGCCATTCGCAAACATGCGCCATTTCCGTTATTCCAGTTGCACGCGGCTGAAAAGGCTTTCAAGCCAACTCATCGCAAGTAGCTTAAATACCGTCTTAATTACTTTTTGCCACCATTCGTGACTGCTAATTTGCCGTATTCAAATCACAGTATTGAAATACACTGAGTCATTCCAGCCCGCGTGATCCTTATCTGCCCGCATCAGTAAGAAGATGCAATTACTCGTGATACAGTCCAATGTGTCAGCCCCACCTGAGTCTTTTTCCAGTTCGTTGGCACAGAAGTTGATAGTCACGAGCCCCAACCAATCAGCACTCTTCTTCGAACCTTCACAGGATGCTTCATGTCATGTGTTTAATTGCTCATTTTATTGAACATTAAAAAGGAGGCCGTTTATGTTTACGCTTTTTCAAAGTGGGGGTTTGTTCATGTACGTCATTTTGATGGTGTCCATTGTGGCCCTCGCCCTGTTCCTGGAACGGGCGAGTTATCTCTACTTTCGCCTCAACCTGAATACGGAGAAATCCTTCAAGAAGGTCCTGTTCTTTGTTGAGAAGTCTAATTATCGCGGTGCGCTCGACGAGTGTACCCGCATTGCGAAACACCCGCTCGGTCGGATTCTGAAGGCCGGCCTGCTGAAGTCGGACAAGAGGGACAAGGAGATAGAGCTGGCGATGGAGGAAAAGATATTGAGAGAAATCCCCCAGGTCAAAGCAAGGATCAACTATTTGACCATGTTTGCCAACATCTCAACCTTACTTGGTCTACTGGGCACCATCGTCGGTCTGATCACGGCATTTCAAGGCGTCAGCAGTGCTGATGCGGCGATGAAGCAGGAAATTCTGGCCCGCGGTATATCGGTGGCCATGTTTACCACAGCCTTCGGGCTCATTGTTGCGATACCGTGTCTCGTAGGATTTTACGTCCTCAATAACAGGGGGGACTACATCATTGATCAACTTGAGGAGAAGGCACTTGCCCTCTTTAATGTCCTCTCTTCTTTGAAGAGGAATAAGGAACTGCAATGTCAAAACTAGGGCGATATAGAGCACCGACCGGCGAACAGACGGATATTGATATGGTCCCTGTAATGAATATGTTCCTGGTGCTTATTCCTTTTTTGCTTATGTCTGTTTCCTTCTTTCACATAAAGGCCATCAACACCTCGGTGCCTGTCCTCGCTCAGAGTAAAGACGGTGCTGACAAGCAAATCCAGGAAAAGGTGACGGCCATTGTGGAAATCGAACCCACCGGCTTTCATGTATCCGCCATCTCAGATTCAGTCGGATACGACGTGCTCGACAAATGGGATAGACGCATAGCAAAGGAAGGCAAACAGGCATATCCTCTGAATAGGCTGGTCGCCCAACTTAATGAAATGAAAGTCCATTATCCGGCGAGCGATACCCTCATTATCATTCCAGAAGAAAGTATCATATACGACACCATTATTCAGGCCATGGACGTAGCGCGGTATCACAATAATGACTCATTATTCCCAAACGTGGTCCTGTCCGGCAAACTGGGTTAGGAGCTTATCTTATGCCCCTTGGTAAAATCAGGAAGGAATCTCAGCACTTCGTACCTCCGAGGTTACAAATTACTTCAATGATGGATATGTTTACCATTATTCTCATATTTCTCCTCTTTTCGTTTTCCAACAAGCCGGAGACCATGACTCTGGACAAAGACTTCAAATTGCCAAAATCAACGGCAGAGCTGGATTATGAGGACAATATCAATCTGGCCTTGTCTCAGACCAGTCTGGAACTGGGGGGGGAAGTCATCGCCACTGTGAAAAATGGAAGAGTCGTCGGCCTCGACCCTCACAATCTTAAGACTTCCAGGTTGTATGAGCGCTTAAGATCCAGTCGAGAAAGCGCTGACAAACTCCAGGGCCACGGTAATCCTAAGCAACATATTCTGTTTCTGTGCGATAAGCGTCTTCCCTTCAGGACGATTAACAGTGTTGTCAAGGCCGCTGCCATGGCGGGATATCCCAACTTTCAATTTGGCGTCCTCAAAAAATAGAGAGCCCTACAGGTGGATCAGAATATGAGACGACTTATCACTATCCTTACACTCGCATGTCTCGCTATACCCTCGATGACATGTCTGGCTGGCGATACCGCGGCACCCGGAAATAGTAACCACAATGAAGCAACCAATGACAGGTTGCTTCGGCGGATCGACTTTGGAAGTTCGTATATCATGGGGCAAACCATCAAGTCAGGCGCGGTTTACCTGTTACGTCGCAAACAAAGCGAGATCAAGAGTATGCTCAAACCCAGAAAAGATTTCCGTAAGGAAATCTTGGAGGGTTTCTATGTTCAGAACATGAACACAAACTAAGGGCTTTCGTACAAGGCCGGGGGGCAGCGCAAGTGCCCTCGGCACAATGGCATAACAGGCAAGAAAATAGCCGGGTTTCAGGATTGTGGCCATGAGGCAAAACGTCAGTCGGACAAACGATATCTCTGCTTCCGCTTTACCAAACAAGGAAACCTGGGCTGTGCCGGAAAACGGCCTTGTGGCCCAATTCTTTGTTTTCCGCGGAGATGAGTTTCTCGGATGGGACTGCTTTAACAAGAAAAGGGTTACCGCAGGAAGTAGTGCAACTGCGGACCTGGTTCTAACCGGTGAAAGTATTGCCGATATTCAAGCAGCGTTCCGCTTCGACGGTGCGCAGGTAATGGTCTCAAATGAGGATCATGGTCGTGGTCTCCTTGTCAATGGTCAGCCGGTGACCAGGAGGAGCCTCCTGGGGCCTTTCGATTCGGTGACCATAGGGCCCTATGTTCTCAAAATTAAGCTCAAAAGGCCTATCGACCAGTGTTCAGATATGGAGATATCGGCTTTTGCCGGCCCGGTTGCCGAAACCGTCGTCTCCGTAGTGAACCTGACCGTCGAGGCCCCGGCGGAAGACCGCACCCGGCTGGTGAGCTCGAGAGAACAGGAGACGCGCTCTGATCAAGACAGAACAGACGGGAACCGTTACAAGGTCGTATTCAATGGAGAGATTGTTGAGGGCCGGGAGCCCGAAAACGTGAAGCGGCACCTGGCCGTGTTGTTGAAAACAGATCAAAACAGGCTGGATCGGCTGTTCTCTGCCCCATGCGTGGTCGTCAAGCGGGAGACGGATTACCAGACCGCTCTCAAATACGTCCATGTCTTTAAACAAGCTGGGGCAATTTGTGAACTGGAGGACGTGACGGACAGCCAAAACAGCCGCCATGGACTTCCTGCCTCAAGCCCTCTCGTGTGCCAGTATATCGACGAAGAGGATGACCACGAAGACGACGAAGATATGGAGGCACCGTTTTGCCTGAGGGAGAAGATTGTTCAAGCTACGCAGCAAGGTGATGCAAATCAGCGCCAAGGTGAGACGGCGCTTGAGGTAGTCAAATGCAGAAAAGATGATGTCATCGACATTTCTTTTTTGCGGGCAGGGGAGAAATACTACAGAACCGACGAGAATGGGCGCTTCCGGCTGGCTCAAAACAAGAAGCCCAACCAGTGCTATTTTTACTTCAACGATCAATTCAGCGGTTCAATCCGAAGCGGCGATGGCCCGAGTAAGGATATTGACCACTTATGTGTCAGAGACAACCTGTATCGCAGAAGAAAAAGGATCTACCGAAGCGTTATTCCAACCAACGGCGACGTCACCCTCACGGACGGATACTATGATTATGTCCTGCGAAACGTTGTGCGAAGTCAAGAGCCGAGGGTTGGTGAACCTCCCAGGCAAGGGATTCCCTTTCATAAACACCTGGTGAAATCCTCAGCAGTTCACGTGCTCCTCCTTCTTTTCCTGACTCTCTTTGTTTCCCTGCCAAGCCCTTCTCCGCGGCGACGGCCCGAGGCGCGATTTGTCGTCATAGACCAACAACAGCTGCTGGACAGGAAGATGACGCAACTGGCCCCACAGCCCAAGAAGCCAGAAGCAGCTAAAAAGCCGGAAGCCGCAGAGCCGTTTGACAAGCCGACCAAAATGGCAAGGAAGATGACGCCCCACAGGGCTAGTCGAAAGAGAAAAGCTAGCGTATCACGGTCTCCCCGGGCCGGAGGAGGGGCCGGAAAAACAGGAAATATATTGAACCGCAATGTCAACGTGAATCATACGGGAATCCTGGGCGCGTTGGGGATAAAGGACGGTGTCGGCTTGATGCCCACGGAAGCACTGGCGGCTGTAACGAACCTTGATGCAGTCCGGTCCTCTCGTGGAAGTGAAGCAAATTTCAAGGTAGGAGGTATTGTCGGGAAACTGGGCAACTCCAAGATTGAGGTGGCTACAGGCCCTGTCATCAACACCAAAGGCTCGACAGAGGTATTGAGAAGCGCTGGCGTAAGAGGCAAAGGCCGGATCGCGGCTTTGGAGAAGGGCAAAACCGGCGAAAAACAAGTCAAGGCAATGGTCACAGCCAGTCTCAACAGGACTGTCCGCGTTCAGGGCGGCATGAGCCGCCAGGCTGTAAAGAGAGTCATAGATAAGCATCTTGACGAGATCAGTTATTGTTATGAATGTGCTTTGATTTCAGACCCATCAATCATGGGAAAGATGGTCTTTGAGTGGAGGATCTTGATGTCAGGAAGGGTGGGAGAGGTAAGAATAAAATCTTCCTCTATCCATTCAAGCGAGCTCCATTCATGCCTCAAAGGGGCCATAAAATCCTGGCAGTTTCCTAAACCCAGAGGCACGGAAGTGGTCGTTTCGTACCCATTTATTTTTGATATTGTTGGTTTTTAAGGAGTGTAAGCCCATGAAAAAGTTATCTCTTTCGTCACTGATGGTCTTTCTTACGTTTTGCTATGTCAACACCGGACTCTGTTGGAATCTGGACGCCGAGGAGCATGTGAAGGCGATTCAAGACAGGATCTATTACCGCAGCCACGAAATCGGGCTGAACCTCGGCTACATCCCCGATGATGATTTCTACCACGTCTTTCCTGCCGGGCTCAGCTACACCTACAACTTTAATGACTATCTGTCATGGGAGGTTGTAAGGGCTCAATGGGCCATTAACACCGACAAGGACCTAAAGGACAACCTTGAAGAGAATTTTGGTGTTACCCCCCAGGAATTCAGTGAGCCAAAATATTTTATTTATAGTCACCTCATGTTCAAACCGTCATATGGCAAAGATGCCCTCTGGAATCAACGTGTCATTAATCATGAGACCTACCTATTCCTGGGCGGCGGCATGGTCAATTATGAACGGGACTATAGCTATGGAAGCTCCGATTTAGAGAACGCACCATCCCTCAGTTTTGGCATTGGGCGAAAATATTTCTTGAATCAGAACCTGTGTCTGAACCTTGAGGTTCGCGATATCGTCACTTTCAGGGAAAACGACACAGAAAACAATATATGGTTCGGCCTCACTTTCGGATTTCGTTTTAACTTGTCACCAAGAGAAACGGATCGGGACTCGACGGTGGAGACCTTGAATCACTATTTGAAAGATGGCGACAATGAATAGACTGCCCAAATATGCTCTTTGCTTCCTCGGGAGTCTTTTCTTCCTGGGTTGCAGCCATGTCCATCATCGGACTCTGAGCCAGACCAATGCCAGCATTTTGCGTTCACAACCTGCTGCCGCCGATAACGCGGGCTTCACCCGGGGCTATGAGCTATTTGAACAAAAACGCTATGGAGAAGCTTCTCCTCATTTCTATCATTACCTGAGCACGCATTCTCCAGACGACACCGACTATGAATGGGCTGAATTCTTTTTTGGCATCTGCCTGAAGAGATGTGGGTTCTCCCATGCCGCCGTTGACGTTCTTTCTCATTTGGTAACCCGAAAGCCAAATCCACAAATCGTCTCATATTGCCTGGAAATATTGGAGGACGTCACACGGACCATGCCCTTTGACTATGACCTTATCACTCTGAAAGTCATTTGCGATCAAGAATACGGCTTCGTAGACACGGATATTGCCGACTTTATCCACTATCATCAGGGCGTGTTTGACTGGCAGCATGGTTTTTTGAAGTGGGGAAATGACCATTTCCAAACCATTACACCCGGCAGTTACTATTTTTACAAATATCAGTATGAAAAGGCGCTTTACCGTGTCTTCCAGAATCAGATTGACGATGCCATAGCCATACTCAAAGAGATTCTAAAGGGCAAATGTGAAGCCAGGGATCTTAAGGACGACACCTATAGAACCCTGGCTCGTCTGCTCTACGAAAAAGGGCAGCTTGAACAGGCTAGAACCATGTACCGACAGATCGAAAAACCCATTTTGGAGCAGGCCGAAAATCTTTTGGAAAGGGCATGGACACAATATCGAATGGGCCACCTGGAGAAGGCCATGGGCTTGCTTTATGCCTTTGAGGCACCAAGGTTTCAGGACTGCTTTGCCCCAGAGTATTACATTCTAAAATCCTTCATATACAAAGACGTGTGCCACTTCAAGAGTGCGCTGGCAGTAGTTCACGAGTTTAAGCGTCACTACGGTCAATCACTGGAAAACATCTACAAACGGGGCAAACCAGCGGCAGATCATGATCTGTTGCTCGTGCTCCTGGGACAAACTGAGATAAACAACACCTGGCAATTCCTGAGGCTGCTCCAAAGCGAGGCAGCAAAATGTAAGGCCGTCTGCGATAAACCCCTTTGTGAGCACCTGACAAAACTTTACGACCTAGAAATCGGGAAGACGGCCGCAAAATTCAAGACGGAAATCCAAAACCAGTATGAAACTATGGCCAATGAGTTGCTCACCTATGAAGAGCAGGCCAACCTGCTGACCTATGAGATCGGGCTGGACATGTCTCAGAGAGCGCGTGCTTACCACTATAATGCGGACGCCGCGCAAGACATGGAGCCCGAGGCTAGAGTGGTCGTTTACCCCTTCCAGGGGGAGTTCTGGAATGACGAGCTGGCCTCTTATGAGGTGATATTGCCTGATAAGTGTCAGTCCATGGAAGAGTGGGATATATTTTTCAAATGAAGCGAAAACGGTTTGTCAAACAAATAGGACTTGTCCTCGCAATCGCCATGCTATGCGCGACCCCTTTTCCCGTCCAGGGGGCCATCCGCCAGCGGTACGCTTACGAAAAGAAGGATACCGCGCGGGAGCAAAAGAAGTATATGGCCCAACTGAGGCAGGATAAGACAAAAGTGGAGATGGCCATCGAAAGCACCAAAGCCCTGATTGATCAGTCCAGGACAAAGCCTTATCTCCCAAAACTCTACCTTCGCCTCGCGGAATTGTACATCGAAAAGTCTCGTATTGTTTATTTCATCCGAACCAGCGGGGCGAAAACCTCACCAAACGAATTGGATCATTTCGAATCCAATGCACTGAAACAACAGGCTATTGAAACGTATCAGCGGATCTTGCGCAACTTCCCAGACTTTCAAGAGTGCGACAAGGTGCGCTTCTTCCTGGCCCATGAATATCGAGAGCTCAGGCAAATTGATGAAATGTTAGGCCAGTACCGGAGCATAATCAAGAGGTATCCAAACAGCCCTTACGTACCAGAGGCGCATTTGCTTCTAGGCGATCATTTCTTCAATGTGAAGCAGGACCTTGACATGGCCTTGAAGCATTACAAAGCCGTTCTCAACCACAAGGCGAGTCCCGCCGTACCCGTTGCCCGATATAAGCTAGCGTGGTGTCACATCAACAAGGCGGAGTTCGAGAAGGCCATCAAGCTATTAGAGCAGTGCGTGACTACCTCCTCTGCCATGAACCTGGATATCGATACTTATAAAAAGAAGGTCGACATCAGGTTAGAGGCTCTAATCGACATGGCCTATTGCTACTGCGAGGCATATAGAGACAAGAGCCCGGAAGAGGCGACAACCTATTTCCGCAAATACGCCTGGTCAAGAACGACATACACCATGGTCCTGGAAAAACTCGCCTATCGCTATTTAATCAAGAAAAAATGGACGCACGCCGCAGCGATTTACCGCCAATTATGCACGTTGCAGCATGACGAACAAAAATTATTGGAATATGCTCGAAACATTTTCCAATGCGTTCAAGCAATCGGGACATTTGAATCCGCCAGTGAGGACATGGGACATATTATCAAGGCCCTCAAAGAGCAAAAATACTCCGTTCATATTCCTGACGCGGAGAAACACAAAAACCTTCATGATTACGAACTCTATGCCAGACATATTGTCACGCATCTTCATGCCACGGCGAGCGAAAGAAAATCCGTGGCCGACTTTGAGCGCGCAGCCGACGCATACAGGCTATATCTGGCATTTTTTGACAGTAGCCCCGTGCGCGAAGACATGGAGGAAAACTACGCTGAGGTCCTGTTTTCCGCAAAAGCATATATTGAGGCCGGCAAACAATACGAGAAGCTGGCCATGAGAATCGCACCAGATAACAGCGACAAGAAAGAGAAGCTGTATGGCGCCCTCATATCCTACTATAAGGCCCTGCAGGATAAAGACACGCTGAATCACTACCAGGTCGTCTTTGCAAGACAGGGACTCAAGACCACGGGAAAACTCTATGTGAAGGATTTTTCCAAGGACGACCGGGTTCCGGAGATTCTTTTTAATGTCGCGTGGGTCACCTACGACGAAGGCAAACATGATCAGGCCATCAAGGAGTTTAATAAATTCCTGGATCAGCACCCCAGAGGCAAAGAGGCCAGGGCCGCAGTCCACCTGATTCTGGATGCCTTTCACCTGAAGGAGGACTACGAGGGTTTGATAAACTACGGCCAAAGGATCGTCCAGGATGGGAGAATGGATGAGCAACTGAGACGTGAGGTGGCGCAAATTGTCCAGACCGCTGAGTCGAAGGTTATCTCTTCACTCACGGTCACCGCATTGGATGATTGGCAGAGAGGACGTACCGAACTGATCGATTATGCCGAGCAACATAAGTCATCCGGCTTAGGAGAGCAGGCCATCCGCGCTCTGCTTGTTTCCGGCAAGGAAAGGGGGGACTTGGAGACGATATGCGCTGCAGGCTCAAAACTCATCTCCGAATATCCATCCTCGTCCCAGGTTGAGTATGCCCTGAATGTTATGATTGATGCCTCTGTCAGCACAGCACAGTTTAGAATACTAGCCTCCTACTTGGAAGAGTTCGCAAGAAGACTTCCAAAACATGAACACACCAGCGAATTCCTCTATCAGGCCGCCAATATTCGGGAGAATCTCGGACAATATGATCTGGCGAACAGCGATTACCAAAGGATCCCTGAATCGTTGAAAAAGGCCGACCGTATGCAAGAAGAGGTCGTCTTTGCTATGGCGGACAATGCGGAGCGCCTGGGTGATATGGGTTTCGCCATCAAGCTTTTGACGAAGAACAGAGTGCGGCTGTCGAAAATAGGAAAAGTAAAGGCTGACGCCAGAATTGCAGATTTATGTCTTCAAGTGGCAAAACCAGACAAGGCTCGAAAGTATAGAAAAAGAGCCTGTGAGGCCTACCGGCCCAAGTATGCCAAGAAGGATGAGACCCTTAGTCGAATCATGGCCGAAATGGTATTCAACTCACTGCATAGGCAGCGTGCAAACTATATGCAGATGAAGCTAACAGATCGCATCGATAACAACATCGTCACGGCCAAAGCGAAACTGTTGGACAGGCTGGAGAAAGGATACAACGAAGTTATTCAATATCAATCGCCTGAATGGGCCCTCGCAGCCTGTCACGGCTGTTATGAGATTAACAGAGAATTTGCTCGTTTTCTGCAGCAATCCCCTTTGCCTGACCTGCCTCCTGAGCAAAAGACGCAATATATGAAAATTATTGAGGAGAAGGCGCAAGGTTATGTAAAGAAGGCGGATCAATACCAGCAGGCCTGTGTCAGGCAGGCAGAAAAGTGGCGCATATGCGACCCTAAGCTTGCGGGGTATTTCGCCAATGCCTCTGACGTGACGGGGACGTCAAGCACGTTTGATTCTTTTTCGGGAACAACCACTTCGGTTGAGATTGCGGCTCAGTGTCTGACGGACAGAGTCTTAAAGGACCTGCATGACGAACTCCTGGCTCATCCAAGCGATATAAACTCGCTGTTCCAACTGGCCCAAACGTATGCGGAAAAAGGCGATTTCAGGCAGGCCATCCTTGTAGCCCAGAAGGCATTAGACGAGACAAAGGACAACACAGAACCGATGAGGGCCGCCATCTATGATCTGCTGGGTGTATCCTACCTGTACGTCAAAGAGGACATGATGGCACAAGATGCTTTCAAGAAGGCTTTGGAGACAGATTCTCAAAGCATTGGTGCAAAGGTTAACCTGGCAGGTCTTTATGAGTACTATGGCCACCTTGCTGGTGCAAACAGTATTTACGAAACACTTCCTGACAATGGCGCAGTCGAGCAGGCGTCGGCTTCGGTCCATCCGCGAGCCATGGAGTACTATTATGCTCATATCAGACATTCGCAAAAATAACTTATGGCTGTTGGGAACACTCTGTATCCTGCTTTTTAGTGTCTGCTGCTTCTTGGGCTGTGCGGGCGACAGCGCTGACACCGATGAAGTGGAATCCGATGGCGAAAACCCGGCCCTGTGGGACCATATCAGCGTGCAGCCTATCGAAAGCAGAGGTCTCTTGAGTCCGGATGTTCGTGCAGTTCTGGACAGTCGTGGTGACGCCCACATTGTATATTTTGAAAGCAACGTGCCGCAGGACCCACTGGACGATATAACCTACACCATCCATCATCTCGTGTGGGATACGGGAGCCATGACAAGCGATGAAGAGGAGTCCGTCGCAGAAGTGGATAATTGCATGGGGCTTGACTTCACCCTTGATTCCGATGATGTGCCGGTTGTTGCTTACCAGGGAGGTGCTCTCAGAGAATGTGGTCAACCCCGGCAGGGGGATGCCATGTTTAGCGTCAGGGAAACCGATGAATGGGATGAATATCTGGGTGCGATGGGGGAGGTAGATGGGGACAGGAACCCTGTCTTCCAGGATGGACTTGCCGGAGCCGATGTATCAGTGGCCGTTGATTCTCAAGGAAATGTGCATCTTTGTTATCAATTCAGATATGAGGGCTGCGATAGCATGAACTTTGCCTTTCCGGATCTTTATTACGTGAAAAAAGATAGAAACGACCCGGGTGCAGCGGGTCTGGAAGAACAGGTGGAAGGCAATACCTATGTGGCCGATGACATTGGGTATCAAAACAGGGCAGGAGACCACTGCGCGCTTACGATCGACGGCAATGATGAACCGGCCATCTTTTACTATGCCGAGTTGCCGCCACCTCAAGGGGGGCCTGGCGGCGACACAAAGGGACTGCGTGTTGCCAGAAGACAAGGGGGCGTATGGATTAAAGAATGGGTCGAAGAGGGATGTGAGGTGGGTGATATAGCTGCTGCGTGCAGTGCTGACGGAACTCTTGGGGTCGCCTATTATGCGCTCGAATACACGGATGGACAGGGGCATTCCCATAGGCAATGTCTGAAGTATGCCGAGGAAACTGAAGCCTCATCCTGGGATATCCAACTGATCGATGAGACGTCTTTGTGTGGTAAGTACTGCAGCCTGGCGTTTGATTCAGCGGGAGCTCCAAGCATTGCCTACTATTCCATGAAGAGTCATAGTGGATATGCCCTAAATGATTTGAACCTGGCGCGATTCAATGGAGATTCCTGGGATACGGAGGTCGTGGCCACAGATGGAGATATCGGGCTGTATAACAGCCTGTGTCTTGACAACAATGACGAAACATACATTTTTTCGTACTCGGACACGGAAAAGAAGGTCTACATGTTTTTTGAATAAGTCTTCATTCAAAAGGCGAGGTGACATATGAAATTCAAATATTCGACTATGATGGCAGTTGTTTTGGCTCTTCTGGTGCACATGTCTTGTTCACGTCATCAGGCAGAGGCCTTTGACTTCAACGAGTGGTTTGATGAGTGCGTAGGAGACTTTTGCGGGGCTCCACCGGAAGGCGGTAATGGCGGTGGTGGCGGTGGCCCACTCATCGTCAACTACGATTTAGGGCCACTATTCTCCTTGCAGGAAGACTGGGACGCGGATGGAGTCGTAGATAATTTGGACAATTGCATAGGAACGCCTAATGACCAGAGTGAGAACTCGGATGGTGATGACTACGGAGATGCGTGTGACAATTGTGTCGACGTGGCAAATAGTGATCAACAGGATACGGATGGAGATGGTGCAGGCGATGCCTGCGATGATGACCTGGATGGAGATAATATTCTGAACGGGGACGACAATTGTCAGTCTGTCTATAACCCTGTTCAGCAGGATTATGACGCTGACGGGACAGGTGACCTTTGTGACGAAGATGACGACAATGATGGCGTACCGGATGTGATTGATAATTGCAGCAAGATCTACAATCCTCTTCAGGAGAATAGTGATTACTACATGGTAGACGATACCGCAGGCGATGCATGTGATGATGACTGGGATAATGACGGCTTTTTGGAAAACACAGGCGAAGAACGCGACCTGTGTCCAAAATGTCACACCTATGAGAATACTGATTCTGATGGGGATGAAGTGGGTGACGCGTGTGACAATTGTCCAGAGATAGCCAACTCAGATCAGGCGGATTGGGATGGCGACGGCAGAGGGGATGCATGTGATGAGGAATAAACAACATATATTTTTCCTTTTGGGTTCCTTGTTGTTCTTTTTCTATGGATGCAACGAGGGACCTGACCTTGAGTTAACTCAGGAGCGCAGCAAGGTGTCTCTGAGTGGTACTTTTGTGACAGAGAGCCCGGATGAAATCAGCTTTCCTGTCAAGGTACTCTTCGCCATTGATTGCTCTTTGAGTATGGGTGATGCTGCCATGGGCATGGAGGACGGCTCAGATCCACACTACTTGAGACTTGAGGCTGTACGCCGTTTTGTGGACCAGTATAACACCAATGAGAATACCTCGTTTGAAATTATGCTCTGGAACCTTGATGTGATTGACGTCACCATGGCTATGGGACCAGGAGGGCAGATGGTCCCTGGGTTTACCAAAGACCCGGATGAGTTGAACAGGGTGCTCGATAATGCCCATGTGGATTCTATGACGGATTACCTCGGAACCCTCGATGCCATCTATCATGATGTTGAGCAAGACATCCTCGACACGGAAGATGAGGCGAATCTGGTTCGGACCAAGTATGTCGTGGTCTTCCTGAGCGATGGCATGTCCAACGTGGGTGATGGCCCTCAGTCTGATATAGACATTTGGGCCAGGGTAGAAGACCTCTACGAAATGGTGACCGAAAGGGGTGTGGGAGGGCTCAATTTCCACACCTTTCTGTTGACAGAGCTTTTCGGTCCCGGGGCTATGGATCAATATGTTCAGGGGCTATGTGAAACAACCCTCCAGGGCATGTCCGATCGGGGTAACGGCCAGTTCCGTATTTTTGAAACCGCGGAATCCATTGACTTCATCAATATTGTAGATATGAGACTGACCTTTGAATACAAGATTAAGTACCTGGTTGCCTATAACTACAATGTCAGACCCGGCGTGGAGTTGGTTTACGTAGACAGCGATGGCGACGGGCTCTGTGATGATGAGGAAGCGGACAATGGAACAGATCCGACCGTCAAGGATACAGACGGTGATGGCCTCAATGACTTCTTTGAGATCAAGGTCAGCTCACCAGGCCACGAGCTGGACCCTTTGGTGCAAGACAGCCTCTGCAATGTGTATAACATGATGCCTGATGGCACCTGGCCTGATTCAGACAACGACGGACTGACTGACTGCGAAGAGTTCGTCAAGGGCACAAACCGGTATGTAGCGGACACAGACGGTGACGGCATCCCGGACGGCATAGAGTTTTGGATGGGCACAAACCCCCTTGAGCCCCAGGAAGCCGCGGACAGTGACTTCGACGGCGTAATAGACATGGTGGAGGTGCAAAAACATAGTAACGTCACGTCCAATGATCCAAACATACGAGAAAGATACGCTTACGATTATGACATTCAGGACAACGGCCTCGTTCCCATAGACCAGGGAACTTCTATGGAGTCCTATGTCAGGCAATATGACTTTTTCATATCCAATATCGATATTATGGATACCACGGGATACACCCAAGACAACGGCGAAGAGTGGCATGCGGGAGACAATCTCATTCGCTTTTACATCGCTGAGGTGCCGGAGGACAGACCTGACATCTCCCCCATATTTCGGATGGCAGAGGTCGTAGTCAACATCTCGGACACCAACAAGGCCATCGTTCTTACGCCGGGTGATTTTACGTTGATTCAATAGGGCCTATGACAAGTCCTGCGAAAAAAGGAGACTAAGATGAAAAAACTATATTTTTTGTTCCCAGGGCTACTGTTGTTGTTTGTCTCATGTTCCGCATCGGACAGTTCCAATAGCGATGAAACCGGAATGACGGAACTGACGTTGGGACAAAGTGTATCAGGCGCCATTTCAACAGAAGGAGAGGTCGACTGGTATCACTATCGAGCCAATGAAGCCAACAGTATCCTCCAGGTCAAGTGTTCGAGTAATACGTATCGACCTGACGTCGACCTCCTTGTGACGGTGTACGAAGAGGACAACGACGGAAACAAGGTCAGGCTTTACGCTGATCAGGCACTCGAAGAAAGCGAGTTGCCGGCGGACATTAAAATGTACCTTTACTTGGATGCGCCCAAAGATCTCTATTTTGCCGTACGGGATCTTATGGATGATGATGCCTCAGATAGTCCATATTATCTGCGTATTGATTTTGAGAGCAAGGAGGAAGAGGGCAATGATGACTTTGCTCAGGCCGTTCCTATTGTTGTAGATGATGCGGGTACCTGTCAGACGGATTCTATTGGTCATATCGGTGATGTTGACTGCTTCAAATTTGACGCGCCCGCAGATGGCGTGTATGAAATCAAAGTTGACTTTATGCCATACCAAGGTGGAACACAAGTAAGGCTCTGCGTCGATTTGTATGACAGTGATGGGATACTCGTGGCGTCACTAGCCAGGGGGCAAGGAAACGAGTATTGTCTACTTCCTTGTCTGAGCGCGGGTGAGTATTTTGTTCTTGTTGATGAGAATGGAAGAGATGATTTTGATAATGCATCGCCCTACGAAATCTGCGTCAACTCAATCGCTGCCGATGAAGTGCGTGAAAATGATGTGGCTGATGATGCAACGTCTGTAGGATTCGCCTCGCCCATGGTCATTTCCGGGGCTCTTGAGTATTGGCAGGACAAAGACTGGTATGAGTTTCCCATCTCGGGTGGCACTGGTTTTAAGGTGATCAACATAGCCTTTACGGTTGACGATATAGATTTTGACTATCAGATCAATGTTGAAGACGCAGCGCACAATCTTTTGTTGTCACATAGCCAGCCTGGAGGCACCTCGGTATACCAAACGCAGATTAAGGCTGGAGGAGGCGATCATTATTTGATGATTGAACCTGCCCAAGGCGAGAAAATCTCAGAATCCGCTTCTTATTCGGTCTCCATTGAAGTGACGGATGTTGATGATGCGGATGATATCGCTGATATTGGAAATTCTCCGGCAACAGCGATTGAGCTCACAACGGATACGCCGCCTGACCCCAACCATCCCACCTATGTCGGCTATAGGGGAGATGAAGATTGGTACAAGATAACCGTACCTCCCGCAACGCCCGCTGAAGCACAGATGCTTGAGGTGTTCTTGGACACTTCAGGGCCGTCTTCTGTGGAATACTACTTGAGCATGATACTTGGCGGCAGTGTCGTTAAGAAGGCATTTGACACCAATGGAGGAGACGGGGCCACGCACCTGAAGATGAGCGTTCTTGTTCCTGAATCCACCCAGCCCCTGACCTACTATTTCAGGGTCTGCGATTATCAGGGAGACGATGGGGATTCAGATACACCCTATGCCATATACGCCAATTACCGTGAGTTGATTGCCACAAAGGCGGACTTGCCAAATGATGCGTTGCGTGACCTGCCTGACACGCAGTACTACTGCGAAGCTGCGGAGATAGATGAAACGAGCAGTATCATCCTCCAGCAGAGTTCCGTGCAGGAGACAGACTACAAGGTGAACAACTCTCTGCTTGACTTCCATGGGGCCACCCCGCCTGCCTGGATTACCATTGATCCCAATACGCCGGAAGCGGGTCAGACCACAATCAAGTTTCCATGGATTGCCGGCTATGTGGATTATCAAGGTGACAAGGACTTCTTCCAGGTTGACCTGGGTCCCTTATCTGCCGGCGATGCAGCGTGGTACTACGATATCAAGATGCAAATGCATGTCGGCGCCCCGGGCTCGGAAGTGGAATACGTTTGGGAATTCTACCGGGATTCGAACCAGGATCAGGTCCTTGTGGGCCGCCCGAGCAGCGCCAGTTGTATCTTTGCCAGTAACGGAGATACACCGGCCGTTAATCCTGACCCAACCGCTGTCGGCCCCTTTGATATCACCGATGGTTACGAGGATTTTTGGGTCGGAGATGGCTGGGCAAGTCATTCACCCATATTCTATGTGAGTGTCGGAGACTTCGACTATATCGACGCCCCCCCGGATGATGATTGGGGATATGATGTCCCTTATTACTTCAAATTAACCCTTGTTTATCATTCCGGCGTATCTCAGCCTTAGCAACTTTGCATCGCAACAAGGCGCGGGGCATGAGGATCTTTTCTGCGGTGACCAGGCCATGAGCCTCGGAACCGAAGAAACGGCCTCATGCCCCTCCTGTCCCTGTTCGCAACATTTACCCTGACGTTGCAAAAGTCGATGGTGCTGCAGGTCCAAGGCGTTCAAGGGTAAGGCTGTAGTAAACTACGCCGAACCCTTGGCAACGCAGGAGATGCGGTATCATCGGCTTTCCCGAAGGGTAAACAACATGGCTGTTTTTCTAGTTTCCTGGATATCACTCACAATGCATTCCACAAAAGCGCCCAAAAAGATCGCAGATAGAGGCTGTTGTACTTTTTTGGGACGTTTTGCCATGTTGTTTATGCAACGACAGGGTTTACGACCTCTTCGCCAACCCACCGTCTTTCCAGAAGCTTTACAATAACGTAACATTTCCTCGTTCAGGCATTTCAACGACAGCCCGTTAACCCATTGACTTTTGCGGGTGATGACGCTAGCGTCTTGCCGCACGCACCACAGTGTCGTGTCCCAGAAATACTTTGCATGATTCGGACGCAGTCCAAAGCCTTTTTGCGAGCGACATTGAGCATTTTGGGAAGACAGACGGATGCTGAACGGTGCGTTAAGATTCACACAGACTGTCTTAGGGCCTATAGGCCCGAGTTTCTGTGATCTAGCGACGTTCGTCGGCAGGCGTCCCCAAAATGGTCACGGAGCGACGCAAATGGCTTTGGACGACGGTCACCGTATGATTTGCACTTCTACAATTTACTCTAAGACACAACACCGGCAAGTTCCTCGAAAAGTGAAGGAGAGAAACCGTCCGTGACAAAAGTGGTGATCTCTGTCCTTGGAACAGATAGGCCGGGCATTGTGGCGACGGTCTCACGGATTCTCTTGGAAAACACCTGCAACATCGAAGACGTGAGCCAAACCACACTGCAGACTGAATTTACGGGCATTCTGATCGCTTCCGTTCCCAAACAGCTTCAACTGGACGATCTCCTCACGGGGCTGCAACGGGGCCTGGAACCCTTTGGACTCCACGTTCTGGTCAAGCCTCTTGAGACCACGGGGGAACCCCCTGCCCCATCGGCCGGCGAACCCTTTGTGGTCACCACTGTAGGGCCGGATCAGGTGGGCCTGGTTGCCGGCATCACCGAAGTCATGGCTCGTTTTGGAGCTAACATCACCAACCTCAGGGCCGCCTTCCGCGGAGGAGATGATCCAAAGCGCAACACCATGATCTATGAAATAGACACCCCAACAGGCATCGACCACAAGGCCTTCAGGCAGGCCCTTCAGGACAGAGCCGCAGCTCTGGGACTGGATCTGAGCATACAACACCGGGACATTTTTGAAGCAATTCACAGGGTCTAGACAACAGCGACAGCCCCTGTCTCCAAAGATTGTTTGTCAGAAGAGGGATGACCATGCTGAGCGACCGGGAAGTACTCTCCACACTGGAGATGCTGAAGAATGAGCACCTCGATGTGCGCACCGTCACACTGGGCATCAGTCTTTTGGACTGTGCCAGCCACGACGAGGATCGTTTTAGAAAGCTCGTCCACGGCAGGATTGGCGGACTGGCACGGCACCTGGTGAGAATTTGCGATGAAGTGGGCGATAAGTACGGCATTCCGGTAGTCAATAAGCGCATCGCCGTGAGTCCCATGGCCGTGGCAGCCGCTCCTTTTTCGTCAGCCCAACTGGTCAATATTGCACGCACCCTGGATGAGAGTGCCAAGGAAGTGGGCGTGGATTTCATCGGCGGATTCAGCGCGCTCGTGGAAAAGGGTCTCGCCAAGGGTGACCTGGCCCTGATTGAAGCCGTCCCCGAGGCATTGTCCAAGACGGAACGGGTCTGTGCGTCCGTGAACGTGGCTTCGACCCGTGCAGGTATTAACATGGATGCCGTCTACCTCATGGGGCAAGCCATAAAAACCGCGGCAGAATATACGGCCCCATCAGATGGACTCGCATGCGCCAAGCTCTGCGTTTTTGCCAACATCCCTCAGGACATCCCTTTCATGGCCGGGGCTTATCTTGGCATTGGGGAGCCTGGTGCGGTCATCAATGTCGGGGTCAGCGGACCAGGGGTCGTGAAAAAGGCCATCGACCGAGCCCGGCACGCCGACCCCTCCCTCACGCTGGGACAGCTTTCGGAAATCATCAAGAGGACCGCCTTCAAGGTCACCCGTGTCGGGGAATTGATCGGAAGAGAAGTCGCCGAGCGGTTGAGTGTCCCCTTCGGTGTTGCAGACCTGTCTTTGGCTCCCACACCCAATGTGGGAGACAGCGTCGGAGAGATTTTCCAGAGCCTGGGACTGACGAGCATCGGTGTCCCCGGGTCTACCGCGGTGCTGGCGCTTCTCAATGATGCGGTGAAGAAGGGGGGGACTTTTGCCAGTTCGTCCGTCGGAGGACTGAGCGGGGCCTTCATACCAGTAAGCGAAGACGTCAATATCTCGGAGGCTGTTCGCCGGGGTTTCCTGACCATGGAAAAACTCGAGGCCATGACCAGTGTGTGTTCCGTGGGCCTCGATATGGTCGCCCTGCCGGGGGATACATCCGCCGAGACCATAGCGGCGATTATCGCCGATGAAATGGCTATCGGCGTCATCAACAGGAAGACCACGGCCGCGCGGCTCATTCCGGTACCCGGCAAGAAGGCCGGCGAGAAGGCCTGCTTCGGGGGACTCCTGGGAGAAGCCACCATCCTTTCCGTTCAGGACAGGGGCGGCTCTGAGGATTTCGTACGCCTTGGCGGAAGGATTCCCGCGCCCACGCAAAGCCTGGTAAACTAGGTCTCATGGCGCTCCCCCTGCCCTGCCGGCCCTTCTAAATATGGCATCTGATAAGGGGTTTGTATGCAGATCCAGATCAAGAAGCTGTTTTCTTTACCCTAACGTTGCAAAAGTCGAGGATGCCGCAGATCCAAGGCGTTGAGGGTGAAGCTGTAGTCATTTACCGCGAACTCTCAACAACGCAGGAGATGCGGTATCATCGG
>CAZCXI010000052.1:0-21696 GCA_964502635.1 uncultured Desulfobacterales bacterium
CGTTCATGGGGGTGCGGATCTCATGACTCATGTTGGCCAGAAACTCCCCTTTGGCGCTATTGGCCGCCTCGGCTGCCTCTTTGGCCTTCTCCAGAGCCTCCTCCGCCCGCCTTCGCTCAGTGATGTCTCTAAAATTCCAGACCCGCCCTACTATTGCCCCGTCTCGAATCAACGGAGAAGAAAAGCGTTCGAAGACCCGGCCATCTTTGAACAACAGCGTGTCAAGGTCTTCTTCGGATGACTGGTATAGCTGCTGGACTTTTGAAAGGAACGCCTCCGGTGCTTCCAACTGATCCAGGACATAATCGAGCAACTTCCGGTCGTCCCTTGACCTGATCAGTTCGTCTGGTATGCGCCACATGTGAGCGAACCGCTCATTGGCGTTGGTGACCTGTCCCTCTTGGTTCACCACAAGGATGCCATCCCCAGTGGATTCGATAGTGGCTCTGAGCAGCTCCTCGCTCTGTCGTAGGACCTCCTCGGCACGCTTTCGCTCGGTGATGTCTTTGTCGACTCCGCGGTAGCCTTTGAGATTTCCCTCTTCATCGAAGATGGGCACGCCGTTGGTAAGCAAGCAGATTAATTCGCCATTCTTCCTCTTGTTCCAGTTTTCAATGTCTTTGATAGGCTCTTTCTTCCGGGCTATTTTAGAAAATATTTCTCCTGTCCTTTTAGCTTCGTCCTGTGGCATGAGATCGAAGGGTGTCTTTCCTATGATTTCGTCTGGAGGATACCCTAGGAGGTCTTGAACCTTCTTCGAGCAATAAGTATATACCCCGTTCTCGTCAACTTCCCAAATCCAATCGGCCATACTATAGGCGATATCTCTGAAACGCTCCTGGCTCTTCTGGAGGGCCTCCTCCGCCTGCCTGCGCTCGGCAATCTCTGTGGATACGCTTTCAACCATCTCGTTGGTTACCCCTTTTAACGATTCCAAGAGGTCCACTTGAGAAGTCCCACACACCCTGGCAACCAGGTCCCCTTTTGAGACCCTATGCAGCACATCAAAGTACTCAGCAAGACCGATGGCAAATTCATGGGACAGGTCAACGATTTCTGTCAGATTTTCAGCGGTCAGGTTGACCATGCGTTTGAGTTTCGTGACCAAATCGAGTTCTGAGGTTTCAGGGATCCTGGTGTCAGGATCACCTGAAGCGAGCCTTTTTAGTGCCTCAAAGACCTCGGATAGACCCAGGGCCAACTCCAGGCTGGTGCTTTCTAACTCGCTATCTCGCTCCTTGACCATCCTCCTGAAGTCGGTGAGTTGTTTGTTGACCACCTCAAGCGTCTTTTCGATTGAATGGGTATCTATGTTTGCCCTAAAGGGCTCGCATTCAAGGCACATCTCGATTTTATCCAAGAACTTTCCCTGGATCTCATTTCGACAATGGGACCCTGAGATGAGCCAGCAATTCAGCTCCTTGGCTTTGAAAACCGGGCATTCCTTTTCGTCACATTTAAAGAACTCCCAGCATTTTACCTTCTTTTTCACCCTTCAAAACCTTCCTTTCCACACGAGAGCCCCTCGCAGGTGGCGGTACGGGCACATCGTCAGTGCCAAGTTAACACATCTCGCTACGCGTGGAGGGTTCTTGATCGCCCACGGGATTTCTAAAACTGGATCTGGATCCTCTTCCTGTTTGCCCCTTCATCCTTTACGGAGAGGAAGACCTTGCCCAGCCTCTCACACCACGTGCGCACATCTTTCTCAAAGGTCGGGCAGTCTCCCAATACCTCCAAGATATCACCGTGTGTCATGTCCGGGGCCTTCACCGCGATCTTCAAGACCGGCTGAGGGCACTTCTGGCCCAGGGTGTCTATAAGTTCCACTCGCATCTTTACCTCCCTTAACTCGAAATTCTGCATGGAATTTCCTGACAGGGAAACACTGCATCCTTCTTTTGCTAAGCAGGAATCGTGCCGAAATGGCCGAGCAACCGAACGTCCGTCTTCTCAGGAAACCGGCGGTCCTTGGGTCCGTTGATGGGATATGTAAGGTTGGAGGGGGTGATTCGGATATGTGTCCTCTGTCAAAGCTTTGACGCCAGGTCGGGTCGGGCGGAGCAGACCCCTGTATCCCACCGGCGAGCAGGCCCATGACCGGCCTGCTTCCCGAAAGCCCCGACCTTTGGTCGGGGTCAAGGGAAGCTATATGAAAATGGCCTAATACCTTTCCGGGAAGCCCCGACCTTTGGTAGGGGAGCTTCACTATTCTTGAGGGGACTCCTTGTAGGCGCATTCCTTGTCTAAACACCTCAGGTGTGGTCCGTGGTTCTTGCTGGTGCGCTCTACGAGAAACGGGGCGCCGCACTGGGGACACGGCTTGGCCGCGGGTTTGTCCCAGATCGCGAAGGTGCAGGCAGGATACCGCGTGCACCCATAAAACACCTTGCCTCGCCTCGATCGACGGGAAACAAGCTCGCCGCCGCATCCTTTTTCGGGGCACTTGACGCCCGTGGGTTCGGCTTTAGATTGAGCCTTTCCCTTCAAGGAACGGGTATTCTTACAGGCCGGGTAAGCAGAGCAGGCCAGGAACGGGCCAAAGCGCCCTTGCTTTTGCACCATGGGACTGCCGCATTTTTCGCACTTTTCATCGGTCGGCTGATCATTGAGTGGGCGACCTATCTCAATCTTTCCTTTCTCGTTGCGCGTGTAATCCTGTGTGAAGGTGCATTCAGGATAGCCGGAACAGGCCAGAAACGGACCATTCCTTCCGACCTTGATCTTCAGGGGCTTGTCACATACCGGGCAGCGAAGATCAACAGACAAGCCGTTGCCTTTGACGCTTTGCATCTTTGTTTCCGCCCGTTCCAGATCCTGTTTGAACGAACGGTAAAAATTTTCCAATACCGTGAGGGGGTCTGTTTTTCCTTCTTCAATCTCGTCCAGATTGTCTTCCATGCGGGCGGTAAAATCGACATTGAGAATGTCCGGAAAGCTTTCTATAAGAAGGTCATTGACAATGAAGCCGAGTTCAGTCGGCCTGAAACGCTTCTTGACCAGTTCAACATATCCCTTACCCCTAATCGTGGTCAGTATGGTGGCATAGGTGCTGGGCCTTCCAATGCCGTTTTCTTCCAGCTCCTTGACAAGGGAAGCCTCGGAAAACCGCGGCGGCGGCTGCGTAAAGTGTTGGTTGGGCTCCAATCTGTGGCAGGTCAGCCCCATGCCTTCCGACAGGGGCGGAAGGGTTTCCGTATCGCCCGACGGACGCTGGTCTTCATTTGAGGAAATGTATAGGGCCATAAAACCAGGGAAACGAACCACCGACCCAGAGGCCTGAAAAATGTAAGACCCCGCCGAAATCGTGATAGACGTCTGGTCGATGACTGCCGCTTCCATCTGGCAGGCCACAAAACGTTTCCAGATCAAAGCATAGAGGGCCAGTTGATCCTTGGAAAGGAACCGATCCACATCCTTTGGCTTCCGAAAAACCGATGTCGGTCGGATGGCCTCATGAGCATCCTGGGCCTTTTTCTTGTTCTTGAAAGCATGGGGTTTGTCGGGCACATAGTCGTGGCCAAATTCATCCTGGATCAACTGCCGCGCTTCACCGACAGCCTCCTGAGCGATACGGGTTGAGTCTGTACGCATGTAAGTGATAAGACCTACCGGGCCGCCTTCCGCGGCCTCCACGCCTTCATAGAGCTGCTGGGCCACTACCATGGTCTTTTTGGCCGAAAAACCGAGCTTTCGAATCGCCTCCTGTTGAAGCTTGCTGGTGATAAAGGGCGGCAAAGGTTTTCTACGCTGGGTCTTCTTGACCACCTTTTCTACCGTGAAACGCGCCCCTTGAAGGTCTTCCAGGATGGCCTGCGAGGCTTCTTGATTGGCGATTTGGCATTTTTTGTTGTCTTTCTTGGTGAGTTTGGCCAAGAAGGCAGGAGGTGTCTCGCCCTCAAGCTCTGCGGTGATGCTCCAATACTCCTTCGGCTCAAAGGCTTGTATCTCCCTTTCCCGTTCGCAGATCATCCGGACCGCAACCGACTGAACCCGGCCCGCGCTCAAACCCCGCTGAACCTTCTTCCACAAGACAGGTGAGATCTGATAACCGACAAGACGATCCAGGGTCCGTCTGGCCTGCTGGGACTCATACTTGTTCTTGTGCAGCTCCTGCGGAGAGGCCATGGCGGTCCGTATGGCGTTTTCCGTGAGCTCATGGAAAAGGACCCGGTAAAATCTTCGTCCCTTTTTCTTCAGTACTTCGGCCGTGTGCCAGGCGATGGCTTCACCCTCACGGTCCGGGTCGGGTGCCAGATAAATGTCATCCAAATTGGCAGCCGCTTTTTTCAGGGCCCGGACAACCTTCTCTTTGCCCTGAATGGTGGTATATTTTGCCTTAAATCCCTCCTCTACGGAAATACCCAGCTCCTTTACAGGAAGATCTTTGATGTGTCCCACGGTGGCGGCTACATCAAAGTCAGGACCGAGGTATTTCTTGAGGGTTCGTGTCTTTGTGGGTGATTCAACAATCACAAGAGATTTGCTCAAGAGTAGTCCTTTCTCAAACAGATTCAGACCTGGAAAAAAGTTTTCCAGGGTTTTGGGTCACCAGGCCTTTCAACTCCAGTTGAAGCAGGAGGCTTGAAACTTCGCCGGCAGACAGTGAGACCTGTCGAGCCAGCTTGTCTATATGTATCGGATAGGGGCTGAGTTCACTTAGGATGATTTCTTCTCCCTGGGTCAGGAGTACGGCCGGCGGCGCTTTGGGCTCCATCGTGGCTTTTTCCTGCGCGACATTGAGTTCCTCGATGACATCATTGACATGCTCCACAAGCTTAGCACCTTCCTTGATCAGACGATGGGTGCCCATGCTCTTGAAAGAGGTCACACTGCCTGGGACGGCGAAAACCTCCCGCCCTTGCTCGGCAGCCAGTCTGGCGGTAATGAGGCTGCCGCTCTTGTGAGTGGCTTCCACAATAACGGTCCCGAGAGACAGCCCGCTGATAATCCGGTTTCGGATTGGAAAGTTGTGGGCTTCGGGAGGAGTAAGAAAGGGAAACTCTGAAATGACCGCCCCGCTTTGGGCGATCTGATGCAGCAGGCCCTTGTTTTCAGCCGGATAGACGGTACCCAGCCCGCATCCCAAGACCGCAATGGTTTCGCCCTTGGCAGCCAGCGCCCCGCGGTGGGCGGCAGAGTCAATGCCACGCGCCATGCCACTGACTACAGTGAAGCCGCGGCGTGCCAGATCGCCGCTTAACCTTTCGGTGACGGTGCGGCCATAGGGTGTCGCATTTCGTGACCCGACGATCGCCATATTCAGGCTGTCGGGACGAAGTGTGCCGTAGACGTACAGCACGGGCGGCGGGTCGTGTATCTGGCGGAGCAGGGCAGGGTAGCTCAGGTCTGAGAAGGTCGTAATCGTAAGGTGGTTCTTGCGCACAAGGGCGAGATCCTCTTGGACGGCCCTGGGAACTCTATAATCGGCAATTATCGATGCCAGCCGGATGTTGACCCCTTCCACCTTCAAGAGTGCTTCCCTGGACGCCTTAAAGACCTTTTCGGGCCCACCAAAATGCCTGAGGAGCTGCAGGAACAGTCGGTTGCCCACGCCGGGCACGGTTTTTAGGGCAAGCCAGGATGTAAGGGATTTCATGATGCCTGTTGAGGTCTATCAGCGTTTGAGAAGTCTCGTCGTGTCAGTCGTGTGTTATCGGGCAACGGCCCTATACGAACAAAGGGTTCACTGTGTCAAGAATTTTCGCGACAGGAAAGGGCGTCGTGAGATTGAAAAAGAATGATACTACAGGTTTTCAAGTTCTTTCAACTTGGCCCGTGCCTTGGATTCAGCTTTGCTGAAAGGATAATTCTTGATCACTCTTTTCAAAAAGACACGGGCATTGGTCGGATCGTCCAAAGCGATATAAGCATAACCGATCTTGAGCAAGGCATCCGGGGCCTTGTCTTCCTCGGCATATTGCGTCACAACCTCCTTGAAGGCAAGAATCGCGTTGGGAAAGTCCTCCAGGTCATAATAAATCTCTCCCACCCAGTACTGGGCGTTGTCCGCGAGGTCATCTTGAGGATAGCGCTGCAAGAAGTTCTTAAACAGTGTCAGTGCCACATCATACCGATGTTCCACATACGCGCTGTAGCCCTTTTCATATTCGCGCTTAGCGAACTGCTTGGCAGATGCGCTGGCTTTCTTCACTGCTACCTCCTGGGCCGGCTTCTTGGGGGCTGATGCCCTTGCCGCTTTTGTGGCTGGAGGTTCCGGCCTCGCTACAGTGGTTGCCGGTTCGTGCGAGACCCGAGATGGCGGGGGGACTTGGTTAGAATGAGTCACCGCGGGTTGAGGCTCAGGGCGCCTAGCCAAGGCCTCAACGGTGTCTCCCATGCCTTCGACTTTCGCCTCAAGGGCGTGAAGCCGGCCAGAGACGTCTTGCAGTGTCTCTTGTGTAGTCGCATGCAGCATTCTGATCTGCCGCAATTCTCGTCGCAGTGCGGCCACCTGGGGATCCTCTTTGGTTTTGAACATGGTGCAGGCCGGCATTGTCGTGACCAGCAGGGCTATAAGAACGACGCTCCAACCACGCTGGGTATGGGGACAACCCATCATATCCTCCCTTTTAGGCCCTTGGCCGTTGTCTCGTATTCCGGTCTTGGTGCTCCGGCCAAACCGGGGTCACCGCCGCCTTGCTTTGGACCGGCCTTTAGGGGTTTTCATGGCCTGCTGCCAAGCAAGGAGAATGGGACTGGCCACATAGACCGATGAATAGGTTCCGACAACAATGCCAATAATGAGGGCAAAGGCAAAATCGTGTATAATGCCGCCCCCCAGAACAAACAGGGCGATGACGACGACCAGGGTCGTCATCGACGTCAGCAAAGTGCGGCTCAAGGTCTCGTTGATGCTACGATTTATGACGATTTCGTAAGGTTGTCGATGATATTTTCGGGTGTTTTCCCGAATCCGGTCAAAAACAATGATGGTGTCATTGAGGGAATACCCTATGATGGTCAGCAGGGCCGCAATGATTGGGAGCGTGAATTCCTTGTCCAGCAACGAAAAAACCCCCACGGTGATCATCACGTCGTGGATCAAGGCAACAATCGCCCCCGTGGCAAACGTGAGTTTCAAGTAGAAACTCAGGCCCAGGGTGATCAATACAGCGGCTACAATGAGAACGGGGATACTAACACCAAATCCCTTCAGGCCGAAAAGGGCTACAAACAGACACGAGGCCAGGACGATACTCAACATCCATTTGAGTTCAAAGCGGCCCGAGATGTAAACAACGATAAACAGAATAGCAGAGAACATGGCCAACAGGGCCTTTTCGCGCAGGTCCTTTCCCACCTTGGGACCCACCATTTCCACGCGGCGGACTTCTGCCTTGTTCTCCGGGTATGCCGTCGCAAGGTTCTGCTGAATCTTGGAGGAAAGGCTTTCCAGGGCGACAGACGAGCCGGCTGCTCTGATCAGGTACTCGTGGTCTTTTTCTTCTCCAAACCTCTGGACCGACGTGATGCCCATGTTCGCGGAGGCGAGAGCTTCCTTGATGCCCTGCGGGGTCATGGCCTTTGAAAACTTGACTTGAATGAGGGTGCCTCCGGCAAAATCAATCCCATAGCTGGGCCCCCCTTTTAGGACCAGAGAGACGATGCTGACAGCGATCAAGAGCAAGGAGCCTGCAAAGGCAAATTTTCTCTTTCCGATAAAATCAATATGGGTGTCCGGTTTTATGAATTGCATGGCCAGATCAAGAAGTCCTTTCCCTCATCTCCGCAACGAGCACGCCTAAATACTGATGTGTTGCACACGTCGCTGGAGTATAAGATAGTCAAAAATGAGCCTCGTGACGATAATAGCGGTAAAGAGGCTTCCCACGATACCAATACTCAAGGTCACGGCAAAGCCTTTTACAGGCCCTGTGCCGAATTGAAAGAGGACCAAGGCCGCGATCAGCGTGGTAATATTGGCATCCAGGATGGTCATCGTGGCCCTGGCATAGCCTGCATCCACCGCAGCCCTGGGCGTCTTGCCTAAACGGATCTCTTCTCGAATCCGCTCAAAGATAATGACATTAGCATCCACGGCCATGCCGATCGTGAGAATAATTCCCGCAATGCCCGGCAGCGTCAGGGTGGCTTGAAATGCAGCCAATCCGGCGGCTATGAGGACGATGTTCAAAAACAGGGCGATGTCCGCGATGATGCCGGCACCCTGATAGTAAACCCCCATGAACAACACGACAAGGAGCCCGCCGATCAACATGGAGAGCAGGCCCTTTTGAATCGAGTCGTGGCCCAGGGAAGGCCCTACCGTGCGTTCTTCAAGAATCTGGACCGGGGCGGGCAGGGCTCCGGCCCGGAGCACGATCGCCAGGTCGTGAGCCTCCTCGGTCGTGAAACTACCGGTAATGCGGGCATGGCCCCCACCAATCCTTTCCTGAATAACAGGGGCCGAATATATGTGGTCGTCCAGCACGATGGCAAGGCGTTTCTTGACGTTTGCCTCGGTAATCCGTTCAAAGAGCCGGGCCCCTTTCTTGTCGAAGTCTATGGTGACATAAGACTCACCGAACTGTCGATCGATTTGAACCCTGGCATCCGTCAGGAAGGCTCCGGTCAAATACGTTCGTTTCTTAATCAAGAAAGGTGTCTTTCTGGTCCGGCCGGTGGTCCTGTCTTCGACCACTTGATAAAGGATTTCATCACCTGGTGGCACCTGGCCCTTCAAGGCCTTTTCAACATCGTGGTCTTCGTCCACCAACTTGAACTCAAGCAGGGCTGTCTTGCCGATGAGGTCAATGGCCCTCTTTGGGTTTTTGATCCCCGGCAGCTGTATCAGAATGCGGTTTTTCCCCTGGCGACGGATGTCAGGTTCACTGACACCAAACTGATCAATACGGTTTCGGATGGTTTCCATGGCCTGTTTTGTGGCCATTTCTTCTATGTATGTCACCTCCTTCTCAGGCAGGTCGAGTCGAACCAGAAGGCCTTCGCCTTCCGTGGTTTTTGATACCATGCGAAGCGTGCCGAAATCCTTATCAAGCATGTCGTCAAAGGCGGCAACGTTTTCCTGCCTGGGAATCCGAATTGATATTTCCATCTTGCTGGGGCGGCCGACTTCCACGGGGCGTATTTTCGCCTCCCTCATGGCGGTTCGCAGTTCCTCGGCTGTGCGTTCTATTCTGTTTTCGACTGCTTTTTCAACTTGCACTTCAAGCACAAGATGCACGCCGCCTTGAAGATCGAGCCCAAGGTGAATCTTGTCCGATGGTAGAATTCGAACGCTCGTCCACCAGCCGGGCACCGTTGAATAGAACGAAGGGACAACATAGATCCATGCCACCACCACGATGCCAACGATCAGAATCAACTTCCACTTAAATTGCTTCAATCGAGTGCTCCTCTAAAGACGATGACGGAATTATCCTGACCCTAACGGAGTCAAAACTCAATTAGGCAGGGGCCAGGGCTCAGCATTCAGCGGGGAGTCAAGAATGGATACTGGAATTACCCTTTTTTTGCATTCGGATTGTCGCTTTGCACTGAGCCTGCAATATTGTTGCGTGCCACTTTGACGCGTACCTTTTCGGCAACCTCAAGTGTGACGACCGTGTCAGTAAGCCCTGTAACGCGTCCGTACAGCCCCCCGGTCGTCATGACTCGATCACCCTTCTTAAGGCTGGTGATCATCTCACGATGCTGTTTTTGCTTCTTCTGTTGAGGGCGAATCAAAAGGAAATAGAAAATCACAAACATCAGGATCAAAGGAACCATGGCCCCAAATCCACCACCCTGTCCCGACGCCCCCCCTCCGGTGCCCATGGCATACGCAATGTCGATCAAGATAAATACCTCCTTGGTGTCTTTCGTTATTGGTTATTCGTGAGTCGTTGTCCGTGAACCATGATTCGAAGGTTCCTGCGCAAACCCTTAACCATATATAACCTTCGATTTACGACCGGCCCGTTTCTCGTTCACGATTGCTCCAGCTTCCAAACCAACTCAGCCGTGCCGAGTACGCTGGTGACGACCAGCCTGATATCCTTCGTGTTATCTCCGATCATGGGCCTGTTGCTTTCAGTTGTCTTGGAAGGAAACCTTACCAAGTAGACAGATTTCCAGGGCGTAATATACGGGAAAAAATGAGACATAACAGCCTTCTGTCTCTTAAGATTTCTCACTTCAACAGGCGCCACACGCTCGCCCTCATCGTTCACCAGGAGAAGCTTCCACATGGAATCAGCTCTGTCAAAATTATCCCACTTTGTTTCAGGCACAAAGGTGGCCATGAGAAACTCGTGGCCAAAACGGCCGGCCTTCATCTGATCTTCCACAAACTGGTCTTTTTCCGCTGGTGTGAGTTGGTAGGCCTCCGCATACTCACCAGCGTAGGCCCGTCGGAAATCTGCCGACTCGAAGGTGGCCGACACAATAAGCGACAGTTCAAAACCGTGATGGATACGGGCCTCCTGGCTCCACCGGTCACAGACTCTCTTGTAGGTCTCGGTGTAATAGGGATCGGCAGATTCAACAAATCGACTCACCCTAGTGCAGTTTCCCAAAAAGAGCAACAGCGCGGCGCAGAAAACGAAGACCTTACGTCGGGTCAGGAAACGATTCATATTTGGATTATCATCCGTCTTTGGTCTGTCCAAAGACACGGGCAAATATGGTGTCAACATGCCTTAGCTGGGCATTCACGTCAAAGAGTTCTTCAAGGTCCTCGGATCCCAGGAAACGAGCGATGTCCGCATCACTTCTCATCAAGTCCCTGAAGTCCGTGTGTTCCTTCCACGCGCGCATGGCTTGTTTTTGAACCATCTGATAAGCCTTTTCTCGGCTGACGCCTTGCCTCGCCAAAGCGAGCAGGACCTGCTGGGAAAAGATGAGCCCCCGGGTGAGTTCCAGGTTTTGCTGCATCCGCTTTGGATAAACCACGAGGCGGCGTATGATCTCAGTCATACGATTCAGCATGTAGTCAATCATAATCGTGGTGTCCGGGATAATAACTCTTTCCACTGAAGAATGGCTGATGTCCCGCTCGTGCCACAGGGCAACGTTATTGAGTGCGGCAGACGCATTCGACCGCACCAGCCTCGCTAGACCGGACAGGTTTTCTGAAGCCACCGGGTTGCGCTTGTGGGGCATGGCAGAAGAGCCTTTTTGCCCTTTTGAAAAATATTCCTCGACTTCCAGGACCTCGGTCCTTTGCAGATGCCGAATTTCCACTGCTATTTTTTCTATTGTCGAGGCCACAATAGCCAGGGCAGAAAAGTACTCGGCGTAACGGTCTCTCTGAATGATCTGGCTGGACACCGGAGCGACCTTGAGCCCCAGTTTGCCACACACGTAAGCTTCGACCTGCGGTGAAATATTGGCATAGGTGCCAACAGCTCCCGAAATTTTCCCGACGCTGATGGTTTCAATGGCGTGTTCCAGGCGCGCGCGGTTTCGGCGCATCTCATCGAACCACAGAGCAAGTTTCAAGCCGAAGGTCATGGGTTCAGCGTGGATGCCATGGGATCGGCCAACCATCACCGTATGTTTGTGCGCCAGGGCCTTCTTTTCCAGGGCGGCCAGGAGTCGGTCGCAGTCTTTTAGGATGATTTTCGATGCCTGTCGAAGTCTCACCGCCATGGCCGTATCCAGGATGTCCGACGATGTCATTCCTAAATGGATGTATCGGGCATCCGGACCAACCGTCTCTGCCACATTGGTCAAAAAGGCAATCACGTCGTGCTTGGTCTCAGCCTCAATGGCTTCGATCCTTTCAATAGAAAACCTCGCTTTCCTGCGGATGTTTTGTGCGGCCTTTTTGGGGATCCGGCCGATTTTGGCCAAGCCTTCACAGGCCAAGGTCTCGACGAGAAGCCACGTATGAAACTTGTTCTCCTCCCTCCATATGCGTCCCATGGCCTCGCGGGTGTAACGTTTGATCATTTTTTTCTATTCTGAAGTCTTCAACCTGTTGGAGGTTTGGTTCCACCGATCAGTGTTGCCCACGCCCGTGCCTCGAACAGCCCAAGCTTTTACGGCTCGGCAGGTAGCCACAACGTCTCCCCGTCAAACTCGATCCGATGAACATCTTTGTAATCGATCCGGTCCAGCAGGGCGAATATGTGGCCCATATGGTAGATGACGACTTTGCTCAACGGGTATATCAAATCCAAATCTGTTTCGAATTTGTGCTCTTTCAAATTATAAATGTGGACCATGTGTTCTGAGAACTTCAATATCTTGCCAAAGCCAGAACTGTGCCCGAGGCGGTCCGGTTCATCAGCCAGAGGGGAAAGCTCTATGCCCTTGTGCTCGTAATAGTCCTTTAGAAGCTTGAAATGAATATCCCATATATTTTGACCTGCCTGAACCACACATATCCCATAGTCACGGGGCCTCTCCTGGTCGGCTTGCTTTCCCAGGTTGGTTTCCAGGATCTCTCCTTCTTTGAGTCGGACCTCGTCCAGGATCTTTTTCATGGGAACGGTTTGTTCTCCTATCTTAATGGACTCGTCCGACTTTACGATCATATCAATGCTCTCTTCAAGGCCGTATGAGGCTTTACGCTCGTTCATTAAAGCGGTCATGGCCTTGTCCTTGTTTTCTCTTAGCTTGCCGTAATCAATGACTTTCTCGGGAGGAATCGATGTCTTTGGTTCTTCCAGGGAAGGAGACTCACCCTCAGGCTGTTTCACGGGTGGTTTGCCGGGCGTCCGGAAAAGCCAAAACGCCGCCCCTATGAAGATGAGACAACAAGCCGCTATGAAGAGATATTTACCCATTTAGTTCCCGTGTTGTAGAATTGAGTCCCTAGTGGCCATCCACGAAACGCTATCCGATCAATGGGCAGAGACGTCAGTTTCCGATTCAGATACAGGATTACATATGCACTGTCAACACTAATCAGGTTGGCCGCGGCACGCCTTGGATTCAGATATCTTCCAGATATTGTTGGGTTAAACTTGCTTGCTTCCGCACATGTATCCCGTTACCGGCACCCTCGCGGTTACCCCTGACCCAATCTGCCTACGCCCAGGCCAATATGACTGATCGCGTCGGTCGTGATTCTCCTGACTACCAATGAAAGAGACCGGGCAGAGAATCGATCATCGCTTAAAGTGCGCGAATCCGTCCTGTGCATGATGGGCAAGCCGTCGGCTTCAGCACTATCCGGGTAAAACAAGCTGGACCAAGTCCCCAGACGACCTGTCGCAAGCTTGTTTGAGACATTCACGACGTGATATAAAGCCTTCACCGAAAAGAGCTTCAAGCAAAGCCGTTGTTGGGCATACGCCAGCTTCAAGGATCTCAGCATGCCGGGGTCTGGAGTCCGCTGGGGTTCAATCAGATGGGAAAGGTAGAATCGTAACAGGATGTCCCGCTTTGGGTGGGGAACGTCTGCCAGGCGTTCCAGCTGAACATCTCTTGGATGAAGGCGCAAGGCCTGGAGCAGGACCATGTCGATCCATGTCTCGAACTGCCGGTGCGTTGCCGTGGCAAGACCACCTTGTTGGTCCAGGGTCCGCGTGTAATCGTCTATGACACGGTGGACAATCCGGTCACTGACCGTGTGGGTGACAATGCCTGCGGCAAAAGCCACTTTTGAAGGCCATGCGCGGGGGTCAACGGCAATGGCCTCAAAAAAGCCGAGGGCTCTTGCATTGTTTTCAGCCGTTTCTTTTAGGTGAAGGGCGCGGGCGAACTGAACGTTGTTTTTGGAAAGCCCCAGAAAAGGCGTTGCATCATAGAAAAAGGCGTCCGGGATGATGGCGCCCAAGAAGAAGGCAGATATGTTCTTTTCAAAAATCCCGGCCAACCGTTTTCTTCCAGATCGTTTCAGCTCCGCGAGTACATCTTGAGCGATCAGGATATGGCTAAGCTCCTTGGGCATCTTTTCCCCCGTGGGGTGGTTGATTCTGTTTGCTGGCCACTGACCCCTGCTTGTTCAGCCGGGTGGACGTGGAAAGGGGATGGCTTCAAACCATAGAAGAGTAACACATCTCCGTCAACCGGGCCATGGGCATAGATCCTTGGAAAGCCCTCAAGGTCCTGGCAAAGCCTCAGGGGCCGGGCAACAGAAGCGCCGATCACGCAGACGGGAGGAAATCTGCTTTGCATTAGATCAAGTTGGAGTTCTCCTCGGAATGTGTTACTACAACCTCAACAGAATCAAGTGAGTGTTTGTAATTCGGCGTTTCAGAGATCTAAAGTGTTGCGAAAAAAAGGAGAATGAGCATGTCGGAAAGACAGTATTTGATTGATGCCATTTCCGTTCAGGATTCCTGGAGGCTTTTCAGGATTATGGCCGAACTCGTCGATGGTTTCGACACCTTGTCCGACATCTATCCGTGTGTTTCCATCTTTGGCTCTGCCCGTGTCAGCCCGACGGAGGAGACATATGAAAAGGCCGTCGCCATTGCCAAGAAACTGGCTGAAAACGGTTACCATATTATCACGGGCGGCGGCCCGGGCATCATGGAGGCGGGCAATAAGGGCGCGAGAGAAGGGGGCGGAAGCTCTATTGGTCTCAACATTCGTCTGCCCAAGGAGCAAAGCCCTAATCCTTATGCGGACATACAACTGGACTTTAAGTATTTTTTTGTCAGAAAGGTGATTTTCCTGAAATATGCCCAAGCTTACGTGGGTATGCCGGGCGGTTTTGGAACACTGGACGAAATCTTTGAAGCGATCACGCTCATCCAAACCAAGCGGATCAAACCGTTTCCTGTGATTCTTGTGGGCTCTGATTATTGGGGCACGCTGTGGGAGTGGCTTCGAGGCAACCTTTTGAAGCGGAACTTGATCTCTTCCGAGGATATGGAACTGGTAACCATTCTGGATGATCCGGACGACGTTGTAAATATCATCAAGCGGACCGTGATCGTCTAGAAACCTCGTGCGGAACAGATTAATCATGCGAAGATCCTGCCGATTATTGCATCCGACAGGCTGACTTGATAAGGAGGCGTTTCATGCACGTGACGTTCTATGGGGCCGTACGAGAAGTGACCGGGTCGATGCATCTCCTGACCACCGAGAATGACCGAATTCTGCTGGACTGCGGAATGTTTCAAGGCCGCCGCAGAGAAAGTGCGGAAAAAAACAGAGTCTTGCCGTTTGACCCGCGGATCATCACCAACCTGGTGTTGTCCCACGCCCACATCGATCATTCCGGGCGTATTCCGCTGTTGACCAAGCACGACTTCGCTGGACGCGTTATCTGCACCGGGGCTACTGTAGCGGCTTGCGGATATCTCCTCCCCGATAGCGCTCATATCCAAGAGTCCGACGCGGCCTATCTCAACTACAAGACGGTACGGTCGACCTTGGCCGAAATGAGAAAATCCAAGGGGGCACAAAGCATTTCCAAACGTCGGTTGAGGGAGATCAAGACGCTCTTGAAGAAAGGCCGCCACGAATTGAACACCGAGACCATTCGTGGCCTGATAAGACAGTACCGCCTCGAAGAAGTGGGGCCGCTCTACACCTTGGAAGATACCCGCCAATGCCTCTCCTGCTTTGACGGCTATCCGTACCGTCACGCCATCACAGTGGGGCAGGACGTCACTTGCACCTTATACGACGCCGGCCACATACTGGGCTCTGCTATCACCATGATTAGAGCCAAGGAAAATGGGCGAGTCTTCACAATTGGCTATACGGGAGATATCGGCCGGTTCGGCAAGCCCATTATCAAGGACCCAACGCTCGACTTTGCGGAAGAAGATCGTAGGGTAGATCTGCTCATTATGGAGAGCACCTACGGCAACCGGCTCCACGGACCCGTGAAGGACCTGAAGCCGCAACTCAAACACGTTCTTATCGATACCTACGACAGGGGCGGATCAGTTCTAATCCCTTCCTTCGCCTACGGGCGTACCCAGGAACTGATCTATTTATTACATGAGCTTTACGATGAAGATGAAGTCCCTCGGGTCCCTGTATTCATTGACAGCCCTCTGGCAACGAACATCACCAGAGTATTTGCAGAGCATCCGGAAGTCTATGACCAAGCGACCCACATAAATTTCCTTCAGAAAGGGGAAAACCCCTTTTCCTTTGGCAGGATTCATTTTGTCCAATCAGTAGAGGAGTCCATGGCCCTTAACCGTGAGGCCAGGCCACACATTGTCATTGCTGCATCCGGCATGTGTGAGGCAGGCAGGATTCTGCATCACCTGCGATACAAGATCCACAACCCCAAGACCACCATCCTGATCGTAGGATACATGGCCCGCAACACCCTCGGCCGGCGTATTCTTGAACGTGGCCTTGCCTATGAGAAGTCCGGCCGAAACGGTGCGCCGCCCATGTTAAGAATTCTCAATAAGGAGTATCCGCTGAAGGCCCGCGTGGTCAGTCTGGGGGGCTTCAGCGCCCATGGGGATAAGAATGAAATGCAGCGTTTTTTGAAAGAATCCAATCTGAGCATAAAAAGGATTGCCCTCGTTCATGGTGAAGAGGAGCAGTCTCTGGCCTTCGGGCAACAGCTTGAAGGGCAAGGCTACGTCGTTTCCGTGCCCAAGGCGGGAGAGATGATTCAGATTCGATAGTTGATTTGGCATTGTCGGAGACTCGGGCACTCATCAAAGACTCGAGAGAAACGACCCCTACAAAATCCTTGACAATTTGACGGCAGGCTGTTAACGAGCTGAATATTAAAGGAAGTTTTCATCATTACGGTCTTATTTGACAAGCTTTACGGCTTGTGCGGATGAGTGTGTCGTTGTTTTGCGGACGTTTTACGAGTCCGGCAAGCTTCAGACGCAAGTTGGGGGGTAAACGAGCTTGAAAATGTCCTTCCGTGGGTGCCGCGGCAACCTCTATCAGAACGCGACGGGGCTGCCGGACGGCGGTTAGAGAGGTCTTCAAGTGGCTCGTGTTACCATCGAAGATTGCTTAAGGCGGGTTAAGAACCGTTATATGCTCGTCCACGCTGCTGCTAAGCGGGTTCGACAAATGGGGCAGGGTGCCGGGTATCTGGTGGACTCGCCCAAAAATGAAGAGATCGTCATGGCGCTGCGTGAAATCGCGGCGGGAAAGTTCAGTGTTGAAGGATGGAAAACCGAGGACCATGAGGCAAAAAGGGGGGTAGAAATGGAAAAAGCAGAGAGGAAGAGGGTTACGACAAGGAAGACACAAACAACTGTGAACAAGACGACCGTGAAAAAGTCGGCACCAAAGAAGACTGCCAAGCAGCTGGCATCAAAAAAGGCACCTGCCAGGACCGCCGGGATAAAGAAAGAATATCTTGAAGGTGGAAAGGTGTGCAAGGTGACGTTCAAGTTTCCCAAAATCGCAGCCCCTGATGCAAAGCGTGTATGTATCGTCGGTGATTTCAACAATTGGAATATTCACGCCAATCCCATGAAAAGGCTGAAAAATGGAGACTACCAGATCTCTCTCAAAGTTGAGCCCAAGAAGGAATATCAATTTCGTTATCTCATCGATGAATCTCGGTGGGAAAACGACTGGAGCGCCGACAAATACATGAAGAGCCCTTACGGAGACAGCGATAATTCGGTTATCATCGTCTAGAAGGTGCGGCTCTTTGCCTGGAATTTGCCGGGTTAGGCACTGTCTGGGAAATTGGTCCATCAGTTGTGAACCGCGAAAGCGAGCGCATTCCCCGTGGCTTGCCGCGGGGAGGCTTCAATGGCAGGATCTGTCTGCTTGGTTCTGAGAGAAGGTGTGTACTCATGAATAGCGCACTACGCAATGCCCCAAAGCCTTGTCTGGCGGCATTTTTTGGGTTTTTCATGGCCTTTGGTGCTTGCGGATATGCATCGGAAAAGAGTTTCCATGATGCAAACATAAAAAAAGGAGATGTCACCATGGCCCTGACAATCACATCCCCGGCATTTTCCCACAATGGGGAGATCCCGATGCGCTATACCTGTGACGGCAAGGATACTTCACCTGCCTTAGGGTGGTCAGGCCTGCCCGAAGGGACCAGGAGTGTTGTTCTGGTCGTAGACGATCCCGACGCCCCTGATCCTGCCGCACCCCAAATGACCTGGGTGCACTGGGTCCTTTATAACATCCCTCCTGATGCCACCGGGTTCGCCGAAGGTGTGAAACCCCAGGATCTTCCCGGGGGGACCAAGGAAGGGCTCAACGACTGGAAACGTACGGGATACGGGGGACCTTGCCCGCCCATCGGCCGCCATCGTTACTTTCACAAGCTCTATGCCCTGGATGCCGTCCTGCCAGACCTTGGAAGACCCACGAAAGACGCACTTGAGAAGGCCATGGAGGGGCACATCCTGTCCAAAGCAGAGTTAATCGGAACCTACCAGCGTACCCGGTGAGAGAAGACAAATCCGGGTGTTCTTATCACGTGCCACCCACGTTACATGCAGGTGGGTTTTTTATACTCCCAGTCTGTCTGTTCGCAGAAAGCTATTCTTGGGGTTCCCTGAGAGGTGTCAGTTATAATGCATTGCAGGAACAATAAGGGTGTGATATCTCCGCACAGTTCATTGTCATCACGATGTAGCGCACTGGCAGTCCAGTTCTAATCTTTGAGAGCAAGGATCGCCAATTCTAAAAAGAGAAGGAGGTGACTTTCGAGGATTTTTGTTCAATGGCTATTGGTTTTATGAAACCTCATACTTTACCTTCAGGAGGAAGGAATATGAAGAAAGTCATGTTGTTATGTTTGATCGGCGCCTTTTTGATGACATCCACCGTTGTATCTGCTCAAGAAAATCAGGAAAAAGCGCCGCTTGGTGCGGGCAATCTGGCACTCAAGGTCGATTACATTGCATTTACCGAGAACGACCTTGAAGACTTGGACGTGGACTCTGGATTGTACCTGGGCATCGAAGGCTTTGGCGAAATCGCACCAAACCTTTATCTGGGCCTTGAGGTCGGCTACGCATTTGTTCAGTCCGGGGATTTTTTTGATTTAGACCTCTTTTCTGATAAGCTCGATGTGGACCTGACTTACATCCCGGTAGAACTTAACGCAAAATATACCGCTGAAGTCTCCCCTCACTTCGTCATCGATTTTGGTGCAGGCCTTTCCTACAATTATGCCAAAATAGATGTCCAAGATGTGGGCGATGAAAATGAATGGCTCTTTGGCGGACAATGCTTCGTAGACTTGAATTACACGTTTGATGCGTTTTTCTTAGGCATCAATGGGAAGTACCAATTAACCGAAGAGGGCGATGATTTGGAGGTGAGTTTCGATAACTGGAGAATCGGCGGACAGATAGGCTTTTTCTTCTAGGCCACTTCATTTAGACCATTTCACAGAATCGAAGGCAGGGTCGAAAACGGCCCTGCCTTTTAAACATATTCACCTATCGTATGTCCGACAGTTCCCGCACCGTTAAAGTGAAGGTTGCCGCCATAACCGAGAACTTGAGCTGACTGGACCTGTTTCGCCCTTAGGCCATGGTCATGGACTTCAACTGTGGCCTTTGGCAACAAATGAAATGACGCGTCTTTGAAAGGGTGTGATTAAACAGGAACGACCAAAGCGTTCACAGGTAAAGGGAGGATAAGTGTGAAGAAGAAATTCACACCACAGCCGAAGATTGTGTTGGCTTTTTTTGCGATGTTTTGTGGCGTAGCCGTTACCGTAATTCCTGTTTTTTCACCGTGTCGAGCTGAGCAACCGGACACCGGAGGAAATCCAACTAGCCAGCCAATCTCGACACCGGCAGTCACGACGACCGAGGAAGAAGTGTCTGCCATTGAAGGACGCATAACAGAGGAGAAAAAGGTACGTATCAGTCGCTTTGCGATAACCCCGCATCGGCAAAATTATTTTCTCGCCGTTACCTATGACAGCGATCCGAACACGGAAACGTATGAATTTGCTGATGAGGATGAGCCAAAACAGTTTGAGGCTAAATTTCAGCTCAGCTTCAAGCTGCTGCTGTGGGACAACATGTTCAGAGGCAACGGCGACCTTTTTTGCGCATATACGCAGCGCTCGTGGTGGCAGGTTTACGATAAGGCATTGTCTTCACCGTTCAGAGAGACGAATTACGAACCCGAGGTATTTGTAAAATTCGATACGGATTTCGATGTGCTTGGACTCAGGCACCGACTCTTTGTGATCGGCCTCAACCACCAATCAAATGGAAACGGAGGAGTCCTTTCACGAAGCTGGAACCGCATTTATGCCGATTTCATTGCCGAGAGGGGGAATTTTGTCATCGGTCTCAAACCCTGGTATCACATTCCCGAGGATGAGGAGGACGATGACAATCCAGATATTGAAAAGTATATGGGATACGGTGAACTCTTTGGCGGATACCGGCTGAAAGGGCATGTCTTTTCGTACATGCTCCGCAACAATCTGCGGAGACATGAAAACAAGGGAGCTGTGGAACTCGGATGGAGCTTTCCAATTACGGATAACGTGAGAGGATACGTGCAGTACTTCAACGGCTATGGAGAGAGTCTGGTTGACTACGATGATAGCGCAAACCGCATCGGTGTCGGCCTGATGCTGTTCGACTGGATTTAGATAGATAGATAGATAGAGGATCGGATTTTTGATTCAATATGCTCGGCATGCTTTTGGAGAAAGCAGAGAAAAGGAGGAAAGACGATGAAGAGACTAATCTTGTTTTGTCTGGTGGGCGCCTTTGTGATGACATCTGCGGTTGTATCTGCTCAAGAAAAAGCCCCTCTTGGAAAGGGCAATTTTGCCTTGAAGTTGGATTATATCGCCTTTACTGACGACTATTTTGATGAGCCTGGTAATGAGGACGACGGTTTGTATATTGGACTTGAAGGATATGGAGAGATCACCCCGAACTGGTACCTTGGGGGAGAGATAGGCTCTGCTATTAATATTGATTTCGGGGGAGGAGAAGAAATCACTTTTGTCCCTATTGAGGTAAACTTGAAATATGCAAAGGAGACTGCCCGTAACCTTGTCGTAGATTTCGGCGCCGGTCTTTCCTACTCATATGTTGAACTTGAATATTGCCCATCATTTTTGCTTATTCTTAGAACCTCGGGCGAAAAAAGAGATGATTGGCTCTTTGGGGGACAAGTCTTTGCAGATTTGACATACAAGATTGGATTTTTGTCTATCGGCGTCAACGGGAAGTACCAAATAACTGAAGATTTCGAAGACGAAGGTGTTGATCTAAGTAACTATAGACTGGGTGTGCAGTTGGGTATAGTATTTTAAATTGTGTGGGTGCTCCGGACGAGAGTCATGGTTATGTGCAGATAACCGGAGAATCGGTGGACAGATAGGCTTTTTCTTCTAGAAGACTTCAGAGAATCCGAAGGCAGGGTCGAAAATGGCCCTGCCTTACTGCTCCCATATAGTAGTTATTGCCTATAGGGGCTTTCTACTTTATCCCTATCCCATGGAATGACAAGCTGCCTGCCAAGACCCATTTCTCACATAAAGAGGTCGGTTTTGATGTGCTGTTGAGATCGCGATTCCCGCTAAATCACAGAAGTTGGCATGCCATACGTAATTCACCTCCGAGCCAACCAAATTACCACAACTTATTGAAATCCGTGCAATATACCCACGTCATCGGCCCGCCAGGCTAGCCCGCTGAAATTTACCCGGAAATTTGATATGGTTCCACGTATTGTCATAGGAGTCTGTATAGAAAATGAGCCACAAGAAAAAGGGCAAGAAACAAAAGTCTTCCAGAACCTTGGACATAGATCGGGCTATTCATTCGGCACTTAAGTACCATGAGAGTGGACGTCTCGATAAAGCTGAGAGAATATACAGAAAGATCCTCA
>CAZCXI010000053.1:0-21249 GCA_964502635.1 uncultured Desulfobacterales bacterium
TCAGCGTTCCTTACGGTCGAAGATTCCCTGTAGCTTGCTACAGGGAGCTTCAATATCACACGGAACTTGCCGCCCGCAAGGCAAAAGCACGCGGTGCCTTGTCCTTGACATAGGGGCCGCGATTGCATAAAAACCCTTAATCTTGTCCTTTTTACAAACAATGGGGAAATTATGACAGCCCGACGCTATGGTGTAATCGTTGCTGTGGCTATCTGTGTAACCACCGCAGGCCTGCTCACCTATCGCTACAGAGCGCTGTGGTGGCCAGGCGAGGGCAAAAAGTCTGAACCGGGGCCCCTCAGGTTCGCGCCCAAACCGGCCAAGGCAAGGACACACCTTTATTTTTCAGATGCTGACAACAGGTCCCTCACCGCTGAATATCGAACCCTTGCCCTATCGGATACGGTGACTCAGCGGGCCACGGACATCATGAAGGCCCTGATCGAAGGCCCCGAGGGGCCACTGAGCCCAACCGTGCCGGCAGGAACAAAGGTCCTGGCCCTTTATGTCACCCGGGGCGGTATGGCGTACGTCGATTTTAACAGGGCAATCACCGCAAACCACCCGGGAGGGACTTTCTCCGAGCTTCTGACCATATTCTCTCTAGTGAACACCTTGGCCCTCAATATTCCCGAGATCGAGGCGGTGAAGATCCTCATCGAGGGCCGGGAAGCCAAAACATTGGCCGGTCATATAGATATTCGACGGCCCTTCAGGGCCAATATGCTCATGATCAAATAGAAACTGTATCTCTGACGCCCATGGGAACATCAGTGCCTACCGGAAAGATGCGCAACATCGGCATCATCGCCCATATTGATGCTGGGAAGACCACCATCACGGAGCGAATTCTTTATTACTCAGGTCGCTCACACAAGATGGGTGAGGTCCACGACGGCGAGGCGGTGATGGACTGGATGCCTGACGAGCAGGAGCGGGGCATCACCATCACCTCTGCCGTGACCACCTGCCGCTGGCGGGACGCGGAGATCCACATTATCGACACTCCGGGTCACGTGGACTTTACTATTGAGGTGGAACGTTCTCTCAGGGTGCTGGACGGAGCCATCGGCGTCTTCTGTGCTGTGGGCGGGGTCGAGCCCCAGTCAGAGACCGTTTGGCACCAGGCGGATAAGTACCGCGTGCCCAAAATCGGCTTTGTCAACAAACTTGATCGGGCCGGCGCCGATTTTTTTGGAACGGTTCAAATGATGCGCGACCGTTTGGGGGCCAACCCACTCCTCATGCAGATACCGGTGGGAAGCGAAGCGTCCTTTCAAGGAGTCATCGATCTCCTGAATATGAAACAGCTCATCTGGGAGGAAGCGACACTGGGAGCCACTTTCGAGGTCACGGACATATCTGGCAATGCGACAGAAAATGCTTGGGAGCACCGGAATACACTCGTGGAAACAGTGGCGGAGTTTGATGATCAGATTATGGAGGCCTATCTAGCGGAAGCCCCTGTAACGCCTGAGATGCTTGTTCAGAGTATCAGAAAGGCCACCATTGACCTCAAGGTCGTTCCCGTGTTCTGCGGCGCTGCTCTCAGAAACAGGGGGATTCAACCCCTCCTCGACGGAATCGTGGACTTCCTGCCAAGTCCTTTGGACGTCCCCCCGGTGGAAGGGGTGGATCCTCGCACGGGCAAGGCGAAGAAGTCTCCGCCATCCGATCGCGCCCCCCTGGTCGCCCTGGTGTACAAAGTGATGATGGACCAAGGACGCAAATTAAGCTACGCCCGGATCTATTCAGGACGGTTGAGCACGGGTGGCGAGGTCCTGAGTCCTGTCAAGAACACAAAGGAAAAGGTCGCCCGAATCCTTGCCATGCATGCCAACAAACGGGAGCGAATTGCTGAGGCCCGGGCAGGCAATATCGTGGGGCTTATCGGATTGAAGGCCTCCGGCACGGGCGACACCCTGTGTGATCCCTTGAATCCCATCGTGCTTGAACCCATCGAGTCTTACGAGCCAGTGATTTCCGTGGCGGTGGAGCCCAAAACCCACGAGGATCAGGAAAAAATCGGACAAGCCCTTGCCAAGCTGGAAGCCGAAGACCCCACCTTTCGGGTCCACTACGATGAAGACACGGGCCAGACCATTATATCCGGCATGGGAGAGCTTCACCTGGAAATTCTGGTTAGCCGCTTAAAGCGCGAGTTTCGGACCCAAGTCAATGTGGGAAAGCCTCAGGTCGTTTACAAAGAAACCATTGAAGGGACAACCGAAGCTGCTGCCACTTTCCAAAAAGATGTTGGGGGGGTCAGCCACTTTGCTCAGGTGGTCCTTCAGCTATCCCCCCTGGATCGCGGCGCGGGAAATCGTTTCAAGAACGTTTTGTCCGATGAGCTGTTGCCGGCGGAATTTGTTTCAGCCGTGGAACACGGCGTGATGGAGTCCATGGAAAGCGGCGTTGTCCTTGGATATCCGGTGGTCGATGTGTCCGTGCGCCTTATAGATGCTACATACAGAGACTCTGACGCCAGCCCCCTCGCTTTCAAAGTGGCTTCATCCATGGCCTGCAAGGAAGGTCTCCAGAAAGCAAGTCCCCGATTATTGGAACCTATCGTGGCCGTGGAGGTCCTGGTGCCTGAAGACTTCATGGGAGAGGTCATCGGAGATATCAATGCCAGAGGCGGCAAGATCCAGGAGCTCAAATCCAGAGGAGCAACGCGGATCATTGATGCCATCGTGCCACTGTCCAGGACCTTTGGCTACTCCACGGTGCTTCGGTCCGCCACCCAGGGGCGAGGCTCTTTTACCATGCGGTTTTCCCACTATGATCACGTTGTCGCTTCCCCCCAAGCTCGCTGAGAGCTTTTTTGATTGCCTCCTGTCTTGCCGGGTCGCTGCCAAACAATTTCAGGGCGCGGGCCAGATGAAACCTGGCATTCTTGATCTCCCCCTTTTCCTTGTAATACATCCCAAGGTAGTAATGAGCCTCTGCCAGGTTGCCCAGCTTCCCATACGTCTCTCCAAAATAATAGGTTCCCGAAAGATAGTCGGGATGGCTTTTCACCAGGCCCCTCAAGGTTTCCAGCGCCCCTTGCAGGTCACCCGTCTCTATCTGTGATCGCCCCAGAAGTAAACGTCCCTCGGGATCCTCAGGATTTGAGGCGAGGGCTTTTTTCAGCATCTCTAAGGCTTCGGCATATTCTCCCCCCTGGAAATAGGTCTTGCCAAGGTCGCGGAGGATATCTGTATCCAGGGGCCGCAATCGGACGACCTCCTTGAGGCTTTTTATAGCCTCCTCTTTTCGTCCCTCTCGAGCCAAAAGCAGTGCCTTGCCGTACTTCGCAAGCACATCCTCACCATCTTTCCTGAGTCGGGCGTCAAAGGTATTGTGGGCTGCCGTGGTGTCCCCATACAGGGCAATCAATTTGGTTCGTACCTTCTGGAATTCTGCTGAATCGTTGGCACGGCCCCTTCCCTTCCATTCAGGGTGGGCGTGTATCCAGGTATCAAGATAGCCCATCCTTTCCTCAACAGCCGGGTGGGTCTGCACATACGAAGGGATCTGTTCAGATCCGAACCATCTTTTTTCCCGTATCTTATTCAACATCTCGAGGAGCCCCTCACCCCCGTATCCGGCCCTGGTCAGATATTTCAGTCCAACCTGGTCCGCCTGTCGTTCGTCCTCCCGGCTGTACATGAGAGAAAGCGACTGGCCGGCCGCCAGGGAACCCGTGGCGATGGCACTGGATACTTGCGGGTTGCCACCCAGAAAAATCCCGGTCAGGGCCCCTGCCAGGGTTACCCATCCGATTTTCTTGGACTGCTCGATCCGTTTTGAGATATGGCGGCACAACACATGGGCAATCTCGTGGCCCAGGATGCCGGCCAGGTCCTCTTCTCTATCCATGGCGGCAAGAAGGCCGCTATTGACGAATACATGGCCCGCGGGTCCGGCAAAGGCGTTGTAGACCTCTTCCTTGACCACGTAAAAATGAAACTTGAAGGGTGGGGAAGGATACTGGGCGAGAATACGCTGGCCCACCTTATTCACATAGCCGACAATGGACGGATCTTCGATCAGGGTGAGCTGTTTGCGGACATAGAGCATGAATTCCCTGCCTAGGGCCTCTTCCTCCGAGGTCGTCAAAGAGGCATGACACAACGACGGTGGATACCCCCCAAGCGGTGACAACACCATGACAAGAAAGGCTACAACAACAATTCTAATAAAACGCATTTTTGCCTTTCATTCATCTGCAAAAAGATGATGGTACGCGTTTGCGTTCTCGAAAAAGAGCCAAGGCCTTACAGACAATGAGATCGTGACACGTCTCTTGTAAAATAATCCACCAGTCGCGATTTATCAAGAGAAACCTGCTCGCCCGTTTTTCGGCCGGCACAGCCTTATGGGTTTCCAAAAAGGGACGTCTGTGCTAAAAAATCATTGCCACCTGGAAGGAAAGATCAAAGAAAGGCCACTGCCTATATTCACCCAGGTTGGGACAAGGTTTTCCTGTGAGCCATATCGTTTGCATTGCCAATCAAAAGGGCGGGGTGGGTAAGACCACAACAGCGGTGAACCTTGCTGCCTCCCTGGCGATTGCTGAGCGCAAGACCCTGCTTGTGGACTGCGATCCTCAGGGGAATGCCACCACCGGTGTGGGGATAAACAAGGGCGAGCTTTCCAAGAATCTTTATCACGGTTTGATCCAAGAAGAGTCTATAAACAACCTGACCTTGGATACAGAGCTCGCCTTTCTAAAGGTCCTTCCAGCAGGTGTGGACCTGATTGGCGCCGAGGTGGAGCTGGTTGGGATGCCCAATCGGGAAACACTCCTTAAGAATCTCCTTGGACACCTTGAGGATGATTATGTTTACATACTCCTTGATTGTCCTCCTTCCCTGAACCTTCTCACGGTCAACGCCCTGACCGCAGCTCATGCCCTGTTGGTGCCCCTGCAGTGCGAGTTTTATGCTCTGGAAGGCGTCGGCCAGCTTTTGCAGACGTACAAGCGTATCAGGAGATACCTGAATCCCGGCCTTCGCATTGAGGGGGTGCTTCTGACCATGTTTGACAGGCGCAACAACCTTTCCCATCAGGTTGCCGAGGAAGCGGAAAAGTACTTTCAGAAACTCGTTTTTAAGACGCGGATTCCAAGGAATGTGAGGCTGGGAGAGGCCCCCAGCTTCGGAAAACCCATACTCCTTTATGATATTACATCCCGAGGGGCCCAGAGCTATCTGGCGCTGGCCCAAGAAATCATGAATGGTCGAGGGACACGCCATGCCTAAGAAACAGGTGCTGGGTAGGGGGCTCGACGCCCTGATCCCTGATGTGGAAACAACCGATCTAGAGCCAACCTCCTTTTTTTACTGCGACATTGAGGCCATACGGCCCAATCCTTATCAACCCAGGCGCACCTTCACCCAGGAGGAACTGCAGGGGCTGGCAGACTCCATCAAAGAAAAGGGGGTCATCCAGCCTCTTGTGGTCCGGGCAGACGCCTCGGGTTATTTACTCATCGTGGGAGAACGACGATGGCGATCAGCTCGCATGGCCGGCCTCAAGCAAGTACCGGTCGTTGTTAAGGATGTCTCTGAAGCGGAAATGCTCGAGTTGGCCCTGGTTGAAAACATCCAGCGAGAGGACCTGAACCCTTTGGAGAAGGCTGAAGCATATTACCGTCTTATGACAGAATTCGGCCTGACTCAGCAGCAGGTCGCTAGACGTCTGGGCCACGATCGGTCTACGGTTGCCAATTTTTTGAGACTCCGAAACCTGCCCAATGACATCCAGGCCGATATCGTCAACCATACCCTGACGATGGGCCATGCCAGGGCCCTCTTGGGAGCGGAAACGCCAATCCAACAAAAAGCGGCATGGCGTCGCATCGTTTCAAAAAATCTTTCGGTTCGGGCCGCCGAAGCCCTGGTAACGCAATTTAAGTCCAAGAAGACTAAGGCATCAAAGTCAAAACCAGCATCTTCTGAAAACGTTTATTTTCAGAGCATGGCAGACGACCTGGCCCGCCACCTTGGCACGAAAGTGCGTATTGTGCGCCGAGGGAAACGGGGAAGACTGGAGATTGACTTCTACGGCCATGACGACTTAGATCGACTGGTGACCCGCCTGAAAGCCTCTTCGTGACTTGCCATGTCCCTTCACATCCTCATAGACGGCTACAACATGATCCGCCAGTCTGAGGCTTTGAGCGCCATGGAACGAATAAGTCTGCAGGAGGGGCGGGAGGCCCTCCTTGAACGCCTTGCATCATACAAGCGAACCAGACACCACCCCATCACCGTCGTCTTTGACGGGACACATGCCCAGAACCCCGTGCAAGCGAGAACCCGCTACAAAGGGATCAATATCATTTTTTCCCGTCCTGGAGAATTGGCTGACACCGTGATTAAGCGGCTGGTCACCAGGGAACGGGAGCGGGCTGTGGTGGTAAGTTCCGACAAGGAGATTGCCGATTTTGCCAGCGTGCACGGAGCGGTGAGCATGGGTTCCGTTGAGTTTGAAGACAAGATGGAAGTGGCTGCCCACGTTGATACCGCCGCTGCGTATCTGGGTCAGGAAGAGGAAGCAGGCTGGACACCCACCACGAAAAAAAAGGGGCCCTCTCGCCGCCCACCCAAGCAAAAGCGCAAGAGCCGATCCAGGACACGGAAGCTTTGACTCTTACAAGCTGGACGTGACTTTACAAGTCTCATGTGTTGCAAGCCGATTTTCTAAGATAGAAAATCAGCATGCGTGATCGTGTGCCTCCGTTTCATGGGCTGGATGGACATGGTCAAGGGGGCCGTGGTCTCCGGTGTGATCGTGGTCGTGCACGTCTTCGTCTCCACCATGGAAATGGTCGTGGGCATGTTCATGCTCGTGCTCATGGCCTTGGAGATGTTCGCGCTCGTGGGTATGGACTTCCCCCCCCGTGCCGGTGTTCAGGGGTGTGCACATGGGCGTGTTCGTGGGAATGGTGGTGCTTGTGTTCATGGGTGCCTTTCCTATCAAACCCTCCTTTGTCGATTGCCACATTGGGTCCTGTGGTGAGGAAACCCTGGAGCCACTATCCGGGCAATCCTTGGTATGAAATCTGATTATATTTACAATATCAATGACTGGATCAAAAAACAAGTATGGTCTCCCCAAAATTGGAACATTTTGTTGGCAGTTTTGCACCATCCTAAAAGAAATGATAAAGTATCTTCGCAATAAAGGGGGTATGCCATCGTGATTCCCATATATGCTGCTTGGCTTATTCAAATAGAAATCACCAACTATTGCAGGTTCAAATGCGCTCATTGCACAAGAGCCATACGTCATTTTTCCAAGCATTATTTTGTGAGTCTGGACTTCGTGGAGAAAGCGTTGCGCTCCCTGGAAGGCTGGCAGAAAGGCGTTGGCTGCATGGGAGGCGAGCCTACTGAGCATCCGCAATTTGCTGAGATATGCAAACTCTACAGGAAACACTTTCCACCAGAACAGTGCGGTTTATGGACAGGTGGTGGACCTCTATTTGAGAAATACAGAGAAATGATCAACGAGACTTTCCATATCATCGTTTACAATGACCGAACTAAGAACAAGAGTTACCACAGACCCCCCATGATAGCCTCAGAAGATGTCATAGAAGATGAACAATTACGAAGACAACTTATTGACAACTGCTGGCTGCAACACCGGTGGTCCCCATCTATCACATACAAGGGATGTTTCTTCTGTGAAATGGCAGGTACATTCGATCTCCTCTTTGAGGGTAAACGCGGGTACCATATTGAACCGGGATGGTGGGACAAAACACCAGAGCAGTTCAAAGACCAGGTTGAAGAATATTGCAGATACTGCAGCATGGCCTTGCCGATTCAGCCACTGTCACACAAAGTTGAGGTTGAGTCGGTATCTGAAAATAACGCAATAAGGCTGGCAAAAGCAAAATCGCCTTTTGCGTTGCATGGGAAGATGTCCATCGTAAAAGCTAAATATACTTCGGAAGATATTGAAGAAATGGAACGCAACATCATCATGCCACCCTATTACCCCTCAAATTCACATAAACGATTTGCCAATCATGAATCTTCATATTTCCGTGCGCCTCCAAAAGCGCGGGAGTGGCTTAGAATCCAACAAAAGTGGAAACGAAGTGATTCTGAGGTACATGAAAGTCCATAAGTCGTTGAGTGTTCTTGTGAAAGTGAACGCCATGGTGAATTGACTCTGTTTGCATTGACGAATTAAAGAAATGACTTTGCGCTTAACGATTTGGAAAAACACCATGCCTGCGCCATGGACACCCCGAGGTCTTTGAGCAATTTCCCAGCCTGACTATTGGTTTCGGGACCTTCGGCGACAAGCGTCAGGGCCATTACCTTGACACGCAAGGCAAGTTTCAGCATAATCCCGTCTCATAAAAACAACTTCTTATCACGGAACTGACATGTTGAAACGCAGACTGCGCCGGTTCGTTGTGTGGAGTTCCCGGCCGCCGCTCACCTCGGTGTATCAAGAGATGTACCAGGTGATGATCCGGTTGGCAGTGCTCGTCTTGAAGCGTTACCAAGGCATTGTGTCAATCTACCTCTGCCGCGGCTGCGCCAAGAATGAGATCACGCCGGGAATCAGCGACATTGATCTCCTCGTGGTAACGAAAAACAATAGCGAAGAGAAACAGTCGATTCAAAAGGCCTACCATGCGCTGGGAGCAACAACAGGCCATCTGATCGACTACTATCCCAGGCTCGTGGTGACCCGGAAGACATTCGAGTGCCCTTGGCGTACGAGCCCACTCTGGCAATATCGATATCATGAGGGCAAAACCACCTGGAAGTTGCTGTACGGGACGGACGTCTTGAGTTCCCTGCCCGGGTTGACCGAGACCCAGCGGAAAAGCAGCTGCTATGCCGAGATGAACCAGTGGTGGTTAAGGTTTGCGTATTTATTGTTTAAGGCGGAGGGCTATCATCAAGACGTCATCATGCGAAATGTGATCTGCTACAAGGCGGTCAGTGAGCTGTTGAACGCTCATCGGGCTCTGCGAACCGGCGAGTACGAGTATTCCAGAGCTGCGGGTCTCAAAGGCGATGACACCCCCTTGGCGAAGAAACTGGCCCACATTGCCGCACGGAGGTTTCTGACTCCCGATGATCGGCTCATGGATGAGACATACGATTTCCTGCTGACATTTTTTGTGAAGTTGTGGGATGGTTTTCGTGACCATCCATTTCTGCATATCTATGATGACATCCGTCAGAGTGTTGACTGCCCAAAGTCAGAGCTTCAGCTCGGAGAGAAGGGGGCACGGCATCTACACGTGCTGCATCGGCATATTGAGACACATTGGGGAGCGAAGTGCCGTGGCACGCATCTGGTCAAGAGCGCCTTCTGGGACATGGAAGACGTCTTGTTGATCATCGACGTGGACAGGAATCTGGCGCCAACAGTCCGGGAACTGGTGGATCTCGTTGCGGTGCATTGCCGAATTCAGGAGGACCAGTGCCCGCGGATTTTTCTTTTCCTGCGCATCGGATTGGTTGCCTTTCCCATAACACCAGAGATACCGCGGGATTTGCATCGGGGACTTCTCACCCCGGCAACGATGCCCGACGTGTTCCTGCAATTGGGGGACACGGAAGTTTATTGGACGGATTACACGAAGTGGTACCTGTCCGGCTGGCAGTCCAATGAGCAGTGGCTGGACGCTCCCGCTCAAAAGAGGTTGCAGCTCAGCGTCATCGCCAGGTCTGCTGAGAACGGCCACGTCATCTATCCCCTGAGCCTGGCGGCTCTGGAGCGGGAAAACCTGAAGATACCTGATCTCAAAGGGATCGGAACACTCTCGAATGATCGCTGACGGACATCGGCATTTGGACAAGAATGGATTATTCTCGGTTCGCGAGACGCTCTTGGGTCCGGGTGAACCACGGGAGCGCTTCCATCGATGTCTCGTGGAAGCCAAACGTTTCATCGACACAACCTCGGTTGCAGGCATACTGGAGCTTGTGTTCGAAGGGGAAGAAAACCGTCGTTCGGTCAGGGGGTCGGTGCGTGACATCCTCCATGTCGGTTTCATTATCCCTGACGTGGCGTTGACCATCGCTGACATGAGCAGGGCATCCAACGAGGCCGGTTTCTGCTCGGGTCACGCCACGTTTCCCAGCGCGGTGATCGCCCGCGAACTCGGCGAGCTCGTGGGATGCCCACAGATTCCGACGACCATCTTCACGGCCAACGCGGAGGAGATGCATGGACGCTCCCGCTACGTCGAGGTCTTGATCCCCATCGAAGAGAAAAAACTCGTGAAGAGATGGATAGAGGAGGAAGTCGGAACTCACATCGGTCTGACCCTGGCGAGCCCGTCGGCTTTCACCACGGTACAAGACGCGTTCCAGGCGGAAGGATTTCGGATTCCCCCATTCATGCACGGCAAACCCATTACCAATTTCGATAAAGGCGTCACCGTGACCTACTATGAAAAGTGCCATGGCGAGGGAAAAGTCAGAATAGAGGTTCTGCTTTCTTTGGGCGGAGCAAGTCGATGACATCAGGTGCGCTCCAGGCCGAGCTGAAGGAGATCGTCTACGGTTTCTGCCTGTCACAGTGCGTCCATGTGGCGGCAACACTCGGCATCGCTGACTGCCTCAAGGATGGTCCAAAAACATGCGCTGAACTTTCGCGCCTTACCGATTGCCAACCAGCCGCGCTCTGCCGGCTCCTGCGTGCCCTTGCGAGCATCGGCATCTTCAGCGAGGATGAGGATGGCTGCTTCATGCTTACGCCACTGGCCGACCTTCTCCGTACGGACACTGAAGAATCCATGCACGCCGAAGTCCTGCACTTTCTGCATCCTTCATGCTGGGCTCCCTGGGGACAGCTGATCCACAGCGTGAAAACCGGTGAACCCGCCTTCTCCATGATTTTCGGCAAAAATGTGTGGGAGTATCGCGCACGGCATCCGGAGATCCGCTCAATCTTTGATGCCATGAACTCGGCGAAGTCAAAGCATGAAAGAAACTTGGTCCTCCAGCACCTCGACTTTTCAAATGTGGATCTGATAGTCGACGTGGGCGGCGGAAAGGGCGAACTCATGACCGAAATTCTATCGCGACACACGAGACTGCATGGTGTCGTATTCGACCTACCACATGTCTTGGCTGGGGTCGGTTCTCTATTACGTGAAGCAGGTGTTGAGGATCGCTGCCAAATGAAGTCCGGTGATTTTTTTCATGAGGTTCCAAAAGGTGGTGATATGTACCTCCTCAAGGCGATTATTCACAATTGGAACAATGAGGAGGCCATTGCCATTCTGAGGAATTGCAGGCAGGCTATGTCTTCCCAAGCTAGAATTGTTCTCATAGAAACGGTTCTAGATCCTGAGAAACCGAACCCCGGAAATATCATGGATCTACACATGCTTGTTATCAACGGAGGCCAAGAGAGGACTCGAGCCGAATTTGGCGCCCTCTTAAATGCATCGGGCTTTCGTTTGAGGAACATCCTGAAGATGGCCGCCGGCATCAGCCTCATCGAAGGGATACCGACTTGATCGGATATGGAAAGGTCTCATCAACGCACCATTGCATTCGCCATGCTCTCGGAAACAGGACATTATACCGGTACCTTCCGCCTGGCGAGAAGTCTGCGTGCCCGGGGCCACAGAATTGTCTATGTCGGCATAGCCGATTTCGAGCAGCTTGTGCGGGCCCAAGGCTTCGAGTTCATTTCTTTTGCAGCGGATCTGCTGCCGCTCGGTTACGTGGGGAAGTTTACAGACTCTCAGTCGGACCCTGGTCGCGGCGTTTTGGGCAGATGGCAAAAGCGGTGGTCAGACGAACGGCTCTTCGCCGCGTACCTGCGCCGGATCGAAGACGGCCGTCTTGATGAATGTCTGCTGTCGTGCAGACCGGACCTGCTGCTCTGTGATACCTTCGTGTGGTACATTGCGATCAGGGCCCTGCGATCGGGGATTCCCACCATCAGCATCTCCATCATTCTCTCCCTGTACCCCAACGCAAGCATTCCGCCGATCGTCTCTCCGATCCATCCCCGGCAAACGTGGTGGTCTGCCCTACCCGTCTTGGGCTCATGGAAGTGGCTTCGCCTCAAGTTTTTCTTTACAAAACGATTGGCTTCCATTCTCCTGGGCCTATACCGCTTTCCCACCCGCATGCATCATCTTGTGGACGTGTTCCTTCGGGTGGCAAAACGATCGGGATACCCCTGCGTAGAGAACAAGACTTACTGGTTCGGTGAAATGGGGCCACGCCTGGTCTTGCCCGAGATCGTGCTGTGTCCCGAGGCCTTCCAGCTTCCGGGGAGCCCAGCAGACGGCAGGCGTTACCTGGGCGACTTTGTTGACATCGAACGGCGCGAAGAACCCCTCGCCGCCGATGCCCTGTATAGCGAAAAACCGCTGGTCTACGCCTCCCTGGGCACGAGTGCCTTCTTCTATCCTCACGCCCCTCGTTTTTTCAAGGCTGTTGTCGATGCGAGCAGGTTGAGAAAAGACTGGCAGTTCGTCCTTCACGTGGGTGACCACCCTGAGGTGGGGCGGCTCGGGCCGCCCGGGCCGAATCTACTGATTCGTAAACGGGTGCCGCAGCTGGCGCTGCTGCGCAGGGCCTCGGTCATGATGACCCACGGGGGCCTGAACTCGATTATGGAATGCATACACTTCGGGGTGCCCATGGTGATCATTCCCGGTCTGCGTGATCAGCCCGGCAACGCAACCAGGGCTGTTCATCACAATCTCGCGGTAACCACGAGCATGGCCCGCATCACCCCGGGGATACTCGTAAGCCTGGCCGCCCGCGTCATGGAGGACACCGCCATCCGGCAAGGTCTGGCAAGAATGAAGCGGGAAATGGCCGATGAAAAAGGCATGGAAGCAAACATCCGGTTCATTGAGTCCTTTCCAGAAAGTCTATGAGGGTGTCGAAATTCCGTTTAACATCCCGGCCGATGAGGAACTCGTAGACCCGGGAGTTGCTGACGAGACGCAGGTTGTTCCAGGCTCGGGAAAAGGTAACGGCCCCATGGGAGAAGACGTCGCCAAAGCCCTTCTGGAAGATGAACTCCATCCCCTGATAGAGGCCTATCCCCACCACCGAGTTCATGAGGGCATGCCTGACCACCTTCCTCCGGGGCACAGGGCTGATCCGGGCGTCCTTCCCCGTGGTGCGACGGCCGAGGAGGATCAGGCCCGGCCGGACCGGCTCCCGGACGAGGCGGTCGGCGAAGCAGGCGACGTCGATGCTCACCTTGGGCTCGAACTCCATCCGCTTTTCGAAGAGGATGTACCGGGGGTCGATCCCTTCCGGCAGGTTGTGGGGATGCACCCCTATCTTGATGGGAAAGGGGAGGAGCCAGCCGTCCCGCCTGATCAGGGGGGAGTCCTCGGCGATGAGTCTGATGCCGGTATCGGGATGTTGAAGTATGGAGATGGCCAGGGTTGATTTGCCGCCGCCCGAGGGGAGCATCACGAGTACTCCCCTGCCCCACTGTTCGAGGCCCAAGGCGTGCACCCGGTGTATCCCCATCCGATCCAGCCTCTCCGATACTCGCGACAGGATAGTCAGGTAGACGATCTCCCGGGCCAAGTGAGGGTCCTCGGTGAAGACCCGGCAACTCCCCTCCCGCGCGTTGTAGATGTTCAGGGCCCTGCCGAAATAGTCGATGTAGACGAGGCCTTTGCCCATGAAGCTGATGTTCCGGGGGGTCGCTACCGAGGAAGTGAGCTCGGGCAGCGCGTCATAATCGGGTTTCTCCAAGCGGCAAATGATGCGCAGGTCGGGCCGCCGGGTGTCGGTCGCGAAGAAAGAGAAGCTGTGCCTGACGGCCTCCAGGAGCGCCTGGTCCGCGCTCTCCACCGCTACGCCGACGCCGTGGAAGGAAAAGGTCAGATGTTGCTCCATAACCTGTCCTGTCCGTTGGGGTTCAACCATGTTCTCGTCACTCCGGGGTACACCGCCGGACTCACGCTCCTATCTCGGCCTTCTATGGGCGACGGGTCGTCCCGCTCAATTTTTTTAACATATCACTCAAATACCGCCCTTTTCCAGTCAATAATCAGTGCATCTCACATAGGTTAGGTTTGACACAGGCCGTCCCCGAACATATCCAATGCTCGGCCATTGCACCAGCTCCGGCTACAAGGACTTGCAAAAGGGGGCAAACACATGCATGGTAGACCCATGCCCAAAGGGGAACGCAGAGCCATCCTGTTTTCCTTTCGACTCACCGAGGGTTTTTGAAGCCTCGTTTTTATACCGCATACTGGTGCGAAGGCATGTTTTCCGACCGTTCCAGCTGGAGTCTTACCCCGAACGCCCTTAGCAGCCTTCTGGAGGCCAAGAAGGCCGACGGGGTGAGGATTCTGGATTTGACCGAGTCCAACCCCACCCAGGCCGGTTTCCGTTACAACACAAAAGAAATCCTTGCTGCCTTGGCCCAACCCCAAAGCATGGTGTACGAGCCAAATCCACGGGGTCTGTGGAAGGCCCGGCGGGCCGTTGCGGACTACTATCAAGAACAAGGGAAGACCATTGACCCGGACGCCCTGTTTCTCACTTCAGGCACCAGTGAAGCCTACACCATGCTCTTCAAGCTGCTGGCGAACCCTGGTGATGAAGTTCTCATCCCTCAGCCTGGCTATCCCCTGTTGACTTATTTGGCAGAGATTGAATCCTTACATGACGTCTATTATCCGTTGCGATATCATGAAGTGAAAGGATGGTCTATTGATCTGGACGTCTTTGAAGCAGTCATCACCCCAAAAACCAAGGCCGTTGTCTTGGTGAATCCCAACATGCCCACCGGCTCGTATATCAAGCGCCACGAACTGGCGGCACTCAATCGTATTTGCACCAGACACAACTTGGCGTTGATTGTGGATGAGGTGTTTTCCGACTTCAGCTGCGGAGAGACTCCGGACCGGGTCAAGACAGTGGTGAACCATTCGGAAACGCTCACCTTTGTTTTGAACGGGTTGTCAAAGATACTAGGATTACCTCAGGTGAAACTGGCGTGGATCGTGGTTAGCGGCAACCCGGACTTGCGTGAACTGGCCCAAGATCGCCTGGAAATGATCACAGATCTCTATCTTTCCGTCGGCACCCCTGTTCAGCATGGGGCCGATCTCCTGTTGCGACAGCGGCAGGCCATGCAACAGCAGATGCTATCCCGTATCGCCGATAACAGTGAGTTCTTAAAAGGGCAGTTCGCACAGGCGGCCAATGCCCGCTTATTGAATCGGGAAGGGGGGTGGTATGCGGTCGTCAAGATTGAAGATCACCTGTCTGATGAGCAACGGGTTTTACAACTGCTGGAACAAGACAATACGCTCGTCCATCCAGGCTATTTTCATGAGTTTGACCAAGAAGGATTTATCGTCGTCAGTCTGTTGACTCCGGCTGACGCTTTTTGCGAGGGAGTTTCAAGGATTGCATCCCGATTTGTTCGCAGTTAGATACTGTGCTTTCCTCCTCCTTTAACAGCGTTTATGTCAATGGTTAGGTTGAAATATAGAATGTCCCCCATTTTCCCAAAATATGGCCACGATTACCTTATTGACACACAACGCCATTTTTGCTATGCAGTATTTGTGGGAAAGGGAAAATAGGGCCGCCCGCTAGGCGGGTGGTATTTTACTCGGGAGGAATAGTCTATGCCACTCAGGGAAAAAGTCAGACAAATCATGATTCCGCTTGACAAATACACCGTTATCGGCCCAGAGGCAACACTACACGAAGCCGTATCGGTTCTCAGGCGTTCTTACTGCCAGGTTGAAACCGGCCTATGTACTGAACTGGGGCCACGCAAGGTACTGGTCGTGGACACAGCCGGGGAACTGATGGGTATTCTCAATTTTCGGAGTATTCTCCGGGTGCTGGTCCCAGAGGCCGCAGGGGGCCTGACCGAGAAACTGGAGGCCCTGGAGATTTCCGTGGTCTTTGCAGAAGCTGGGGTCGACCTGCCTCGGGATGAGCTGAAGGCAAGGATTTGGAAAAACGCCCAGGTCAAGGTCAAAGATGTCATGTTCAAAAGCCGAGCGCACGTGGAGGCGGAGGCATCCATATTGGACGCCCTCAAGCTGATCTTTGAGAAAAAGGTCATTGTTCTGCCGGTTTTCGACAAAGGGCGGCTCATCGGTCTCGTGCGCGACGCCGACCTTTTTTTGGCAGTGGCCGACACGATCGTAAATTGAACGCAGGCGGTTGCATCTGGTTTCTGTCTGCCGACATATTCCCGACGCACAACCGTACACAAACAATAAGTTAAGTCGGGCAAACCCTTAGGTGTCAGACCTACACTTTTTACAGAATCCCAGGTGTTATCAAATGGGTGGGTGGGAGGCTTTGCCCTTCCTTTCTCCTCCTTGAACAGCGTCTATCTCAACGGTTAAGTTAAAATGTTGAGAATCTCCCCTTTCGTCCCCTCCGTCGCGGTTTAAGCGGCTGGTAAAAAGGCCAATCTGGTTCAAGGGCTGGTTGGGCGACAATAGTCTATTCGAATTCCGATCGAGGTAGCCCAGATTGGCGGATGATCGAAAGCAGGGTTCCCCTAGAAGCCACTAGGGTCAGGTCTTCATTCTTCACATTTCCCTGAAAGGCCTATTGTCCTAAACCCAAATAATTAACTGCAATGTGTGAAGAATGAAGACCCCATCTTCCTCCTCCGCGCCGAAAATCGACGACATGATAACATACACTCGCAGAATAAGGAACTTCTGTTGAGACAACACAACGGACCGTCGAAAGCTGCAGTACCGAATCACCGTACGCTCGACAATTCCGTTCCATTTGAGAAATCAGCCACCGAACAAAGCATACCCGAACGGTTCCAAAAAATCGTGCAACGGTTCCCGAATCGAACCGCTGTCAAATACATGGAGTGCTCGCTTGCATACCGTGAACTGGACCGAATATCCAACCGACTGGCAAGTACGATATTGAACCAATTCGGGGAAGTGTCAGAGCCGGTGGCCTTTCTCTGCGAACAAGGGGTTGATCCGGTTATCGTTATGCTGGGTATCATTAAGGCCGGCAAGTTCTATGTCCCCCTCGACCTTTCATACCCCGAAGAGATCAATGCTTCGGTGTTGTCCGATTTGGAAGCCCGCCTGCTTGTTACAAACAATGTGAATATTGCCCAGGCCCGGAGGCTCGTCCACGAAGGCATTCGGATCATCAATATAGATGATCTGCCGGCGGAAGCCTCCACGGAAGATCCTCGCGTGTCTATTTCCCCCGATACATTCGCCAACATTTATTACACCTCCGGTTCGACGGACCGACCCAAGGGTGTCATCCAAAATCACCGCAATGTTCTGCATTTTATCTGGACGATCGGAAACACATGGGACCTTAACACCGACGACCGATTTGCCCAGCTTATGTCGGTAAGCTTTGCCGCTTCGATGAAACCAATATGGGGATCCTTGCTCCATGGGGGTACCGTCCTCCCGTACGATTTAAAAAAATACGGATCGCTTCACCTGGCGGAGTGGATCAGCCAGGAAAGAATCAGTCTCTATCTTTCCGTTCCCTCGGTGTTTCGGAATCTGGTCGAAACCCTGACCGACCGAACAGATCTGTCGAGTCTTCGTTTTGTTATCCTGACCGGAGAAGCACTTTACAGAGCCGATGTGGAACTCTACCGGGCCCATTTTCCGGATCGCTGCCTGCTGCACAATTTCATTGCCAGCACGGAAATGCACTACATTCGGGGATATGTGATCGATAAAAGGGCTGAAATCAGGGGGAATATCGTACCGGTTGGGTTCGGCGTACAGGACAAGGATGTCTATTTACTTGATGAAAACGGGCAGCGGGTCGGTTTTGACGAGATCGGTGAAATCGTCGTTCAAAGCCGCTATCTTTCGCCCGGCTATTGGCGACAAACGCAGTTGACGGAATCCGTGTTCCTCCCGGTCCCCGGCGGAGGCGAGGAACGAAGATACATGACAAAGGATCTCGGACGCATGAATCAGGACGGATGCCTGACACATCTGGGCCGCAAAGATTCAATGGTAAAGATCCGCGGCCAACGGGTCGAGATCGGAACCGTGGAAAAAGCGCTATTCGCACTTGATATGGTCAGAGAAGCAGCGGTTATTGCGCGGGAAGACTCTCCCGGGCATACGTATTTGTCCGCGTATGTCGTGCCCAGGACAAAAAACAAGCCGATTGTGGAAGCGCTGCGCCGACAACTCCGGAAAACATTGCCGGAATATATGATTCCATCGGTTTTTACATTTCTCGAAAACCTGCCCAAAACATCGAACGACAAGGTGGATCGGCGTTCGCTTCCGAAAGTCGACAAACGACGGCCGGATTTGGACACCGCCTATGTCGCCCCCCGAGACGAACTCGAGGAACGGGTGGTTAAAATTTGCGAGCGGGAATCGAAGATTTCCCCCATTGGCATCCGGGACAATTTTTTTGATCTGGGAATCGATTCGATTCAATGTTTTTGTATTTTTATCGCCATCCACAAGGAGTTTGAAAAAGAATTCCAGATCGATGCGTTTTTCCAAATCCCAACGATTGAGCACATGGGGGATATACTTCGACGAAAGATCGATTCGGTTAACAGGATTTTGCCGACTGCGGTTTCAGAAAACCGATCAGCCTCCTGGACCCCTTCCTTGCGAGGTGATTTACCTGTTGGTGCCATTCAGGAAGAGAGGGCAAACCGCTTCCGGCTTTTCGTCTTAAATATCCTCTCCGTTATTTTGCCTTGGCGCCTCGGAAAAGCTATTCTATCGTGGCTTTGCAGCAACCGGTTGATACAGAACACGCTGTTTCGGAAAGAGGTTCGTCTGCTCCTGAAGTATCTGGCATCGATCGACTACCCGGGGCGGATCGATGCATCCTTCGTTAAGCATAACCTCCAGTGTAATTTTCTCCGCACATGGCGAATGGCGGCCTTATCCCGCATGACTGATGCTGAATTCGATCGCTACGTTCAGGTCTCCGGGATCGATGAGTTATACAATGCACATCGGAACAGGAGCGGTGTGGTACTGGTAACCAGTCATTTTTCTTTTTACATGTCCATCACCCTGCTGCTCCAGCGCTTGAAATTCGAAGACGTTATAATTTTGGGATTATACCCCCGGATGATTCGCTTGCTTGGACTTGGAAAATGGGAACATGTCACCGTGACGGAAACCGTATCGGCACATTCCGTCTTCGGCCCCAAGTCGCTATACAGGGCCATAACGTTTCTCGAGCGAGGCGGGATTGCCCATATGGCCCCGGACGGGCTATACGGGAGCAGCGGCATTATTTTGCCGATTTTGGGTCGGATGCATCATTTCCGGGCCGGATTCGCCGAACTTGCCGTGTCATCCGGGGCGGCGGTGGTGCCGGTTTTCGCAACGCTTGATCCGTCAGGAAAGCTGGTGATCGAATTTCTGCCTTCCTTGGATACCGGATCACCTGAAAAGGGGCACGGGGAGAGGGTGGACGGGCTCATTCGAGAATACGCAGGGATTCATGAAAAAATGTGCCAGCGGTATCCGCAGAATACCACCTGGATGTCCATGCGGAGGTTTTTTGATCTTCCCAAAGCGAAAGACAATCAATTTCGTGTAAAAATGTGATCAAATAACACCCCACGCGCGGTCGGAATTAAATGCTGCCGAATCTCATCATTATCGGTGCACAGAAGTCCGCCACCCCGACGCTGCCGGCGGACATGCCAAAAAGTCAATCAATGCCGCTTCGGCTACACAGCCTGCCCGGAGCGCTATGTCTCATCACGGTAAAGCTGCTGCCGATGCATATTTACAAAAGCGCAAGCTCCGACACTTGTCGCACCCCTTGAGTGTGTATTGAGCGAAAGCTTGCAACCTTGGATAGACGGTCTCACAGGCTTATAGGGAAACAATCATCATGACAATACGGCAAAAACTTATAGATCCCATCATCCGAATACCTGGTGCAGTAAAAACTTATTACACTGTAACACACGTTTTTCGGAAGATGCTCTTTCGGTTGCAGGGAGGAACACGTTACGGGCATATGTTTTATCACCCCGTTTTGATGGAGGTACTGGGAAAAGCTGGACGCCGGTCTCATATCTCTGACCATTTGACTTCCATATTCTTCTTTGCCCTGGATGCAAAAGCCAGGCTCATGGTTGAGCTGGGAACCGGCGCTGGGGAAAGCACTCGTGTTTTGCTAGCCGCTGCCTCCATAACCGGATCCACACTCCTAAGCATCGATGTCAAAGACTGCCGGCAACTTGCTCTTCCTCACAAGGAGCGCTGGCATTTCGTGCAGTCCGACGACGTCGAGTTTGGGGATGCACGATTCACAGAGTGGTGCCAGCGCAACTCCATTGAGCCCAAGATAGATCTGTTATTTATAGATACGTCGCACTGGTATGAACACACGAAAAAGGAGCTTCAGGTTTGGTGCCCATATTTGTCTGAAAACGCCGTCATGATTTTGCATGACACCAATATGGGGCCAGGCGTGTACGGCAGAATGGATGGTTCCGTCGGTATTGGATACGACAATGAGAGAGGCGCAATCAGGGTGTTAGAGGAGTTCATGGGACGGCAATACGATGAGAAATCTTTTTTCTGTGATTTTGCAAGGGGGTATCTCATAATGCATTACCCCCACTGCAATGGCTTGGCTGTCCTCAAGAAATATGAAGCAGTGTTTTCTGAACATGATAAGTAGCCCGCGCTCTTTTTTCATTTGGGTTCGGATATAGTCAACTGTCAGGCGGGAAACCAAGAAGAATTGCTACTGACGATATAATTCCCTTAATCCTTGAAGTGGAACTGACCGACAAGGCTTTCCGAGCAAAACTGGGCACGATTGATACTTAACATTTCTGAGGTGGATCCTCTCATTTTCCCGAAGTACTCCTGGGCAATGCGAATCATTGCTTTCATATAGGACCGGGATGTGATAAAAAAACTTCAAACATCTGTGGTGATGGGATACAAAACGAAGGCCTCGCCCGACAGCCAACTTCCCGCCTATCGATGTTTTCCCCTCATATGACGGGCGCCCGGGACTCAGTGAGAATGATTGCCTTATCGATTCGAGGGAAACAGGGGTCAAAGCTACATATTTGACAAAGCCATTTCTTTCCTCGTCTTCGCAATAAGGTTTCCCAACTTCTTATCATTCTTCTGCCTTGTCGGAATTCTTCGACTCGCCTGAGTTACGCCCATCTCCCAGGAGTCGAACTTACACCCTTGACAATTCCGCCAAAGGAGAGAAGGCCGGGTTTTGTCAAATGTGTAGGTCTGACCCCGATCTTCCTCCC
>CAZCXI010000054.1:0-19923 GCA_964502635.1 uncultured Desulfobacterales bacterium
TCGGCAGCCCGACCTTGGACTGGGTCCAAGTTGAAGTCACGACCCATTGCAATGCAGCCTGTGTCTATTGCCCCCACACCCTCCTGAAAAACCGCTGGACAACCAAACACATGCCCCTGGAGCTGTTTCATGAATTCACCCCCTTCCTCAAATATACGGACTTGGTTTACTTACAAGGGTGGGGAGAACCCTTGCTGAACAAGGACTTCTTTGACATGGTCCAACTCTGCAAGGATCGAGGAAAACGGGTGGGGTTTACCACAAACGGCATGCTGCTGAGTGAAAATACCTTGCGAAGGCTGGTTGACTTGGGGTTGGATATCCTTGGCATCAGCCTTGCGGGCACGTCCGCAGCGACCCACGACGAGATCCGCAAGGGGACCCGTTTGAATGAGATCGTCTCCCACCTTAACCGACTGCGGAAGATAAAGCGTGAAAAGAAGACCCAGGTTCCTGCCGTGCATCTTGCTTATCTCATGCTCACGTCCAATTTTCATGAACTCGAGCATATTGTGGCCTTTGCCAAATCGGTTGGGGCAAAGCAGATTGTAGCCAGCAACCTCACCCTCATTATTGATCCCAGACTCTCCACAGAGGCGATCTTCAACGATACAGGACGTATGGACCATTATCGCGTCGCGCTGGAAGAGATCAAAGACAGCGCCGCCCGTGAACATATTGTCTTTGACTATCACGGTCCCGGCCTGGATGAGAATTTTACACGCTGCCGCGAGAATGTCCGCCATGCATGCGTTATCAATGTGCAAGGCGATGTTGGGCCCTGTGTTCTTACCAATGCCGTATTGTCTGAAAATCGGGAACGTCCTGATGGCAAGTCTACGTACTATACTTTCAAGAATAGACGCCTTCCTATAAGGGCGATGTCTTTTGGCAACATAGGCAATGAAAACCTCACCCGAATATGGCACAAGGAGCAATATATCAGGTTCAGAAAGCTCTTTACCCCTCAGGGTTCGAAAAAACCTGGTGCCGTTCCGGGAGAGATGCCTGAATGCTGCGTGAACTGTTACAAGAGGTTAAGAGCATAAGTTGGTTCCCATCCATCAATGGCCTTTGTCCCTCTGAGCGGCGTTCTCCGAAAGCGTTTCGTAGCCGTCTTCAATTTAACAGCAGAAGTTTTCCCTTGAAAAAGGTCATGGTTTTGGATAAGAGTAAAAAAATATAATGATCTTGGCTGGTTGTTGTTATGGATTGTCTTCAAGCAGGGAGTTAAGACATGGCAGGCCAAAGAGATAAACAGCTATCTAAAAAAAGGAGGCCGGCATCCCCGCCAAAGCCTCGATCCCCATTGCTGACAACCGAAGACTACTGGGCTGTCTGGCTGGGGCTGGGGGTCATTGCCCTAGCCATGGGCGTTTTTTGGGCGGGAAGTACCATTAAACCGTTCGCTGTAACGCCAGGCTCCTGGTCCAAAATCAGCGCCATAGGCCAAGACCTTGTCCAGCATCTCGGAGCATATGCCGTTATATGTCTTGGATTCGGGATAGTTTTTTCCATCAGCATGTGGGCCATGGGGAGAAGCGTCAGAGAATTTGTTCCGGGCTATTTCATTGTCTTCTTGGGTTCTCTCGCCATCTTCTATCTTGCCGCATGGAAAATCATGCAGACCTGGCATCTGGGAGCGCCACTCCTTGCCCTCATCATCGGCATGATCATCGGCAACATCAAAAAAATGCCCAAGTGGTTTCACACGGCCATGCGCACAGAATACTATATCAAGACAGGCATCGTTCTCCTGGGGGCGACGTTGCCCTTGACCCTGATCTTCGAAGCAGGTGGCATTGCCTTTTTACAAGCCACCATCGTGTCAATCGGCACATGGATGACCATCTTTCTGGCAGCCACTCGCATCTTTAAACTGGACCGACGATTTGGCGCAGTATTGGGTACCGGTGGAGCGGTTTGTGGCGTTTCAGGATCTATCGCCATAGGAGGAGCCGTCAGGGCTGACAAGGATCACATTTCCATTGCCATCGGGGTTGTCTCTGTCTGGGCGATCGTTATGGTATTGACCTTGGCCATAGTCACCAAGTTTATGATTCCTCCTCCCGGTGTACCTGTCACCGATGCATCTCCTTGGTATGCCATCACGCCTGGAGAGGCTGGCGCTTGGGTTGGCACCTCAGAATATGCGGATGCCGCAGGTTTTGCTGTGGTGGCAGAGATTGCCACAGAATACGGAGATGCGCCCATACATACCTTTACGCTGATGAAGGTTATCGGCAGGGACATCTGGATAGGCATATGGGCATTTATTCTCGCCATTGTCTCCTGCACCTTCTGGGAGAGGGACAAGTCAGCCACTGTTGGCACCCGCGTGATCTGGGACCGTTTTCCGAAATTCGTTTTGGGTTTCTTTGGCGCTTGTATCATCATGAGCATCATTGCCGGCTTGGCCCCACACGACCATGTGGGTAAGACCGCTGTGAAAGGCACCTTTAAATCCAAAGCACAGAAGCAGACATTTGACGCCGACTTTTCCGATTATCAGGTCCCGGAACAGCTCGCCCATAAATTCGCCTATGATCCCGAGGCGCTAGTCATCACGTTTAAAGGCAAGATGTCTTTGGACGAACTGAGCCTGCTCACATCTAAGGCGACGACATCAGATCAAGCGTGGGCATTGAAAAACCTCCACTACAAGTCGGACTGGTTCAAAAGTGAACTCTATTCAAGGGCCATCAGCCCCATCAAGACGCTTCGATCCTGGGCGTTTGTTTTCTGCTTCCTGTGTATCGGACTCTCGACCCGCTTTAAGGACCTTCTCACCTTTGGGATGAAGCCTTTCTGGGCGTTCACCATAGGGGTCATTGTGAACGTTCCTCTGGGTTTCATACTTTCCACGGTCGTGTTCAGCAACTATTGGCAGGCTATTAAATGAGCCGTCTGTGTGGACACTGCAAACACTTTGACAACGATCCCCTGATGCTTGAAGACGTCTTTAAAGGGATCAACATCTTAAGTTCTGTCCACGGTTCATCTCGAGGAGATGCAGGCATATGCTTCCTGCACGATTTGTATCTTCTTCCTTCCCATACTTGTCCTGATTTTGAAGAAATCGGTGTTGTTGTTCGGGGAACGAGTCAGGCAAGGGGTACTATAGGGCAAGAGACATCCTGAGGTTGATCCTTTCCTCTGCCCTTCCCCTGGAAGCGAGAGCTTTGCATAACCCATTGGAATGACCATCATGGGCTTTTTGGGGTACCCATCTCTCCGAGCCGTCGGCTGGCCGAGCCAGAGGCCGGGCGAAGCGAATAGCCCACCCCAGTGGGCAAATTGCAAACTGTTTGAGGCCGTTAGGCTGAGTTTTGAGCGCTACGCTTCACTTCGTGTCCGATCTAGTGAGCAAGCCTGCAGAGGAAAAAGTTCGTGCGAATAAGTGACAAGGGTTATGCAAAGGTCTAGAAGCCAGATGAGCGAGTCTGTGGGAGAGTTCGCTCTCTTGGTTGAGACTTGTACTAACGTGTCGTTATTGTTCAGTCTACCACAACGACAGATGCTTTCTTGGCAAATTTCACGATTTTGTTGGAAACGCTGCCCAAGACAAACTGCTTGATTCCTGAGAGGCCTCTTCTTCCAATAACCAGGGTGTCGTATTTGCCCTGTTGGGCCTCCTTCAAGATATCTCGGGCAATACCCACCTTCTTTTTACGGATCTTGATGGCCACATTCTTTGAAGGAAAACCCGCCTTGACGAGAACCGCCTTGGCCTTTTCCATAAACGCCCTGACCGTGTCCTTCTTCGTGTCTTCGATCGCACAAAACGCCTTCCGGTTCTGTTTGAATAGCGGTATCAGCGACGGACCGTCCAGCCCACAAGCCGCCGTGGCGTCAGGCAGCACACTAAACAGCATTACCGCGCCGCTCGGGTTCATGTCCTTTGCGACATAGTTCACTGCCCTCATGGAATTCTTTGATTCATCGACCGCAACCAAAATCTTGTTTGCCATTTCTCCTCTCCTTTTGTGAGCTGTCCATCAGAAAAGATATGTGAAACTTGCCGCCCAGAAAGGCGGGAAACCCTGGCACAGGAGCAAAAAAAGTCTTGTATAGTCAAGATGTTCGTTTGTTCCTGTACCAAAATCACGGTCGGGCTGTCAAGGGCAAAACGCACTGTTCAAGGAAAAGCAAATTGGGCTTCGGCCCGACTTGTCTGTGGGCGAGTCACAAAGCGGATACGTACGCGTGGAAAGAGGTTACGCAAGGGCCTTTCTCGTCGCTAAGCCAATGTCTTCTCAGGCGGCCTTCTCTCGGGGACGTACACGTGAGGGATCGCATCCTCGTTCCAGGCCTTTGACACATACAGGTTACAATAGCAGCTGTCGAACTCCTTCACATCAGGAGTTCGGTACGCGCACGGACACAAGATGTCTTCGTCCAGTTCCCGGTCCCCGGATGCCAGCCTGCATGGGCACGCCATATAGCCATAACGCTCTTTGTTCACCAGCAGGGCCTCAAGCAGTTCAACCACCCTGTTCCTGTCCTTATTGAAATAGTAACCTTTGGGCTCCTGAACCTTTTTTAGCATCTCATAGAGTTGTTCTGCTTCGTTCACAATCCTAACGCCTCCTTGATCTCGTCTTCCCGATATCCCACGATGACCTTGTCGCCGATGACAATCGTAGGGAAGCTGCACCGCGGGTTCCATTTTCGCACATCTTCAAGAATGGCAGTCCTTTCCTCTCCCTCAAGCAAATCGACATCCGTGAACTCGTATTTCACGGCACAATCGTCTAAGAACCTTTTCGTGGCCTTACAGTGGCTGCAGGTGCTGAGCGTAAACATCCTAACAGGTTCCCCCATGCTCTTTTCCTCTCTTTCTGAGACCATCCTGTAGATTCAGATGATCATTTTCGCCGGAAGTGTTGCATAATCGACACAGGAAGGCAATACTGTTTTGAAGGCTCCCCGCGGCAAGCCACAGGGGATCTTCACCGTAAGGAAGTTTTTCATTTTCAGATTCGCTCGCTAACCCCGCCGCAAGCAGCGGGGAATGCGCTCGCTTTCGCGGTTCAATGCGAAAACCCCGATATAGGGATATGATGTGAAGCTGTCTGTCATCATACCTGCCCTGAACGAAGCTGAAATGCTGGGGGACACCCTGAAAAGCGCCGTGGCAGGCCCTTCTGCCGAGATCATTGTGGTAGACGGCGGCAGCAGGGACGGCACGGTTGAGGTGGCCCGTCAATATACCCCACACGTACTCATGTCACGTCCGGGCCGCGGCGTTCAGCAGGCCGTGGGAGCCCGGTACTCACAAGGCAGCGTGCTGGTCTTTGTCCATGCAGACACCCGACTCCCCCCGGGTTATCAGCATCTCATCCATCAGGCTCTGGCCTGTCCGGACGTGGTCTTCGGCGCCTTCTGGCTCGCCATTCACCCGTCCAGCCGGGCGCTGGACGTCATCGCCTTCATGGCCAACCTGAGATCCCGATGCCTCAAGCTGCCCTATGGAGACCAGGCCATCTTTGTTCGACGAGGAGTCTACTTTCAGATGGGTGGATTTGGAGATTGGCCCATCATGGAGGACGTGGATCTGGTTCATCGCCTCAACCGCATGGGAGGTTTCAAGTCGGCCCTGGGCCATGTGGAGACATCGGCCCGGCGGTGGCAGAAGGAGAACGTGATACGGACAACACTGAAAAATGTGGCGCGCATCGTACGCCATGGCCTGGGAGCCTCTCCCGACGCGCTGTACCGTGACTATCCGGACATCCGATAGAAACGGTCGGACGTTTGAAGATCCCTTGCAACCTGCCTCATCCATCAGCCTTTTCCCCTTTCAACAAACTGACTAAGGGCTCGCGCAAGAATAAGTTCACAGAGTTAAACGACCAAGCGCCAACAATCTGACACATCTCCGGCCTACGCATTGAATGGACACCCGTTTTCCCGCTCCGGCCATTGAATATGCAGTCTAACACGTTGGAATTGTGCCGAATTGCCTAACAGCACTATTCCGGCATGATTCCTGCTAGCAAAAGGTGCGGAGCACTTTTTGGTTGTATTGAAGACATGATGAACCAACCATGATGAACTCGTAAAAAGTCATCAGGCGGACGGCAAAGTAAAAAGCTCCAGATGCAAGGCGCGCAAATCTTGAGGAGTGAGGCGTACTTACGGTACGTCGCAGCGACGAAAGATGAAGCGCAACGCTGCAGATGGACTTTTTACGAAGCCGACAACCATAAGAGGCGAAAGACTGGCTATGAGGATAGCTGATAAACTGATTCTGGGATTCTTGATCGTTGTTTTGTCGATCGGCATTGCTGGATATTTTTGTGTCCATACAGCTCAGCGGGCATTACAGGCATCTGTTGGCGAAGAATACGCGTCTCTGGCTGCCGAGATCATGGATAAAATAGATAGACAGGTGTATTGCAGAATTGAGGTCTTTGAGGAGTATTCGAAAGATTTGACATTGCAGAAGTCTCTTCAGGAATCAAATCAAGAATTTCAAAAATTGAATGATATACAAGGCTATATTGAAGAAAGGGACCGCGAATGGGTTTCGGCGCCAAAAGACGTGACAACCCCTTTCATGCAGGGAGTCATGGGTGCCGAATTATCAGAGGCGCTGAGACACAAAATGCGGTTCTATCAATCAAAGGATCATGGCAAGACTTTCGCAGAGGTTTTTGTAACCAATAGATACGGCGCCAATATCGCCCAAACGGCAAAGACGTCTGACTACAGGCAGAATGATGAACTCTGGTGGCAAATGGCAAGACGGGACGGCTTGCATATTGAACATGTTGAGTATGATGAAAGTGCGGGGATTTATTCAACAGATATCGCCGTGAGGATTGACGATGAAAATGGGGGTTTCCTGGGTATTATCAAAGCTGTTTTGAATATCGAAGAAGCAATTGACATCATAAAAGAAGCAAAGAAAATCCCGATGTATTCCATGGCGCAGGTCACGTTGATCGATGGAAATGGGAAATTGATCTATTCCACAGGGGACTTTGAAATCTTAGAAGACATATCTGATGAGTTGGTCCCACAGATTCTTCACGAAACAGGACAAGACGTCGGATATAGCGTATCAGAAAGTGGCGAATCCGCGGGAAAGGAACGACTGATCGCCAGTGCACTCTCAAAGGGTTACAGAGATTATAACGGCCTGGGATGGAGACTGGTCGTCGGGAATGAAACACAGACAATATTTGCCTCTGTCACCAAGTTAGAGAACAGGCTGTTGACTATCTTGTTCTTGGCTACACTGAGCGCAATTTTGATCAGTCTCTTTGTCTCCAAGACCATCTCCGGCTCTATTGCAAAACTCAGGGATGCGGCTGCGGCAATCGGCAAGGGGAATCTGGATACTCCTATTGAGGTGAAGTCCAAGAATGAGATTGGTCAACTGGCTTATTCTCTGAAAAAAATGACCCAGGATTTGAAAGGTGCGATCACAACAAAAGATCAAGAGATCACCGAACGCAAGCGGACCGAGGAGACACTGAAGGAAAGTGAAGAGCGCTTGAAGACCATTTTGGATTCCATAGAGACCGGAGTTGTGATTATTGATGCGGAAGACCACGTGATCGTTGATGCCAATCCCGTGGCTGTTGATCTGATTGGTGCTCCAAAAGACGAGGTCGTCGGTCGCATATGCCACAAGTTTATCTGTCCGGCCGAAAAGGGTAAGTGCCCTGTCACCGACCTCGGAGAGGGCCAGGACAAATCAGAGCGCGTGCTCTTAAATGCCAAAGGTGTGACCATACCAATTATCAAGACAGTGACTTCCACGATGCTGAATGGGCGCAAGCATCTGATCGACAGCTTCGTCGACATCACAGAGCGCAAGAGGGCAGAAGAGCGGATCAGCCAACTGAGTGGTTTGAAAGAGGACCTGCTCGGTCACGGGACTCTTGATGAAAAGCTTAAGCGCATCACCGATGGAGCAGTCAAGATCTTCGATGCCGACTTCTGCCGTGTCTGGATCACAAGACCCGGTGACCAGTGCGATTCCGGCTGCCATCACGCCCAGGTCACACAGGGTCCGCACGTTTGCCGCCATCGTCAGCGTTGCCTTCATCTTATGGCCAGTTCCGGACGCTATACGCACATTGACGGCGGGCATGGTAGAGTGCCCTTTGGTTGCTACAAGATCGGACGTATCGCGTCTGCAGAGGACCACAAATTCCTCACCAACGATGTCACACACGATCCCCGCGTGCACGATCGCCGGTGGGCGAGTGAGCTGGGCCTGGTCTCGTTTGCCGGCTACCGGCTTTTTTTAGAAAGTGAGGGGCCGGTCGGCGTTCTGGCGCTGTTTAGCAAACGCGCCATTTCTTCTGAAGAGGATGCCCTGCTCGAAGATCTTGCCAACACCACCGCTCATGTGATCCAGATGGCAAAGGCAGAGGAGGCACTGCGCGAAAGCGAAGAGGAATCCCGAAATATCGGTTTGGACTTGGCCCTGGGCCTGTCCGAGGTCTTTGAAGCGCTGAAAGAGATTTCTTCAGGAAACCCTGAAATCAGGATAGCCGAAGACTCGGACCTTGAGCTGATTGGTAAATTGAAACACATGGTCAATGTGACTGCTGAAAACCTTGCGGAAATCGTCAAACTGTCTCATGAGTTCGCCATGGGTCTTGCTGAGCACTTCGATACATTGAACAGGGTTGCAAGAGGTGACCGGACGGCCCGGGTATCCGGGACTTCCCAAGTCGAACTATTGGAATCTTTAAAGAATGTAACCAACCAGATGATCGAGAGTGTATCTCAAGAGATTGCCCACCGAGAGCTGGCGGAACAGAAAGCCGCTGGCGCCAATCGTGCCAAAAGCGATTTTCTGGCCAACATGAGCCATGAGATCCGCACCCCCATGAACGGGGTGATCGGTTTTACGGACATGCTGCTCGATACCAAACTGGATGATGAGCAGATCGAGTATGCCGAGACCATAAAACGCAGCGCCGACGGGCTGCTGTCTTTGATCAATGATATCCTTGATTTTTCAAAGATCGAGGCGGGCCGGTTGGCGTTTGAAACCGTTGACTTTGACCCGGAAGTTACGGCCTATGACGTTTGCGAACTGGTTCGTCCCAGGGTGGCTGACAAGCCTGTTGAGATACTCTGCCGTATCGGTGATGAAGTGCCTGCCTATGTCGAGGGAGACCCGACACGGTTTCGCCAGGTGCTCTTGAACCTCATGGGCAATGCCGTCAAGTTTATCGAATCCGGTGAGATAGAACTCTCTATCGACCTGTCAGAGGACGATGATGAGCGGATAAAACTTCATGTCAGCGTTAGAGATACCGGGATCGGCATCCGGCAAGACAAGGTAGACACCATCTTTGAAGTCTTTCAACAAGCCGATACATCCACAACCAGAAAGTACGGCGGCACCGGACTGGGACTTCCCATTTGCAAGCAAATTGCACAGGTCATGGGTGGGGATGTGTGGGCGGAAAGTGAACCTGGCAAAGGAAGCACCTTTCACTTTACGGCATGGCTGAAAAAGGCCGAAGGCAAACAGGTCAAAAGACTTGCCCCGGTTTCCCTGTCCGGCAAGAAGGTGCTTATTGTTGATGACAACAAGAACAACCTGACTATCGCAACACACATTATTAAATCAGCAGGCCTGCGCGTAGCAGGGCTTACAGCGGGTGAGGAGGCCCTGCCAACCGTGAAAAGCGCCTTTGAGGCCGGCGATCCCTTTGATGTTTGTATCTTGGATATTCAGATGCCTGAAATGAGCGGCTATGACGTAGCGCTGCAAATTCGCAGTCCCCAATCACGGATCCCTTATATCCCGTTGCTGGCTTATTCCTCATCGACTGAGCGTGATGCAAAGAAGTGTCTGGAAGCCGGTTTTGACGGCTATCTGCCCAAGCCCGTCCACCGGCAAAAGCTCTTGGACATGATAGAGAGGCTGCTGGGGAAAGACAAGGATGACGAGGCAAAGAGACCGGTGTCCATTGTCACTCAACACTCTATAAGAGAAGAGGCCAAGCATTCTGCGCGTATCCTCTTGGCAGAAGACAACCCCGTGAATCAGAAGCTGGCAAAGATGCTGTTGACCAAGGCCGGCTATCAAGTGGAGGTGGCCGGCAACGGACGGGAGGCTCTCGAGAAATACACGAAGGCTCCCGAGACGTTTGACCTGATCTTCATGGATGTCCAAATGCCTGAGATGGACGGCATGAAGGCAACGAAGGGAATCAGAGACTGGGAAGGCCAGCTCAAGGCCCAAAGCTCAACGCTCAAAGCGAAAGAAGCGATGCCTTCCGACGGGCTTTCAGCCTTTAAGTCTCAGCCTCCAGCACAATCGGAACGTATTCCGATTGTGGCCATGACTGCCCATGCCATGAAAGGCGACAGGAAAAAATGCCTTGATGCCGGTATGGACGATTACATTCCCAAGCCGGTCAAAAGGGAGCTTATACTCGAGATGCTTGAGAAGTGGGTTTTTAACAAAGGACGTTCATGAATTTTCCACCTTAGGGCTCACGCAAAAATAAGTTCGCAGAATTGGCGCTCAGATTTGGTTCAGATTTGGCCGATCCGATTGAGCAAAACCGGAGGAATAGCGAGCTATTTCGAGGAGTTTGCGAATGAGGCATCGGTCAAAGATGGGCTGAAGCTGAGATGCTAAAATGTGAAATTATTTTTGTGCGAGCCCTTAGCCTCGGATCTTGAGCAAGCCCTCGGAAGATGGAACCCTTCAATCCAGGGCGTTCTGGAAAACCAGGGCACTCAACTACATCTGGGCCAATAAGCTTGCCGTCGGCAAGGCCGTGCCCAATCCCTTTACGGCAAACACCGTCCCGGTTCTCCCGGTTCAAACCGGACATCATGAGTTTTCCTTAAGAAATCAGGTGCCCCTCCTTCCTTGACACACAAGCGACTTTCTCCTACATTCGCCCTACCCCAAAAGCGAGTCCTGATTAGTTTAATATGAGTTGAAATAGACTGTGGCTGAACCGAACCTTGAATCGACCGCTGGCACACCTCAAACTAACCTGCCGTCTTCCCCTGATTGCCCTTAGGCGTCGATTGGGCTGGCCCTCAGTGCTGCCCTACAAGATGGCACTGTCGGTCACCAACCGATGTAATAGCCGCTGCCGAATGTGCATGGTGTGGAAGACCTATTTGGAACAACCTGAGCTTGTTGAGCGTGAATTATCAGCTGCCGAATGGGAAGCGGTCTTCCGCTCAAGCGGGCGCAGCTTCTTCTGGCTAGCGGTCACCGGGGGAGAACCCTTCCTCCGACCGGATCTTGTCGAGATCATCCGTGCCGCCGTTTTCAATGCTGAAAACCTCCTTGTGGTCAGTATTGTCACGAACGGTTTGGCGACAGAAAAAATTCTCTTAGACGTTAAACAGATCGTATCCCTGGCAACGGACGTTCAATTCTATGTTGTGGTAAGCATTGACGGCGAGGGAGAAAAACACGACAGGATCCGCAACATCCGTGGCGCATACAACCGGGCCGCCGCCACTTTCCATGGCCTCAGACAAATCGAGCGGCGATGCCAGAACCTCCATCCGCGTGTTGAAACGACAATCAGTTCGTTCAACAAAGATAACATAGCGTCTTTCATTCGGTCTCAGCTCATACGCCAATCAAAAAACGCTTTCGTCTTTGCTCAGGAAGCCGAACGGTACGGTAATCAAGGGCTTGGCGTTCAGCTTGCGATGCAAGATTGGGGCAAGCTGCAAGGGTCTATCGGAGAGATCGAAACACGACTCCCCATTGGCAATCTAGAGGCCTTGGTGCAAAAGTTATACTATCGGCTTGCCCAGCGTTTTTTTGCTGATCTTGGCCGGCAGGTTCTCCCTTGCTATGCCTCTTGGGCATCAGTCTTTATTGGAGCTTTCGGGGAAGTCAGACCTTGCATTATGTTCGAGCCGGTTGGAAACCTCCGAGATTCCAATTGGCAGCTTTGGCCGGTATTGAAAGGCTCAGCAATGCGCCGGGTGCAAAGGCACATAGCCTCAGACGAATGTCCCAATTGCTGGACCCCATGCGAGGCGATGCAGACGATTTTGCAGAACTTTCCCCTTGCCCTTGCGCGAGCTTGGGGAAGGCCTTGAAGGGATGTGCACCGTTGGCGGCATGTCAGATGTGTCAACCTCACTGAAAAATCTGGGACGTAGGAATCCCGTATCTTGGCATTCATGAATCATAGGATAGATCAGTCCAAGCGAAACAAGAGACCTTATTCGACCTACTCATGGCTTTTGATCGGTGCTCTGTTAGCCGCGGGTTTGTTCTTTCGATTCTACAATCTTGACAAGAAGGTTTACTGGTACGACGAGACCTTTACGTCTCTATACATCTCAGGTTACATGCCGGCAGAAGTGAAACAAATTATTGGCGACAGAGAGATTGGCGTCGATGAGCTGACAAGATTTCAACGTGTCAATCCTCATAGAGGCTTGCTCAGCACTTTAACCGCTCTATCGGCACATGACCCGCAGCTTTCTCCGCTCTATTACGGGCTGGCACGACTCTGGGCAGGATTGTTCGGTGATTCAATCTGGGGCATTAGGAGTCTGTCGGCCTTCGCCAGTCTGCTGGTTTTCCCATGCCTTTACTGGCTGTGCCGGGAGTTGTTCGAAATGCGCCGGGTGGCATGGGTCACATTAGTAATGGTGGCTGTCTCCCCCTTTCATGTGCTGTATGCACAAGAGGCGCGTCAATACAGCTTGTGGACGGTCACCATTTTGCTGTCCAGCGCAACGCTTCTGTGGGCACTGCGCCTAAAAATTAAACGTAGCTGGGCTCTATATGCAGTTACCGTTTCAGTGGGTATGTACACGCACGCGTTATTCGTCTTGGTGATTATCGCACATGGGGTTTATGTGCTCGGTAAACAATTAGCACAAACCGGCTGGAAGCTGCTCCCATTACCGAGGACGTTGATCACTTACCTCGGAGCAACTCTGGGAGGTCTAGTTGCTTTCATGCCTTGGCTATACATCATAATCGCGCATTTTGATGCGGCCAGCAGTCGAATGTCATGGTCAAATCAAAAGGTAAATCCTTTCTACCTCTTTGGAATGTGGGGTTTTAACTTTAGTGCCATTTTTCTGGATACAGACCACTCTCTTAAATTTGTCGACCAGTATGACTTCAGCGTATTTCTCTCTTACTCAATCCGTGTGTTAATGCTAATTATGGCGCTCTACTCTATTTATTTCCTCTATTCAAAGACCCCGAAACGTAGCTGTTTATTTGTTCTTGCAATGATCTTGGTCTCTTTTCTTGGGCTTGCCCTGCCCGATTTACTTCTTGGGGGGAGGAGGTCTGGAGGTGGAAACAGATATTTGGCACCAAGTTACTTGGGCATTCAGTTAGCAGTTGCATACCTACTTTCGACCAAGATGAACTCCGGCCGTCTTGCACGGCGAACCATTTGGCAAGCTATCACAGCATTTGTGATTGTTTGTGGAATCGTGTCATGTACAATCAGTTCGCAGGCTGAAACCTGGTGGACCAAGCCAATCAGCTATTATAATCCGAGAGTCGCCCGAATTATTAACCAGGCGCAACACCCACTGGTGGTCATCGTCGCCATGGACGACCTTCTCTCCTTGAGCCATCTGCTTGATTCAAAAGTAAGGATCTGGGTTGTGACAAACTACGATATTATCCGAATTTCCGAGGGTTTCAGTGATGTATTCGTATTCAAACCCTCCCCGTTGCTTAGAAAAAAATTTGAAGCAAATGACAACTTCATCATGAAGGAAGTTGGCCCCCACGGTAAACTTTGGCGCTTGGCAAAACGCCACTGATAAGGACTTGCCTTTGTAGGGCGAAGTCATGTGTGGCTTCACCTTTTTTTGCATCAACATCCTGAACATCAAGACATGTACTCAGCCTGGACTTGCCATGCGTACTGTTGATAACCATCTGAACAACAACTCCAAGAATACAAATATCTGCTGGTCCATGTAGAATTCTAAGGCCTGAATTCTTTACGTACCCAAACGATTTCACATCCAAGAACCGCTAATCAACCGCCTTTCTTACGGGGAGGATAGGGTCCCCTTCCAATCAAAGCCTCTTGACTCGGATGATCTTGGTGCTGCCGGCCACGCCCACAGGATGACCTGCCGTCATCACGACCAACTCGCCTCTTGATACCTGCCCCGTCTCAAGGGCCGACTCGGCCATCTTCTCAATCATGTCGTCCGTATCCTTGGGATCATCCACCATTCGTGGCAGGCAGCCCCAGACAAGACCAAGCCTCTGAATAGTGTCCCGGTGCGGGGACAGGGCAATAATGAGCTGCCTGGGCCTGAAACGAGAGATATGCCTGGCCGTCAGCCCCGACTGCGTGGGCGCCACGATGGCAGACGCCTTGAGGTGGTCGGCCAGCACGCACGAGGCATGGGCTACCGATGCTGAGACATCATTGTCGGGCGTGAGTTCCAGGTATCTCTCATGGGGAAACTCACGTTCGACACTCTCAATAATGCGGGTCATAAACTGAACCGCCTGGACCGGGTAGTTGCCCACAGCGGTTTCCTCAGAGAGCATCACCGCATCCGTGCCGTCCAGCACAGCATTGGCCACATCCGTGGCCTCCGCTCTGGTGGGCCGGGGTGAATCCACCATGGATCGAAGCATTTGGGTCGCGGTAATGACCGGCTTCCCCAAGGCATTGGCTTTGCGAATCAGCATCTTCTGAATCAGGGGCACCTCTTCCAGCGGGATCTCCACCCCCAGATCCCCCCGGGCCACCATGACGGCATCAGCGATGTCCATAATCTCATCAATATGTCTGACGGCCTCATGCTTCTCGATCTTTGCTATGACCGGGGTATCCCTTTTTTTCTCCTGGATGATCTCCTTCACCCTCAAAATGTCCCTGGCCGTCTTCACAAAGGACAGGGCCACATAATCCACTCCGTTGTCCAAACCGAAAAGGAGGTCTTCCCGGTCCTTGTCTGTCAGGCAATCAGCCTTGATGGTGCGGGTGGGCAAATTGAGACCCTTGTGGGAGGTGAGGAGACCGCCGGTGACGACTTCGCAGTCGATGTGACGCTGGCTTGTTCCCTTGACCGTCAGCTCAATGGAACCGTCCGAGAGGAGGATCCGGTCCCCTTGCCTCACTTCCTCGGGCAGGCTCGCGTAGGAGACGGATACCCGTTCGGGACTGCCCTCGATGCTCTCATTGGTCAGAACAAAGGCCTGTCCCGCTTCAAGCCTGATCCCGGGCTCCGGGATGGTCCCGACCCGGATCTTCGGCCCTGCCAAATCCTGTAACACTGCAATAGGCAGTCTCAGTTCATCGGAGATCGTCCGGATGATCCGAATCTTCTCCTTATGCTCCCGGCGACTTCCGTGAGAAAAGTTCAGCCTGGCCACATCCATACCCTGTTCGACCAACGCCCGGATGATCTCAGCAGATCCGCTGGCCGGCCCGATAGTGCACACGATCTTGGTTCTGCGCATGGGCCTTATCCTTCTTGTGCCTTCAGCTTCTCCACGCCTTCTTCAGACCTCGAGCAGGGCATGATTCGCTACTACAGGTTTCTTGAAAAACATGATAAAAGCTCACAGTGAGGTCCTGGCCCCAAAGTTTTGATTGTGTAGATCTTATTGTTAGAAATTGGAGAATGCAACCAAGAAAAGCCATTCGACAGAATGCGACCGCGTGGCTCCTATGCCTTTTTGTCTTGATATGTGCCTGCCTGCCCGTCTGTGCAGACGATGTTCTGCTTGACGACTATAAAGAAGGCCTGAGCCCAAGATGGATAGAAAAATCATTCAAAGGAAAAACCGATTACCAGGTGATGCAGGAAGACGATCAGTGGTGCATCAAGGCCACAAGTCGCTCGGCTGCCTCGGCCCTTTACTACAAGATAAGGTACGACCTGAAAGATTACCCTGTTCTGCAATGGCGCTGGAAGGTCGACCATGTCCTTGCCAAAGGGAGTGCCCTTCATAAAGACGGGGATGACTATGCCGCCCGTGTGTACGTGGTCTTCCCTTCCTGGGCGTTCTGGAAGACCAAGGCACTCAACTACATCTGGGCCAACAAGCTTGCCGCCGGCAAGGCCGTCCCCAATCCCTTTACGGCAAATACTGTGATGATCGCGGTTCAAAGCGGACCCGAACTGACCGGGAAGTGGGTCGAGGAAAAAAGAAACGTGCTCGAGGACTATCGCCGTTATTTTGGAAAAGATCCGCCCAAGGCAGGTGCGATTGCTATCATGACGGACACCGACAACACTGGCGAAGAGGCCACGGCGTGGTATGGCCCCATCCGAATCCTTTCTGGTCCGAGCCCGTGAGCACTCCAATGCTCTCAAGGGGCCCGTCAATTCTTTCCATTGTCTGCGCATAGATTCTCAGGTCTATCTATGGTTGTTTACATGACAATACCTTGACCTTGAAAACGGCGAAATACAGCATTTTCCCAGAAAAAATACAGTATTCACCCCATACACTTTTCCCAATGTTGGAGTTAGGATAGGAAATGCATCAAAGTTTTGCTCCACCTTCGCTTGCGATCCTTGGACCGCCTTCCCATATAGCGGTAGCCTGAATCGGGCAAGCCGTGTGGGGTGTCAGGATGAACACAGGCATAAATGGAGGAAACCAAATGAAGATCGGCTTTGTGGGCTTGGGCAAAATGGGCGGGAACATGGTGGAGCGCCTGTTAAACGGGGGCCATGAGATTGTGGCCTTCGATCCCGTCAAAGAAGCCTTAAAAGAAGCAGAAAACAAGGGGGCCGTCCCTGCAAATTCGCTCAAGGAACTCGTCGACAACCTCGATGCGCCTCGCGCCGTTTGGATTATGGTGCCTTCCGGTGATCCCACGGAGGAAACCGTCAGCGCGCTATCCTCGCTCCTGGCAGAAGGCGACGTGCTGATCGATGGGGGGAATTCCTTCTATAAAGACTCCATGAGAAGGGCGGCAACGGTCAAGACAAAGGGGATCTCCCTCCTTGACGCGGGCACCAGTGGTGGCATTTGGGGGCTCAGGCTCGGGTACTGCCTGATGATTGGTGGCGAAGAGTCGGCCTTTAGGCCATTAGAGCCTGTGTTTGAAACATTGGCGCCGGAAGACGGCTACGCCTACATGGGAGCCAGTGGCGCAGGGCATTTTGTGAAGATGGTCCATAACGGCATCGAGTACGCCTTGCTTCAGGGCTATGCCGAGGGTTTTGAGATCTTGAATGCAAAAAGAGCGTTCAGGCTTGATCTAGAAAAGATCGCGCATCTATGGAATCAGGGCAGTGTCATCCGCTCGTGGCTCCTGGAACTGGCTGAAGATGCGTTTACGAAAGATCCGAAGCTGGGGTCCATCAGGGGATATGTTCAGGACTCTGGTGAAGGCCGCTGGACCGTGGCCGAAGCGATCGAAAACGATGTGCCGGCGCCTGTGATTACCTTGTCCCTTTTGGAACGCTTTCGCTCCCGACAGGAAGAATCTTTTGGCGCCAAAGTCATTGCCGCACTCCGCGATGAGTTTGGCGGACACGGGGTCAAGAAAAAGTGAACGAGAATCACAGCACCGACCAGGGCAGCCAAACCATCGTCCAGATCGGTGGCGCACCCCTCGATGGGCCTGGATCATGCGCCATTGAAGTGCCTGCAGACCCATGCGCGATTGTCATCATCGGGGCCTCGGGCGACCTGGCACGAAGGAAACTCATCCTGGCGCTCTTTCGGCTCTATCAGAATGGGGGATTGCCCGACCCTTTTTTGATTGTAGGGGCGGATCTCAATGACATGACGAGCCAGGCGTATCGAAATTTCATTAAAGCGTCCGTACAAACCCTGGCCGGAGAAACCCCTATGGAAAAGGATTGGGACGCCTTTGCTTCACAGCTGTATTACAAGAGTATCAACCCGGAGGCGGATTCCCCTTACGGTGAACTTGCAGGTTTCTTGCAAGGCCAATTTCGCGATCGCCGGATGCCGGGAAACCGGCTCTTCTACCTGGCGGTCCCGCCTGCCCAGTACGTCAAGATCATCAAGGACATGGGCAAAGCAGCCCTTGCAGGGGAGAGACAAGACTTTTCCGGGTGGTCCAGGGTCGTCATCGAAAAGCCTTTCGGCCGCGATCTGAAAAGCGCTCAGGATCTGAACCGTCACATCCATGAGCACTTTGGCGAGGATCAAATTTATCGCATTGATCATTATCTGGCCAAGGAAACCGTACAAAATGTATTGATGTTCCGCTTTGCCAACGCCATCTTTGAGCCCCTATGGAACCGGGGATACATTGATCACGTTCAGATCACGGCCGCTGAAACCTTGGGCGTGGAACACCGTTCGCTCTATTATGAACAAGCAGGCGTCCTGAGAGATATGTTTCAGAATCACATGCTTCAACTCTTGGCCCTCATCGCCATGGAGCCACCTTCTGTGTTCGAGGCAGACAGGGTCAGGGATGAAAAAGCAAAGGTTTTCCGATCGCTTCGGCCTTTCCCGGTAGACCAGATTGACGATCACCTCGTCCTGGGGCAGTATACGGCGGGCGCGATTCAGGGGAGCCCCGCACCTGGATACAGACAAGAGCCCGGCGTGGATGAAGGCTCATTGATCCCCACATTCGCCATGGCCAAGGTCTTCATCGACAACTGGCGTTGGCAGGGGGTGCCGTTTTACCTGCGTTGCGGCAAAAGGATGGCAACAAAGATCACGGAAATCGCCATCCAGTTCAAGCAGGTGCCAAACCTCATGTTTCGCAATGCCCTGTCCGAAAAGATCCAGCCGAACGTGCTTGTCCTGAGGATTCAACCGGAGGAAAGAATCACGTTAACGTTTCAAACCAAACTTCCCGGTGCAAAGGTCTGTCTTCAGCCCGTGACCATGGATTTTCATTACAGAACGATTCAGGAAGGGGCGTTCCTGGATGCCTACGAAAAGGTCATTCTGGACTGCCTGCTGGGGGACCACATCTTGTTCGTGCGCCAGGACGGGGTAGAGTTGTGCTGGGCATTTCTCTCGCCGGTACTGGATGCCTGCGAAAAATGCAAGGATCGTGAACGCTCCCTGCATTTTTACGAGGCGGGCACGTGGGGACCCCAGGCCGCCAATGACCTGATGAGGCATGAAGGATGTGACTGGCGGGTGACTTAATGGCGATGCAGAGGAGATGGGGAGATGTCTCAATACGATTATGACATGATCATCATTGGCGGGGGCGCGGCGGGCCTCACGGTCGCTGCAGGGGCGTCGCAGCTTGGCGCGAAAACGGCCCTGATCGAAAAGGACAGACTGGGAGGCGATTGCCTGTTTTATGGCTGTGTCCCGAGCAAGACCCTCATCAAGACGGCCAAGGTGTATCATTATGCCAAACATCTTGGGGCGTTTGGCCTGCCTGAAGTGGATGTGCCTCCCTGCGATCTGGGATCGGTTATGGGGCACGTCAAGCAGGTGATTGACCAAGTGGCGGTGCACGATTCTGTGGAGCGGTTTCAAGGGCTGGGCGTGGAGGTGATCTTTGGCAGCCCGGAGTTTGTCTCCGATCATGAACTCAGAATCAACGGGAAGACGTTATCGGGCAGCCGTTTCACCATTGCCACGGGCAGCAGGCCCATGGTGATCCCGATTGAGGGGCTGCAGCAGACCGGTTTCATCACGAACATCGAAACGTTTTCCTTGCAAGCCTTGCCGCCTCGACTCGCCGTGTTGGGCGCAGGCCCCATTGGCGCCGAGCTGGCCCATGCCTTTGCCCGCTTGGGAAGCAACGTCGTACTCATCGACATATTGGAATACCCCTTGGGCCTTGAAGACGCCGATATGGCCGACGTAGTGACGAGCCAGATGGTGCATGACGGCATGGTGTTGCGAATGAGTTCAAGGGTAAAGCGGGTTTATCCGGAGAAAAACCACAAGGCACTGGTCCTCGAGGGTGCAGGTGGCAAAGAAGAAGTCATCCAATGTGATGAAATCCTGCTGGCCACGGGCCGAAGACCCAA
>CAZCXI010000055.1:0-19836 GCA_964502635.1 uncultured Desulfobacterales bacterium
CGGCGAGTTTTTCGGTCAGTTCCTTGCCTTCTCTGGGGTGGATTCCGCCCATTGGAAAGGTTGCCAATGTCTCAGCACTCATACACTCTCCTATCTCACATCAATCGCCGTATAATTGTTTTCCAGGCCTTGGGGATTTTCCTGAGAACCAGGGCAGGCAAACCGCGAATTCAAAAAAGCAATTTCCAGCTTAAGAATCCTGATGGTGTTCCGGTAAGCGACACCGCCTCACACATTGGGCCAAGCCCAAACCCCCATTATCAAAAAAAACACCATCCTGCAAATGCTTACAACCGGTCCGCATACAACCTTTTGTCTATACATTATTGCCCATGTAGATTGTGATGTCCATCTTGCCTATATAGATTGTGATGTCCATCTTGATTTTTTTTGTGGCAGACCGTATAATTATAGTGAAGTGCATCAGCATGGTACTCTAAGCGCTCGGTCTTTGACAGCTTGGCCCCTCTTGGGCTCTGGCCGGGTTCCGAGTGGCAATCCATGCACGGGCCCACGGAGTCGCCCACCCTAAGATCAGTTCGCGGTTCGCCTGCGTCATCATGATGACACTGACCGCACGTAACCTTGTAGTCTGTGATATGTTTCTTGTGGGAAAACGTGACCAGGGTCTTTGTGTGTGGGTAGTCTGCATGCATCACCATGACATCCGGCAGTCCGGTTTTCTGAACCGAAGACGTTTCAGCCACTGCGGACTTATCCCAGCTGCGGGCAAAAATCAATGCTGCCGCACCAAGGACCGGACTCATCACCAACAACCTCCTCATAAGCACCTTCCTTTCTTTGGCTGACCCTTTTGTAAGCATATAGGTGTTCACTTCAAAAACTGTGGAAACCGGCAAAGCAGGGCTTTGCCAGAGCAACCTCGATGCGGGACATTAGAATGCTTCGGAGAATGCTTCGGCCCCGCTGCGTGAAGGAATCATCAGTGGAGGAGCATTCTCGCCCCACGGTTTCCTTAAGCGGTATTGCGATTTCCCACAACCGAAGACCCAACCACCCCCAGCCGCCTCAATGGACAAAAATTCCTGGTATTCTAATAGGAAATGGGCTGAAATACAACCCTAAAATGCGACAGCCAGATATCGAAAGAAGGGACTGAAGATCCGTGCAGCAAGCCGCAGGTGCACCCGTGTTATCCCGACAAAACGGCAAGAAAAGGGACGACCATGATCGCCTTGTCCATGCTAACGGCATAAATTTGCCTACTAGGTCTCCTGCCTCATTGGTTTGAGGATCTGCCCATAAGCCCTGTGAAAAAGACCTGTTAGCAGGCGCCTTCAGGGTGTGTGCCCACTGGCACATGACTTGCTTGGAGGAAGCTGTGAGAGGGTATCAGTTTGGAGACCGAGGCAGTAATGTTGAGCGCAGAGCTTCACAGCGTGTTAGCATTTTAGCTGAACATCTTAAGGGCCCCCAAAATGTTCACGGAGTGCGTAAAATCGACTTTTTACGAAACCATCAGTATCTTGCGTCTTCTGAAAAGAATGCCGGGGGGAAACACACGGGATGCCTGAAAAACGGATACAGGACTTGATGCTTGACCTGAGCAGTCTTGAACGGATATCCCCCCATACAAAGTTGGCGGAAGCGGTCAAGATGCTCCACGAGAAACGCCATAGCCTGTGTTGCCCCTATCTACTCGTGGTGGACGAAGTGGAAAACAAGGAAGAGGTATTGGGCATGGTTTCCGTCGATGATGTCCTGGGCCACATGGAACCATCCGCAAAGTCCATGGAAGAGCTTCCGATCTTCTGGCAGGGTCAGTTCCGCGAGGAATGCGAGGCGATATTGGAAAGGTCCACTGCCGAAATCATGTCACCGGTAACCCGCGTGATTCACCAGCGCGGCACCCTCATGGAAGCGGTTCATCTCATGAATTCTGTAAGAATCGATTGGCTCCCTGTGGTGGAAGGGGAAGAGGTGGTGGGAATCCTCTTCAAGGAGGATCTGTTTAAAGAGGTCCTGGCTGCAACGCAACCCGAGGCTGGTCTATCGCAGGATCTTCAGTAAACAGGGAAGACAGCATCAAGGGCTAACCATTTGATTTGGCACAGATACAAGAAGGTTAGGCCGGTCGTTTTTTGTTGGTAATTTGCTTGACAATGGGGGGGGGAAGTGATACGCAACAAACACGAAAGAGGCTGAAGGGCCCTTTGCCAGCGAATGCGCTTGTTACCGGAAGCCTGTAAAGACTAAACCCTGAGGAGGAGATTATGACCGACCAGCCAAACATCCGAGTTCTTTTGGTAGACGACGAAGAGACCCTGCTTGAATACCTGTCCAAACGCCTTTTGAAACTGGGGTTCACAGTGAAGGCCACTTTCTCTGGAGAACAGGCTATCGAGGTGGCAAAGCAAGACCATTATGATGTGGCTGTCGTAGATCTGAAGATGCCAGGGATAGATGGGGTGGAAACCCAAAAGCAACTCAGGCAAATTCAGCCCTTTTTACAGTGCATTGTTTTGACGGGCCATGGGTCCATAGAATCGGCACTGGAGAGCGGCCAGGAGGATGCCTTTCAATATCTCCTTAAGCCTGTGGATCATGACGACCTTGTGGCCGCCATCAAAGAGGCCCACAAGAAAAAATTAGAAGTCCAAGACGCCAAGTTCCGGGAGCAACTGGATGAAATCCACAAATCAGGGCTGGGTGCCCACGGGATGAGAAAGGCTATCGCGGATTTGCGCAAAATTTATGGACTCGAATAGCACACTGAAGGCCGAACTCAAGAGGCTCTCTCGGGAGTTGGCCAGCCACAAGATAGAGTTACATCAAACCAGGGGGTATCTGCACAGCATATTACAGAACTCCACTGACATGATCTTTGCCACCGAGGTCACCGGCATCCTCATTTCCTTTAGCAAGGGGGCCGAAAAGGCGCTCGGCTATTCGGTCGAAGAGATAATAGGCAGATCCATTGAGGAGCTTGCCGAAGATCGGCATGGGTTTCACCATGTCATGGCCACCTGCGAGGAACAGGGATGTGCCATGGCCCCGGATATTTATTTCCGAGACAAGGAAGGAAAAAGGGTCCACTGTCATGCGTCCCTAATGAGCCTGACCAACAGAGACGGCCAAAGGGTCGGTACTGTAGGTGTGTGTCGCGACATTACACAATGGAAAAAGCTCCAGGACGATCTCGTTCAGGTGGATAGATTAGCAGAAATGGGCCGGATTGCCGCAGGGGTCGCCCATGAGCTGAACAATCCCATGGCCGTCATTAGTGAGGCATCGGGCTGGGCCGAGATGGTCATCAAAGACGCCAAGGGGTTGAGCCATGAGGACCGGCAGGAATTAGAGGACGTGATAAAGAAGATCAGTGCCCAGACGAGGCGCTGTCGCAACGTTACCCACAAGCTCCTTGATTTCGTACGTGATTCAGCTCCAACCAAAACCGAGTTTGATATCCATACCTTAATCAAGGAGACCATTGATTTTCTCAAGCCCGAACTGAAACACACCCCCATCGAAATCCACCTGAACTTTGCCGGTGAGCCTCTCCCGGTGACCTCAGACCCAAAACTGTTGGAGCAGGTCTTTGTCAACTTCATCACCAACGCCATCCATGCCGTGCTGGAGAAACAGGGAAACCAGGGGCGTATTGAGATAGGAACAACGAAAGCCGACTCACAGGTTGAGATCCGTATCACGGATAATGGTGGGGGAATTCCCAAGGAAGCTCGGGAAGAGATATTTGAGCTTTTTTATACGACCAAACCCCCGGGCAAGGGGACAGGGCTGGGACTTCCCATCTGCCGGAACATTGTTGGAAATCTGGGAGGAAAAATTACCCTTGACAGCGAGGTGGGCGTCGGGACCACGTTCACCATCCAAATTCCGATCTCGTGAGCCCATGAAGATTCGTTGACCCACCAACAGTGAGAAAGACCTCGCGCAAGGCATCGGTCGGTCCCAGAACCTCAATCCCGTTTGCTCTCAATGTCGTAACGTTCGCTGGTAAGACGGATGCGCTCTTGGCGTTCGGCCTTTCTCTCGTATGCCCGGTTGATCATCGTAATGAGCTCTTCTGTGTCACAAGGTTTCCTCAGATAATCAAAGGCGCCCAGCTTCATCCCCTCCAGACCTGATTCCAGGGAGGCATGGCCCGTTAACATGATGACCTCGGTGAGGGGCTGCAGCTTATTAATCTCCCGAAGGGTCTCGACGCCGTCTATGCCCGGCAGAAGCACGTCGAGTATGACGACATCGAAATCGCGATCTCGTATCTTTTCCAGGGCCTCTTCACCGCTCAAGCATTTTGTCACATCAAAGTGATGGTTTATCAAGCGCTTGGAGAGGTATTCCAAGTACATCTCTTCATCATCAACAAGCAAGAGCCTGGGCCTCATCTTCTGTCCTCCTTACGTTTGGCGCGCCCATGGATTAGACGTCAGGCCTTGCTGAAGCCCTCTTTCGTGTCCTGCGATACTTGATACCATAGTCACTCATTTTTTGCCGAAGGGTACGGGGTTTGATCTTAAGCAACCCGGCCGCCCTGGCCCTCTGCCCATCGGTTATTTCCAAGGCTCGTAAGATCAAGGTCCTTTCCACCTTCTCCCGCGCCTCACTCAAAGGTACAACGCCCCCTGGCAATGCCGACTGGTAAGACATGGGCTCTGCCTCGTGGACGGCCGCGGCTCGTGGTTCGGAAGCCCCTCGTACAAAATCCTCCGGAAAGTCCTCAAGGTTGATGACCGGTCCGGATGCCATTAGAAACATTCGCTCTATCAGGTTCTTGAGCTGCCTGATGTTGCCTGGCCACTCATGCGACATGAGCAATTGCATGGCGTCGTCGGAGACCCTGACCCGGCTTTTTTGATAGATCTTGGCAAATCGTTCCAAAAATTCATTCACCAGGGGAGGAATCGCTTCTCTCCGCTCCCTTAAAGGCAGGAGGCTGAGAGGAATGACCTGCAACCGGTAGTAAAGGTCTTTTCTAAAACGCCCCGTCTTGACTTCCCCGGCAAGATCCTTGTTGGTGGCTGCAACGATACGTACATCAACGGTAGTGGGCGCTTCGCCCCCGATTCTCCGGAAACAGCCATCCTCCAGCACCCGAAGAAAGTTGACCTGATTGCGTGGTGAAATCTCCGAGACCTCGTCAAGAAAGAGGGTCCCATGATGGGCCTGTTCGAACCGGCCCCTTGTCTGCCTGATAGCACCCGTGAAGGCCCCTTTCTCGTGGCCGAAGAGCTTGCTTTCGAAAAGTTCTCCCGAGAGGGTGCCGCAGTTGACAGGCACGAAAGGGTTATCCCTGCGATTGCTCTTTTGGTGCACGATGCGTGCCAGGAGCTCCTTGCCCGTTCCAGACTCCCCGTAGATCAGCACATTGGCATCAAAGCCTGCAATCTGCTGGACGGTTCTCATCACAGAGCGCATGTGTTGACTCACCACCACGAACTCTGGGAAAACATCAGGCTCGATTCGGCCGTGCAGCGCAATCTTTTGAGGACTCATCGCAAGGCCTCCCTTCCTTCTTTTCTCAAGATGGACGCGGCCCAAGAAGCTTGTGCAGGGCTGCCGGCGGATTTTGAAGACCCCTTGCAGCGCCGATAAATCAGGACGCACAAAAAACCCGCCTCTTCGGTTCAACACTCGCTCCGGATGTCCCATATCAAACCGGCAGAAAAATGTCAATATCTGTTTGGTTGTTCATTTAACGGCATAAACGTGCCGCACATGCTTCACGCCAGGCCCCGGGAAATGAAGGAACAAATGCTGTAAACTTAAATGGTTAACAAGCTCTGCGGAGACCCCATCCGCCTTGGCACACCACTTGCTGAGAGGGAAATAACATGAAATGAAGAGCGCCAATCGATGAAAGCCACTCCAACTCTGGTGGCTCGATCACATGGCTTATGGCAACTCGCCCAGGGGGTAGACCATTGCATCGCGAAGCGGGGGAGGGAACGCCAGGTGGATAGTCAGGAGCAACAAAATCTGGACGACAAGGTCTCAATGACCGGTAGCGGCCCTCACCCATCCGGGCGCTCTGCCCACCCAAGAAGGCTCTTTTTTTACCCTTTTATCCTTACCTTTATTATCATGTTTGGCCTCTGGCTCATTCTCTCAGGCCACTTTGACGCTTTTCACATGAGCCTCGGCCTTGTTTCCTGTGCCATTGTTTCATACCTTTCTTCTGATCTCTTGTTCCCCTCCCCGAAAATTGAAGGGCTCTTGAAACAGTGGGCCCGGTTCATTCGATATGTTCCCTGGCTGATGCTCGAGATCATCAAGGCAAATCTTCACGTCACCTATCTGGTCTTCCATCCGAGGATGATGGACCTGATCGACCCAAGAATTATCAAATTTCGAAGTCACCTCAGGAGTGACCTGGCTCTGGTGACCTTCGCAAATTCAATCACCCTGACCCCCGGCACCATTACCGTCGACATATCGCTTGAAGGGGATTTCAAGGTCCATGCGATTGACAAGGCGTCCGGCGACCCACTGCCGGGCGAGATGGAAGCAAGGATTGCCAAGACCTTTGGTGAAGTATGATGGATAACGTGTTTCTGTATTCGGGTCTTTACTTGGCTTTTTTGATGACCCTTAGTCTGTACCGCGCGCTGGTTGGGCCCACCGTCGTGGATCGTATGATCGGTGTCAATGCCATTGGGAGCAAGACTGCCGTGTTGTTGATCCTGATCGGCCTGATCTACCATAGGGTCGAGATGTTCGTCGACATTGCCCTGGCCTATGCCATGTTGAACTTTATTGCGGTGCTGGCAGCCTCAAGATACTTTCAAAAGCGCAAGGGTTTGTATGACTGAGAGCCCCCTCATGGGTGCGGGCTCTCTTTCAAGGCAAGCCAAACTTATACGGGATCCGGACAACATACCTGGGAGATTATAAGACATGGATATCATCGTATGCTTGCTCCTGTTCATCGGCCTCTTTTTCTTTACAGGCGGTGCTGTAGGGATCCTGCGTTTTCCTGATTTCTATTCCCGACTCCATCCAGCCGGAAAACTCGACACGCTAGGCTCTCTCTTGGCCATGACAGGCCTGGCATTATTCAACCTGCACTATTTTTCTCTGGGCGCTTTGCTCACCAGTCTCAAGATAATATTGATCCTGGTCTTTGTCTTTCTGGCCAGCCCCACGGCGACCCATGCGATTGTGGATGCGGGCGTGAGGGCCGGCCTGGCCCCGTGGACCAAAGGAGAGGATAGGAGATAGCCCATGATCTGGCAGCTAGATTTGGCGATTCTGACGTTGGTGGTTATCGTGGGTATCGGCGCCATCACGGTAAAGGATCTGCTGGGGGCCGCTATCATGTTCGGCGCCTACAGCTTCATGATGTGTCTCCTGTGGTCTATCATGGGAGCGGTTGATGTGGCCTTTACCGAGGCCTCGGTGGGGGCCGGGGTGAGTACTGTTTTTTTCGTGGCAGCCGTGTTCCGCACCACCAGGAGGACAAAGGATTGAAGGTTACAGGATTGATTATAGCGGTTTTGGCGGGTGCGCTCTTGATTTATGCCACCGTGGACTTCCCGCCGTGGGGTGACCCTAAGTCACCTGCCAGCCTGCATGTTTCTCCTCATTACATTGAAAAGACCATTGAGGAAACCGCGGTCCCCAACATGGTGACCTCTGTCCTAGCCGACTATCGTGGTTATGACACCATGTATGAAACCACGGTTATTTTTTCGGCCGGCGTGGCCTGTTTTCTCCTCCTGCGCATCTTCCGGCGCAAAGAGTCTGCAGAAAGGCTCTATCGGCATGTTCTGACTGGCGTAACCATACGCCTAAGAGAGGGTAAGTTACCGCCGTCCGACGACTTCGAAAGGATCGACACCGCCTGGACGCCCCACGATCTGATCATCAAGACCATGTGTCGATTACTGGTCCCCTTTATTCAGCTGTTTGCCTTGTACGTGATCGCCCACGGCCACCATAGCCCGGGCGGCGGGTTTCAGGGCGGCGTTATGCTAGGAGCCAGTGTTATCGTGCTAGCCATGTCCCAGGATCTGAGAACGGCCGTGAGAAGGCTCCGGGAGAAGGTGGACGCCCTGCTGTGTGCCACGGGCGTCTTTATCTATGCGGGTACTGGCGCGTTGTGTCTTCTATTGGGGGCCAATTTCCTGGATTACAGTGCTCTTGCACCCTTGCTGCATGTGGATCCGATTATGGCCCGATCTCACGGCATCTTTATCGTAGAGATCGGCGTGGGCATTGCCGTTATGGCCACAATGATTTGGATCTATTGCAATGTCTCATCAAGGGGCGAATATGATGAAGGGTTATAGGAACGATGGGTGATTGGCTTCACATGCTTGTGGCTAAGTACAATTACTGGATCTATATTACCCTCATGATGATCGGCCTGTACGCCATGATCGCCAAGAACAACCTGATCAAAAAGATCGTGGGCATGAACATCTTTCAAACAGCCATTATCCTGTTTTACGTCTCCATAGGCGTAAAAAAGGGGGGCACCCTTCCGATCATAGAGCATGGCCATGGAGGGCACTCTCACGTGATCCATGCGGCAGACTACCTCAACCCCTTGCCCCACGTGCTGATGCTGACCGCCATCGTGGTCTCCGTGGCCACCCTGGGAGTCGCCCTGGCATTGGCTATAAGGATCTACAACAGGTATAACTCACTGGAAGAAGACGAAATACTAACGCAGGTAAGGGAAAAATGAGCCTACAGTATCCTGCACTCCTTATCGCTGTCCCGCTGCTGTCGGCTTTTATCATCAGCGCTGCCGGATGGATCAATAAGAAACTTTGTTTTCCCATTGCAGTCGCGGCCCTGACCGTGTCGGCTGGTTCGTGCATTGGCTTGTTGTTCAGGGTTTTGAACGAAGGCGTCGTCCTTTATCGACTGGGAGGATGGGACCCGCCATGGGGAATCGCCTATTATATTGATTCTCTGAATGGGCTGGTTCTCTGCGTGGTGTCTGTGGCTGCCCTTCTCAATCTGATAGCCAGTAAAAAGAGTATTGAGCAAGAGTTCCCCGAAAAAATAGGGCCCTTTTATACCTTATATGTCCTTTTTGTCACTGGCATGGTCGGTATCACGGTAACCGGAGATGCCTTTAACCTTTACGTTTTGCTGGAGATCGGGTCCATTACGGGCTACGCCCTCATTGCTATGGGTGACAAGGACCGGGCCCCTCTGGCGAGTCTCAATTATCTGTACATGGGTACCATTGGGGCGTGCTTCTATCTCCTCGGTGTGGGGTATCTATATATCTCTACCGGGTCTTTGAATATGGTGGACATCGCCCGTCTCCTGCCGGCACTTTACCAATCCAAGGCGGTCATGGCCGCGTTTATCATCTGCATGGTCGGGGTATGGATCAAGATGGCGTTCTTCCCGCTTCATGCGTGGCTGCCCAATGCGTACACATTTGCCCCGTCTGCGGCAAGCAGCTTGATCGCCCCGTTGATGACCAAGGTGATGATCTATGTCATGATCCGGCTTATATTGACCGTCTTCACCCCGAAGTTTGCCTTTGGCACGCTGGCCGTAAGCCACGCCATTGTCTGGCTGGCCTGTGTTGCCATTGTAGTAGGCGCCATCTGTGCGCTGGCACAGCGCGATTTGAAGAAGATGCTGACCTATATCATCGTTGCGGAGGTCGGCTATATGGTCGGCGGTGCGTGGCTCGGAAACCGTGCCGGAATGACGGGGGCAATCCTGCATATTGTAAACGATGCCCTCATGACCCTGTGCGCCTTTCTCGTGGTGGGCAACATCGTTTACAAGGTAAAGGGGTATGCCTTCGACGACCTGAAAGGCCTGTTCACTAAAATGCCCTTCACCATGGGGGCCTTTGTGATCGGGGCCCTGTCCATCATAGGGGTGCCTCCCACGTGTGGTTTCTTCAGCAAATGGTACTTGATCTCCGGAGCGATCCAGGCCGGCCACTACGGTTTCATGGTGGCCTTGATCTTCAGCAGCCTGGTAAACGTAGTACTTTTCTTCAGGGTCATTGAAATCGGTTATTACGAACCTTCCGGGGAGCATCACGGACATGACCATCCTCCGGAACCGATGGCAGAGGCGCCTCTCTCCATGCTCGTTCCGCTTTATGTGGTTGCAGCAGGCCTGATACTGGTCGGTCTTTATACGGGTAACATCGTAAACCACATCATTCGGTTTGTCATACCAAGCAGCTTCGTATGACGGATATGGAATAATAGGGATCCAATGGAAACGATTACATCTATAAGGCCGTTGCTTGCTGTGCTGGTCTCTTTGCTGATGACTCCTATACTGGTTTCCAGCAGGAAACCGAACGTCCGTGAGGCGTGGACCTTTGTGGCGGCTATTGCAAAGTTCTTGATCGTCGTGTCAATGCTTCCAGTCGTCTTAAGGGGGTCTGAGATTGTATATACGCTGGTCGAATTCGTGCCGGGGGCTGCGATCAAGTTCAGGGTGGATGCGCTCGGCATGCTCTTCGCGCTTGTCTCTTCCTCTCTTTGGATCATCACATCGGCATACTCGATCGGCTATATGCGGGGGCTGAAAGAACACAGTCAAACGAGGTATTTTTGTTTCTTCGCATTCTGCCTTTCTGCCACGATCGGGGTGGCCTTTGCAGGTAATCTTCTCACGCTTTACCTCTTTTACGAAATGCTTTCTCTCGCCACCTACCCGCTGGTCACGCATCATCAGGATGAAGAGGCGCGCCGTTCAGGACATAAATATCTGCTTTATATTGTGGGAACATCGATCGGTCTCGTATTACCCGCCATGCTGATATCATACAACCTGGCCGGAACGCTGGAGTTCTCAAAACATGGCTTTCTTGCCGGAACCGCATCCAAACCATTGCTTGGGCTCCTCTTGTTCATGTTTATCTTCGGGTTTGCCAAGGCGGCGATCATGCCCATGCACGGGTGGCTTCCTGCGGCCATGGTGGCGCCCACACCGGTGAGCGCTCTGCTCCATGCCGTGGCGGTTGTCAAGGTGGGTGTCTTTAGCATTGTTCGCATCCTGACCGGTGTGTTCGGCATTCAGTTGTTATCGTCACTCCATTTTGGCACGGCAATCTGCTTCATCGCCTCTGTGACCATCATTGTTGCCTCGCTTATTGCCCTTTCTCAAGACGGCCTGAAAAGGCTCCTTGCCTTTTCCACGATTGCGCAACTTTCATACATCGTTCTGGGCATAGGCCTGCTCTCTCCCAAGGGAATGACCGGCGGGATGGTGCATATCGCCATGCACGCCTTTGGCAAGATTACGCTATTTTTCTGCGCAGGCGCGATTTTCGTGGCCACGGGCAAGAAAAATATCAGCGAGATGATCGGCATCGGCAGGAGGATGCCGGTGACGATGGCGGCCTTTTTTATCGGCGCCTTGAGTATCACCGGGGTACCCCCTTGCGGCGGTTTCATAAGCAAATGGTATCTTGTCCTGGGGTCGCTGGAGGCCCACCAGACAGCCATTCTAGGCGTGTTACTGTTCAGTTCCCTGCTCAATGCGGCTTACTTTATGCCTGTTGTCTACAAGGCATTCTTCTGCAGGCCCGAAGAGGCCATGTTTGAAAACAAGGTGCAGGAGGCCCCACTTTTTTGTGTGGTGCCCTTGGTGATCACTGCCGTGATTTCCGTGATTCTGCTCTTCTATCCCCAACCTTTTCTCAGGTTGGCCAGCATGATGGTACAAAGCATAACGGGGACGTAACTGATGAGCGTGGAAAGAAGTGATGAAATAGAAGGAAAAATGGAACTCGGTCACGAGCCCGTGCCGCCATACAAGACAGTTTTTTTCATAGCCATTACCATTGGCGTCCTGTATCTCGGCTTTATCCTCTTTAAGACGCTTTGACTTGAACGATGTTTTCATCTTTTCGCTTCAGGCGCTCCATAGTAAGGAGATTGACATGGAAGAAAAACAACAGACCGAAAAAAAATATCTTTTTGACAGGCCAGGAAACGTAAACAGACTCCTTGCTTGTTTTTTTTCGTCGCTGGGTGTTTTGCTTATCATTGACCTTTTTGTCCACAAGCATCCACATTTTCCTTGGGAAGGGTGGCTGGAGTTCTCTGCTGTGTATGGTTTCGTGGCCTGCGTGGTCCTCGTCCTTGCCGCCAAATACATCCTTCGGCCCCTAATGAAAAGACGAGAGGACTACTATGATTAGTACGGTCCCGCCAGCATTCATATTTATCGTCGGGGGATTACTGGTTCCCTTTATCAAGGGGAAGTGGAAAAGCGCCTATTTGTTGCTGATACCTGTCATCGGATTTATAAACTTGATCAGCATCCCCGAAGGAACCCACTGGGTCGCTAAGTTCCTCGGTTATGATGTCGTCTTTGGCAAAGTAGACAGGCTGAGTCTCCTTTTTGGTTACATCTTCCATCTTATCACCTTCATATCCCTCCTTTATGCCCTTCACCTGAAAGACGACCTGCAGCATGTGGCCGGTCTCATTTATGCGGGCAGCGCCCTGGGGGTTGTCTTTGCAGGAGACATTTTTTCCTTCTTTGTCTTCTGGGAAATGCTCACCGTCAGCTCTGTCATGCTGATCTGGACTCGCAGGACAAGGGCCTCCACGTACGCAGGATACAGGTATGTTCTGGTTCATGCCGCAGGGGGCCTGTGCCTCCTGGCAGGGATCGTTCTATATGTAAATCAGACTGGCTCTATTGAGTTCGGGTACATAGGATTGAACGGACTGGCCAGCTACCTCATATTTATTGGGTTTGGCGTTAATTGCGCCTGGCCCATTCTCCATCCGTGGCTCACCGATGCCTATCCTGAGGCTACGATTACCGGGGTCATATTCCTGAGTGCCTTCACCACAAAGACTGCTGTCTATGCCCTGGCAAGGGCGTTCCCCGGAACCGGGGCGTTGATCTGGATCGGGGCAATCATGACCGGATTTCCGATCTTTTACGCAGTGATCGAGAACGACCTGAGGCGGGTCCTCGCCTACAGCTTGATCAACCAAGTCGGTTTCATGGTCTGCGGTATCGGCATTGGTACAGCCCTGGCCATCAATGGCGCCGTGGCTCATGTCTTTAATGATGTTCTGTTCAAGGCCCTCCTTTTCATGTCCATGGGCGCGGTCATGTATCGCACAGGAAAGATCAATGGTACGGCTCTGGGAGGGTTGTACAGGACCATGCCGTTTACGTGTATATGTTGTATGGTGGGGGCTGCATCCATCTCGGCGTTCCCACTTTTTAGCGGCTTTGTGAGCAAGTCGATGGTCATGGATGCGGCTGCCCAAGGCCACATGAGGATCATATGGTTCATACTCCTTTTTGCCTCGGCCGGCGTGTTCCATCATGCAGGCATCAAGATTCCCTTTTTTGCATTCTTCGGCCATGACTCCGGCATGAGGCCCAAGGAGGCCCCGGTGAATATGCTCCTTGCCATGGGGATCACGGCCTTCCTGTGTATCTTCATAGGTTCATTTCCCGGCCCGCTATACAGCCTCCTCCCGTATCCTTGCGACTATGTACCATACACAGCACCTCACGTCCTGGGACAAACCCAGCTCCTTTTCTTCTCGGCCCTCGCCTTTTCACTTCTGTTACTTTCCGGTATATATCCTGGCGAGCAGAGGTGTGTGAATCTTGACGCGGATTGGTTTTATCGCATGGGGGGTCGGCTCTTCTATTATGTCATGGACAAGGCGTGGAACGGCTTGAACGCGGTATCAGAACGGTTTTTTGTGGGCGGTGTGGCCGGTTATCTTGGCCGCACATCGAGGGATGGTCCCTCAAGGGCTGCCCTTCTGGCGATGGTACCGGCCTGGGTCATAGGCGGGGCAGCGGGAGAAAAGCTTGCCCGTAAGAAGGCCGCCCTCCGTGCCGCCTTAGAAACAGGCGCATCTCCCATCGGAATCAGTGCAGCTGTGGCTACTATTTTTCTCGTGGTCGTTTTTCTCTTGATGTGATATGAATTAAAAAACATATATTCGTCGCGGAGGGGAGACATCAATGGTTTCCATAGAAGACTTGAAAAGGGTTGCGCTGTTTGGAAGTTTGACGGACCAGATGCTTGAACACTTGGCCCCAATGGTTCAAACGGAGTCGCTTGAGGAACGACAAGTCATCTACGAACCAGGCAGTGCGGCGGATCGTTTTTATTCACTGAAAAGAGGCAAGGTGTTGCTTGAGGCGGAACTGGCCCCGACTCTTATTATTTCTCTTGGTGCCATAAAGCCCGGGTATTCTTTTGGCTGGTCGGCCCTCCTGCCTTCGGCGACCCATCACACATCTTATGCCGCGTCTGCCGAGGCCTCCGAAGTTTTAGTCGTCCCTGGAGCCAAATTCCTCGACATCCTGAATCAGGACCACGCCTTCGGATATGCGGTTATGCAGAAAATTGTACAAATCCTGGAAAACCGCTTGGAACATCGGACCGCTCAATTCCTGAGGGTTATAAGCAAGCATCCCGAGATAGGAACTCTTCTGGGTATGTAAGATGCTCTACATGAAGGCATCCCCCCACTAACCCAACCAACACAAGCGAGAAACGCTCCTCCATCAGGTCCCAGTATCTTTTTGCGGCTTGTCAAGATCATCTTGGGAGTTCTGAGGCACGGCCCGCTTGAGTCGAACTGAAAGCGTCGTCCCTTGTCCAACCCTGGATTCCACAGAGATTTCTCCGCCGTGTTCGTGAACAATCTTCTGGGTCCCCAGCAAACCAAGGCCCGTGCCTCGACCCGCCTTGGTGCTGAAGAACTTGGTGAAGAGTTTTTGCTTCACCTCGTCCGTCATACCACATCCGTTATCACGGATTTCAAGAAGGAAATCGTCTCCGGACTTGGCATCCCTTTCCAGCTGTGTCTTGACCGTGACCTCCCAGGCTTTGGAGGCGTCTGTGTCATCGATGCATGCGTCAATGGCGTTTGAGATAAGATTCAACACCACATTGTGGATGCCCTCTGGATCAATGTAGGCATCTGTCAGATTCGGATCCAGAATTTTCCTTAGCTTGACATGGTATTCCTTGGCCCTTTCCCTGAAGAGTTCCATCGCATCCGAGACGATCTCATTGGGGTTGCATGCACTCCTTTGCGGCACCCTCTCCTTGGAATATCTCAGAAGGTCCAGGACAAGGTCCGAGACCTTCTGAATGTTGCGCTGGACCATCTCCCAGCCTTCTTTCAATCTCTCAGGTCTATCTTTGCTCATACCCATGTTGACCAGGTACATGCCCCCTCGTAGTCCGGTAAGGATATTCTTGATATAATGGGCCAATCCAGCCACGGTTTCTCCGATCGTGGCAAGCCGCTCGGCCCTCATCAATTCTTCCTCTGCCTGCCTCAACTCCAGGGTACATTCCTCGACTTTCTGTTCCAGGTTGTCCGTGTAGTCTCTTAATTGTTGGCTTATGGCTATCTTTTTCTCGGCTCTTTCGAGCGCCAGCATCAGCACTTCATCCCGCACGGGCTTGGTAATAAAATCCGAGGCCCCGTGCTGGAGCGCAGCCACTGCGGAGTCCATGTCACCATGGCCCGTGACAACGATGACCTCTGCGTCGCTATCCATGGCCTTGATCCGTTTCAGCACTTCTATACCGTCCATTCCGGGCATCTTTATGTCGGTTAGGACCAGCTTGGGCCTTTGTTGCCCGAAAACCTTCAGCCCTTTGTCGCCGCTTTCGGCAGTCAGCACTTCATATCCTTCACTGGCCAAGGACATCTCCAGCATTTCCAGAATGGGCTGTTCATCATCAATGACAAGTAACTTTGCCATGGGGATCTCCTTCTTCTTGACAGACAGGGAAGGTGAGCTTAAACGTTGTCCCCACTCCCGAGGCTGATTCCACGTGGAGCTCTCCTTTGAAAGCCTTCACCAGATTATAGGTAATCGATAGGCCCAGGCCGGTTCCTTTTCCTACCTCTTTTGTGGTAAAAAAAGGCTCAAAGATTTTGTCCCGGATGTTTTCCGGCATGCCTGCACCCGTGTCAGAGACCACGGCCACCACCCTGTCTCCTTCCTGGCAGGTGGTTATGGTGAGCTTCTTTGTTGCTTTCGGCCCCTTGGCCTCCATCGCATCCCTGGCATTGGTGACCAGGTTCAGAAATATCTGCTCCAGGCGATTCTTGTCGGAAAGGATCCTGGAAAGGCCTTCTGCCAGCTTCAGCCTCGCCTCGATATTTCGTAACCTGAGTTGTTCGCCCAGGAGCGTGAAGATATCTTGAATGGGTTCATTCAGGTCTACAGGATAAACTCCCAGGTCGGTTTTTCGGCCAAACTCTCGCAGGTGATTGATGATGTAGGTGGCCCGGTCCACCTGGGCGCTGACATTGCGGCTCACCCCCAATAGCTGTTCTTCTGAGATCTTCTCCCCACGGTTTATCATCTTGGCAAGAAAATCGGTCCCCACTCGCATCACGTTCAGGGGCTGATTGAGCTCATGGGCAATGCCCGTAGCCATTTCACCCAGGGTGGCCATTTTGCTGGCCTGGATGAGTTGAGCCTCCTGTTCAAGGCGCCGGGCGATATCAACGGTCCTAACAATCATGGTCCCACCAATGTCTCCACTGTCTGATTCCTTCAACTTACCGGCACGGGCGTGCAGATGAATGAAAAAACAATGCCCGCCCCTTTTTCTGGCCCATAACTTGGGCAAGAAGATATACTCTTGCCCCGCAAAGTGCCGCAGCCCGCCCCAAAGCCGATCTGTCTCTGCCGGATCGAAAAGCTCCGAAAAGGGCATCCCCAGCATTTCTTTGCGTTCAAATTCATACGTTACCGTGGCCGGGTCGTTCACATCCAGGATCTTACACGAATCCATATCAACCACAAAAAGAGGATTCGGGTCGTGGTTAAACAATAGGCGATACTTTGTTTCGCTTCTCCTTAATTCTTCTTCTGCCCGTTTCCGGTCTTCTATTTCTCGCCTCAGTTGCTCATTTGCCGTGCTCAGCGCTGCGGTCCGAACCTTGACCCGCTGTTCCAGCTCGTCGCGAGCTGTATGCAGGGCCTCCTCAGCCCGCTTGCGGCTTGTAATATCTACAATATTACCCAGTATCGCCGGTCTGCCCCTATACTCTATTCGGGTGTTTCTCCTGACAATCCAGATGGTCTCACCACCTTTTCTGAGCCCCTTGGCCTCGTATTGCGACAGGGGTTCTTCCCCTCTTAGCCTCTTTGCCCTTGTCTCGTCGGTCATGGCCCTGTATTCGGGATGGACCAGTCTCCACGCTTCCATACCCATCAACTCGTCTTTGGAGTACCCGTAAATCTCGGCAAATTTCTTGTTGGCAAATTGTACCTTTTCATCCTGGTCGATGTATATGCCGGTCAGCGAGTTTTCAACCAAGGTGCCGTACTTTCCTTCTGATTCCCGCAGCTCTTTACGAGCCATGTAGCGCCCCTTCGCCCGTTCCAGCGCCACCAAAAGGGCATCATGATTGATAGGCTTGGTGATAAAGTCACAGGCGTTTAGCCGGAGGGCACGAATGGCCGCTTCTAGTTGTCCAAAAGCAGTGACCACAATCACCTCTTTGTCCGGGTGCTGTTCCTTGATCCTTTTAAGAACATCGATCCCGTCCATGCCGGGCATGCGAATATCGGTGATAACCACATGCGGAGATTTCTCCTGACATACCCGAATGCCACTCTCCCCGTCTGCGGCGGTGAATACCTCATAGCCTGTATCCGTCAAGGCAAGAGACAGAACCCTTCGGATCCCCTCTTCATCATCGATGATCAAAACCTTCCAACCGTTTTCACTCATATTCTTCCCGTCCTTGGTCAACGGTTATCACACGCTTTATCATCATTTATCCGGGTTGCTCTCCTGAACCCCGCCTTAAACAATCCCGCGTTGTCCCTGTGTCTTCTAAGACAAGCCGCTCATTATTAATGATTCTCGACATCGTCATCCGGATGCCCCACTTTTTCATAGACCGGAAAGCTAACCCTGAACGTTGTACCCACATCGGGGACGGATGCCACGCGAATATCTCCTTTGAAATCCGTCACCAGATTGTAAGTGATGGACAGCCCCAGGCCGGTTCCCTTTCCCACCTCTTTGGTGGTAAAAAAGGGTTCAAACATTTTTTCCTGGATGTCTTTTGGCATGCCCGCGCCCGTGTCAGAGACCAAGGCCACCACCCTGTCGCCTTCCTGGCAGGTAGTCACGGTGAGCGTCTTGGCCGCTTCCGGCCCCTTGGCCTCCATGGCATCCCTGGCATTGGTGACCAGGTTCAGAAAGACTTGCTCCAGACGATTTTTGCCGCCCAAGATCTTTGGCAAACCCTCGTCCAAATTGAGCCTTATTTCGATATCCCGCAAGTTGAGCTGTCGGCCCAGAAGGGTGAAGACCGCTCGAACCGGCTCATTCAAGTCCAGCGGGTATGTGTCGAGGTCGCTCTTTCGACCAAACTCCCGCATGTGGTTGATGATATTGGTGGCCCGGTCCACCTGCGCGCTGATGTTGCGGCTCAGCTTCAACAGCTCATCGTCTGAGATGTGCTGTTCCCGCTTTATCGTCTTGGCCAGAAAATCAGCCCCCATCCGCATTACATTCAAGGGCTGGTTGAGCTCATGGGCAACGCCCGTTGCCATCTCACCCAGGGTGGCCATTTTGCTGGCCTGTGCGAGTTGGGCCTCTCGTTCAAGTCGCCGGGTGATATCAACGGTCCTCACAAGCAGGGAAGGGACGACACTTCCGTCCGGTGTGGCTCGAAATTGCCCGGAACTGGCATGAAGATCGATAAAGAAGTGCTTGCCGTCCTTCCTCCTGGCCCACAGCTTGGGCAACACATGTTCTCCCCACGACACTTGCTGCACCTCCTTCCAGAGCCGATCCGCCTCTTCTGGATCAAAGAGCCGCAAAAGGGACATCTGGAGCATTTCTTCGCGCTGATATTGGTAGGTCACAACGGCCAGGGTGTTCAAATCCCGGATTCTCCCGGAATCCATGTCAACCAGAAAAAGCGGGTTTGGGTCGTTATTGAACAAGAGCCGGTATTTTTCCTCACTTGCCCTGACTTCTTGCTCCGCCCGTTTCCGATCTTCTATTTCTCGTCTCAGTTGCTCGTTTGCGATGCTCAGCTCCTCAGTGCGCTCTTTAACCCGGTGTTCCAGCCCCTCGTGGGCTTTTCTTAGCTCCCCTTGCACCCGCTCTCGCTCGGTAATTTCTCGAGACACACTCTCGATCATTTGATTGGTTACTTTTTTTAGGGACTCCAATAGCTCCACCCGGGAACTCCCGAAAACCCGGGGCGTCAGATCGCCCTTGGAGACCCGGTGCAACACGTCAAAGTGCTCAGCAAGACCGATAGCAAATTCATGGGACAACTGAACGATATCTGCAAGGTTTTCGGCCGTCAGGTTGACCATATGTTTCAATTTGGTAAGCAACTCCAGTTGCGAGGTTTCCGGTATCCTGACTTCAGGATCGCCGGAAGCAATCTCTTTTAGCGCTTCAAAGACCTCGGACAGGCCCAGCGCCAACTCCATACTGATATCCTCCAGCTGCCTGTCTCGTTCGTCTACCATCTTCCTGAATTCTTGGAATTGTTCGTTGACTATCTTGAGTGTCAGTCTTACTGAAGAGTGATCCATGTTTTTCTGGAAGGGCTCACATTGCAGGCACATCTCCATCTTTTCCAAGAATTTGCCCTGAATCTCGTTATGACAATGGGTGCCTGGGACGAGCCAACACTTGCTCACCTTCGCCTTGTAAACCGGGCATTCCTGATCGCCACATTCCAGAACCTCCCAGCATTTCACCTTCTTTGGCATCTCTTAAACCCCTTTCCAAGGAAAGAGCCTGTTAATATGTGGCGCATTCACCGCTCATGGGCCATGCGCTGTTTCCATCTTGAACCGCAAAAGCGAGCGCATTCCCCGTAGCTTGCTGCGGGGTTAGCGAGC
>CAZCXI010000056.1:0-19558 GCA_964502635.1 uncultured Desulfobacterales bacterium
AGATTCAGCTTATCAAGAGAGTCAAATAAGTTTGCGTTAAGCATATAGGCCCAATATAGCGTGAAAAAATAGGTTATGAGTAAAGCCAATTTGATTCTTCCCAACAGCAGACCGGCTGTTACGAGTGTCAAGAGCGCGATGACCTGTAACAGTGGAACCGGCAATTGCGTTGTAAAGAAAAACTCCATGGGGGTTAACCTCCTGAAAAAGCTGTCACCTTGTTGTACTATCGGCAGGATGGCGGACAAACTCAAATGCAAGCAGTCCGCCACGGGTCCTTACAAGAAACCGGGAACGCATAGCAGACCACGGCGCGTGACTGGATTTGTGGCCTCCGCTGTGTTAGGATCAGGCAGCTATGGTGGCGGGGAGGTCCTTATGCGTTTAAAATCTCAAATGATATTGACATGTATGATAACACTGTTGGCACTGACGGGGTGTAGTATGCGGGTTTCTCCCTACCAGCTGAGCTGGCAATCACCGTACAAGGACCTCTCTTCTCTTAAGGAGGGCGATATTGTCCACCTTCCCACAGGGGTGAAAGTTTCCAAGGCGCAATTGATCAACATGTTGAGCGGCAACACTATCGTCTATGTAGGCGAAGCCCATGACAATCTCAATGCCCACAAGGTGCAGTTGGAAATTCTAAGGGACCTTGCAGTACGTCATCCCGACAAAATCGCCGTAGGCATGGAGATGCTTAGGAGGCCTTCCCAGGAGGTCGCTGATCAATGGACATCCGGGGAACTGGGGGAAAAAGAGTTCGTAAGGACGTGGGTGAAGGACTGGACCAATGACTTTCAGTACTACAGGCCTATCCTGGAATATGTCAGGGACCATCACATTCCTCTGCTGGCACTTCGCGCCCCTGATGAGTGGCTGGAAAGGGTCAAAAAGAATGACTCCGCTGACGATTTGCAGGAAGGCGACGGAAAGCTTCCTGACATGGACATTGAGGATCCGTATCACAGGGCCCACACCAAGGCCATTTTTGGCAAGCATCCGGGGAAAAACCAAAGTTTTGAGGAGTTTTACAAGGTTCAGGTGTTGTGGGACGAATCCATGGCCCAAAGCATCAGCCAATATCTTCTCAGCCAGGCAGGCCGGGATAAGCAGCTCGTGATCTTCGTCGGCAGCCAGCACGTTGAATACGGGTTTGGCATCCCGCGTCGGGTCTTTCGTCGGGTTCCATCATCCTATGCCATTGTTCTGCCTACAACGACGCACGTTGCTCCTGAAAAGCAGGACAAACTGATGAAGGTCACCTTGCCTCAAATCCCTTTGCTGCCTGGAGATTTTGCGTGGATGGTCGCTTACCAGGATCTCGAAGACCAGAGGGTCTATCTGGGCGTGATGATTCGAAAGACCCCGGATGGCGTCAAGATATTGAGAACGATTGACGGATCAGCGGCCGCAAAAGCAGGACTGAAGGAAAGTGATATCGTAACCGCTTTTGACGGAGAGGCCATCGAAACGACGTTTGATCTGACCTATTTGATCAGCTCCAAGAAACCGGGGGACAAAGGGGTCATAGAGGTCTTGCGCGACAAACAACCGTTACGCCTTGAGGTCACTTTTCAGGCAAGTCACCATCATCCATGACCATTAGCGCGCACAGGCCTGGAAAGCTCAACACCATGCTACGCAACGATCCCCTGGAAATCGAAGTGAAGTTTCATCTCACTGAGGTCGATGCTATGCGAGACCTCATTCTCGCCATGGGTGCGACTGCTTGTGGCCGGGTTTTTGAGACCAACACTCGCTTTGACAATGGAGCCAAGAGCCTTAAAGACCAAGGCATCCTTCTGAGGCTCAGAAAAGACGACCGCGTCCGGTTGACCTTCAAGTCTCCCCCGGCGGTCCGTGATAAGGATTTTAAGATCCGCCGCGAACTGGAGGTCCAAGTGGACAGTTTCGACACGTGCGGCGCCATTCTGGAAGGTCTTGGCTTTCATCCGGAGCAAACCTATGAGAAGTGGCGTGAGACCTTGGCTCTCAGAGACACAAAGCTTCTCATCGACACCATGCCCTACGGCGTATTCCTGGAAATCGAGGGGGAAAAAACCGACATCCGCCATATCGCCGACCAGCTCCACCTGAAGTGGAAGGAAAGGATCGTACTGAATTATCTTAAAATCTTTGAGATCATCCGTCGTGAGGAAGGCCTTCCTTTTGACGATGTCACCTTTGATAACTTCAAGCAGACCCGGGTAGATATCAGGCGATATCTCCCTGGACTGTATGCAGGATAAATCTCCGGAGGCGCTGTGAAAGAACTTTCGGTCATGTCCCTGAACCTACGCTTTGGCCTTGCTGACGACGGGCCTAACGGGTGGAACTGTCGGAAACAAAGTGTCCTCAAGCTCTTTCAAGAACAACACCCTGATTTCATCGCCACCCAAGAAGCCAATGATTTTCAGATCGATTTCCTGGATAATAACCTCAGTGATTACAGTTACATTGGAAGGCATAGACCTGCACCAAGGTTCTGGCAGCACAATATTCTTTTTTATCGCACAGCAATCGTGTGCGCACAGCAGGTCCATTTTTTTCTGAGTGAGACGCCCCGTATCCCAAGTCGTTCCTTTGGAAGCCAGTTCCCGCGGCAGGGCACGCTCGGGCTTTTCCATGTCAACAGTCAGGCCTTGATCTGTCTTGACACCCACTTTGATTTTGAGACCCCCGCACAGATGGGAGCGGCCCGGGTCATCAAGAAACAGCTGGCCTCCTTTTCCGGAGAGCTTCCAGCAATTGTCATGGGTGATTTTAATGCCACACCAGAAAGCAAGTGTTATCATTGGCTTACAGACAAGGATGTCGATGGTGAAAGAGGGTTGAACTTGCAAGAAACCTACAGAGCGCCCTATCCCAGCACCTTTCATCACTTTACGGGGAAACCCACGGGCGGCTATATCGACTGGATTCTCTATCGAGGGCCTCTTGAACTGAAAACGTGCGAGGTGCTTCAGGAACCCGTCGACGGCATCTACCCTTCGGACCACTATGCTGTTACAGCCGTCTTTGAACTCTGACGACTTCGTTATACTCTTTGGCGCTTCGAAAGATAAGGATATGGTCTAGGCCCCTTTTCGCTTTGTCTAAACCGGTTTTTGATCAATCTAAGGCTCGCTCCAGGGGCCTTGAAAACTCGCCCTTTGGGCTCAGACAGTTCAAGGCCCTTATCTTGCACTTCGCCAAGATTGATTGGCAAAAACCGTTTTAATGACCGCTCAAAAAAGCCTGGACCATTCCCTTTCTTGATTTGAAGCTCCCTGTAGCAAGCTACAGGGAATCTTCGACCGTAAGGAACGCTGACTGTTTTAGATATGCTCGCTAACCCCGCAGCAAGCTACGGGGAATGCGCTCGCTTTTTCGGTTCAACAAAGATTCAAGGAAAGGCGTCAGGTGCTGATGGCGTATACGACTTCGCGTTTGCCGGCACTGGCCCGAGAGGGGTTGAATGAATCAAGACCGGCTTGATTTCTTGAAAAGGGACTATATCCAGGGATTTCCCGCTTACTGCGGATTTGAGGTGGATCGGGTGGCCCATGGGCGGTTTGAAACCCGTCTTAAGATCCGCCCGGACCACAGGCAACAGGACGGTTTTGTCCATGCCGGTGTGATTGCCACCATGGCTGACCATACAGCGGGATATGCGGCTTACACAACGGTTTCTGAGCAGTGTCGTATCTTGACCATCGAGTTCAAGATCAATTACTTCAAACCGGCTACCGGGGAGGCCGTGGTGTGTCGTTCAAAGGTCATTAACCACGGCAAGAAGATCATCGTTTCAGAGTCTGAGGTGTTCTCTATATCCGGGGGCCGCGAACAACTTGTGTCCAAGGCCATGGTGACCTTGATGGCCGTACCCGCGTCGAAATTCTCAAGGCCCTCGCAGTGACGCGGGCCCCAAATTCTTCCCCCAAAAATGTCCTGCCTTCTTACCGGAAAGCCCCGTCCTTTCGGGCAGGGAGCTTCACCTTGATGCTCTGTCCCACACCGACCTCAAAATAGGTGCGGGCATCCGCCTGGTTGACGGCAATCTCAAGGAACTTCCGGCTCCCAACGAGAGCCACTGGAGAACCGGTCTCCACCGAGTCATATGATGTGGACACCCCTTGGATCTTGGACCTCCCCAGATGGATCACCACACCTTCAAGTCCCTGTTCGTGTCCAAACCTCATCAACATTTCTTCATCAATGTTCGTAATCAGGTTCCCGAAGGCGTCAACGGACAAGACCTGGCCGACTAACTCGTGCCGGGACGATAGACTTGGGACGGGAATATCAAGTGTGACGATGTCAGCAAGGCTGATCTCTTGGCCCAGCAGGCCCATATCCAAACCCTTTGACAGGTGGGCTGCCACAGGGGCGAAGATGTCCCGGCCGTGAAACGTATGGCTCACTGGCTTCAAAAAGTATGCCTCATTGGTAACGGCACACAGTCCGTCCACCTTGCCGTCTTGAACCACCAGGCTGAGAACGCCGTTGTCAGGGGCTATGAAAAAATGCCCGTCCTTGTTGCAACAGATCACCTTTCTGTTTCCACCTACACCGGGATCAACCACGATGACATGGATAGCGTTTCCGGAAAAATATCTGAAGGTGCTCTCGACGATGAGGGCCGCCTGCACGATGTCGTGCCTGGTGAGGGCATGAGTGATATCAACAAGCTGAACGTTACTGTTTATAGAGAGAATAACACCCTTCACCACGCCCACATATTCATCTTGCAGGCCAAAATCGGTGAGCAGGGTGATGACCGGGACCTGTTTTTTCATCTCAGCCGACTTTCAGGTGAGGTATCTGAAGTGTCCGTGCGAACAAGCAACAAGACGTCTCTCAAAGGTCTGTCGACTTGAAGAGCCCCTGTTGCATGGAGAGGCCAAAATGTCGGTAGCCCTCTTCCGCCACCTTGCGGCCCGACGATGTGCGGGTCAGAAACCCGATCTTCAACAAATAGGGCTCGACCACATCGACCAGGGTATCAGATTCTTCGTGTAAGGTAGCGGCAATCGCCTCGATGCCCACGGGTCCGCCCTTATAGAACTGGATGATGGCTTTCAAGAACTTCCTGTCAAGGATGGTAAGACCCTGTTCATCAACCCCTTCGAGGGCCAGGGCTTCACGGGCCGTCTCCCTGTTGGCGATCCCTTCGCCTCTGACCTGGGCAAAGTCCCGGACCCGTTTCAGGAGGCGATTCACGATGCGCGGTGTGCCCCGGGAGCGGCGTGCAATCTCATAGGCCCCCTCCGTGTCGATGGGGATGTTCAAAAGGGTGGCGGAGCGCTTTGCGATCCGGACCAGCTCGTCCTCGGAATAGAAGTCAAGGGTTCTAAAGATACCAAACCGTTCGCGTAGAGGCGCTGAGAGCAATCCTGCTCGGGTGGTGGCGCCTACCAGCACAAAGCGTTCCAGGCGGTACCGGTGGCTTCTGGCATGGACCCCTTTGTCAAAGATAAAGTCCACGGCAAAATCTTCCATGGCCGGATAAAGAAACTCTTCGACCACCCTCGGAAGGCGGTGGATCTCATCAATGAACAGGATGTCTCCTTCTTCCAGGTGAGTCAGGATGCCTAACAAGTCTCCACCCTTATCCAGGGCCGGGCCACTGGTCACCGTGATGTTGACGCCCATCTCCTCGGCAATGATGTGCGCCAGGGTCGTCTTGCCTAAACCGGGGGGGGCATGAAAGAGGATGTGATCCGGGGGTTCCTCGCGCTTGAGCGCAGCCTCAATGGCAATGGCAAGGGTCTCTACGACCTTGGTTTGCCCGATGTATTCTTTCAAGGTCGTGGGCCTAAGGCTGACGTATGGCGATGCTTCCTCCAAAGGAACAGTCTTGCTGGAACCCTGCACACCGCCACCCTCATCAACGGCTGAACTGTCTTGCTGATTCCTATCTGCCATTCGTGCCTTCAAGTCCCTATTCTAGAATACGGACTTCCTCACCTTATTCGACCTCACCGCGATAGACCTCTTCAAAGAGTTCTTCCGCCGTGGTGATATCAGTGTTCCTTTTCAGGGCCGCAGCGATCATCTGCCTGGCCTCTCTCACCTTGTGGCCCAGTTGTTTCACCAGCACATCCTGGACCTGTTCCGTAAAATCCTCCAATGGGACCGCTTCATCCGTTTTTGCGACCTCCCTGATGAGAGCAAATTTGGCCACTTTACCCTCCAGGGTGGCCAAAATCTTCTGTGCTGTCCGGCTCCCGATCCCTTTCAATCGCTTCAGATACGCCACATCCCTGGACTCTATGGCCCTGGCAATCTCCCGAACCGGCACGGTCAAGGCCTGAACCGCCTTCATGGGGCCAATGTCTTCTACGGATATGAAGTAGCGGAAAAATTCCCTCTCCACTTCCAGATTGAAACCTATAAGGACCGGTTTCGGCTGCCGCTCGGTCTGATGATAGTAAATGTACAAGGCAATCTCGTCACCGGGCTTCTTGGCATCGATGGATTCTCTCACCATGGCGGGCAGCAGTACTTCGTAACCAATCTGGTTGGCTAACAGGAGAATGCGGTCCTCTTCTACTCTCAGCAACTTGCCTTCCAGGTAACCGATCATGATTTTGCTGCCATCGTCAGGGCTGTCTGAAGATGCCCACCAGGGCCAGGGCCAGGGCGTCGGAGGCATGGGACGGCGAAATGGCCGCCTGCCTTTTCAGAACATGTCTGACCGCTCTTTCTACTTGAGTCTTCGTGGCGTTGCCGTTTCCGGACAGGATGCGTTTGACCTCCTTTGCAGGAAGCTCCACGGCTTCAACGCCACACCGAGCGCCAGCCAACAGGATGACACCGCAAACCTTGCCGAGGACAATACTCGATTTTGGGTATTGCCTCAGGGAGAAGATGTCTTCAAGGACCATCAGGTCCGGCTTTTCCGCGTGGAGAAGCGAACGAACCTTGGAAAAAATATGATCAAGTCGGGTGGCCAGGGTCTCGGCCTTGGAAGTTCGGATGGTGCCGAAGGTATACCCTCCTATCCGTGAGCCGACCCCCTCAACGATTCCGAACCCGGTATGAGCCAAGCCGGGATCTATGCCGATGACCTTGATTGGAGGTTTCAAGGGGCATGCTTCATGTTCGTGGATGATGACAAGGTCGCGAGTTTTTTCTTTGCGATATCGGCCTCTTTGGACTTTGGATACTTACGGACCAATTCCTTGAGGATGAGCCTGGCATTGGCTCCATCGTCAAGATTGGAAAAGGCCATCCCCTGTTTCAGAAGGGCGCTACAAACCTTGTTCCCCTTGGGATAATTTTCAATCACCTTCTGATAGGCTAATATGGCCTTCTCATACCACTTTTCATGATAATAAATCTCCCCAATCCAAAACTGTGCATTATCTGCATGCTCGGACTTGGGGTGCTGTTCTAACAGGGCTTGAAACAGCTGTCTGGCATCCTCATACGCCCCCTGATCAAACCGCTGTTTGGCCGACGCATAAAGGGCATCAGGTGTTTGTGCTGCCGTGGGTTTGCCAGCGTCTGGCCCGGTTGCTTCCGCCCCGGGGGGCCCACCCTTCTCTGAAGGCTCCATACCCAGGTACGCTTCCAGGCGAATGATCCGGTCCAAGCTGCTTTGGAGCTGCTTTTCCATATTGTTCCACTGCTCGCCTCGCCGGGCCTCCGAGGCCGTCTCTTGCTGTGCGTTATAACCGCTTTCTTCCAGCTGGCCGCGAAGCCCCTGCATGTCGTCTCTCAGGTCGTTCATGAGGGCATGCAGGTCCGCGTACTTGCTTCGACACGCTTCCTCGGACTTGATCTGTTCCTCGTGATAACGGGCCAAGTCGGCTCGAAGCGCAGTCCTGTCGGCTTCGGCCTTTTGACTCTGCTTTGTAACCCGGCTGTTGACGGTAACCAGGTCTTCCTGGAGGGCGCAACCGCCCCCAGTCATGACCACGATAGCCAGCAACGCAACGCAACCGATTAAGGTTTTCATAGCCATGGTTGTCCCGTGAACCCCTTTTGCCCACACAGGTCCCCGAAGATCCCTGCGGCAAGTACGGATAATACGCACGCCTCTGCGGTTCAACGGTTTGTATCAGTTTATCTTCTTGAAGACAGGGCAGCTTCAAGGGTCACAGGTTGCAGGCACCTTGAGGCCTGCAACCTGTGCAACATTCCACTACTCTATCACCAATTGGTCCCGTCTGTTCTTGGCCCATGCCGCTTCGTTGTGGCCCGGATCGAGGGGCCGTTCCTCTCCATAGCTGATGCATGTCAGACGGTCGGCAGCAATGCCAAGATCCACTAAATAAGTCTTGGCGCTCTGGGCGCGTCGGTCGCCAAGGGCCATATTGTACTCGTTAGTTCCCCGCTCGTCGCAGTGGCCTTCGATAACGACCAGAACATTCGGGTGGGCCGTAAGCCATTGAGCCTTCAGTCTGAGGACGGCCTTGCCCTCCGGAAGAAGCCTGGATTTATCAAACTCGAAATGGATAAGTTCATTCAGGAACTTTTCCCGGGCAGCCATTGTCTCCTGCTGCGTGCGCATTTTGGCCTCTTCAGCCAACCGCTGCTCCCGGAGTTTCTGCTCCTCCAGGGCCTTTTGCCTTTCCTGAGCCTCCCGCTCAGCCGCCAGACGTCTGGCCTCAGCGGACTCTTCGGCGGGGGTGACGCCAGGCTCGGACACAACCTGTTTCTTGGCGCAGGAGGCCGCGAACATGAACCCCGGAATCAGCAACAATAGCGCCAAGATAACCCACGATTTTCTTATCATGCTATTTCACCTCCTTTGAAAAAAAATAAAAGGTTAATCCTATCTCTCCATACATCGTATGGATTTTCTAATTATTTGGAACTGTGCGAAAAGTCAATCCCCAACTTGTATACCATTCACGACCCTCTCAGTAGTAAGAAAGGCGCGGGGACCAACTCGGATCCGTCTGTTCACCCTTAAGGGCCAACAGACGCCGCTGGTTCGCACCGTTGGCATTCATGACATAGATCCTCGAGGGTCCTTCTCTGGTGGAACTGAAAGCTATGAGGCTGCCGTCCGGGGACCAGGTCGGCGACTCGTTATTCCCCGTGTTTCTAGTTAGTTGAATCGAGTCCCGCCCCTCTGGACGAATGACGTAGATGTTGACGCTGCCATCTTTATCCAGTCGTGTGTAAGCGATGTAGTCGCCCCGCGGCGACCATTGGGGAGCGGTATTGTAATTGCCTTCATAGGTCAGCCTCCGGACTTTTCTGTCTGCAACAGTCTTGATATATACTTGCGGCGATCCTGACCGGTTGGACACAAAGCCAAGGGCCTTGCCGTCCGGCGACCAGGTGGGAGACACATCGATGCCCCAATGTTCGGTCAACCTTTTGATAATCTTGCCTTTTCCAGTCAGAAGATAGACGGCCGGGTTGCCTTCGTACGACAGGGACGCTGCCAGGGCGAATTGTCCCGGCACCCATGCGGGTGTGAGATTGGAACCCTGAAGAGAGATCACCGTGCCCCGTTGCTCTCTGATGTTCCTGATATAGAGGTCTGGTTTGCCGTGCCTGTAGTCTGTATAGGCAAGCCACTGACCATCTGACGACCAGGCAGGGAAGAGGGTAATGGCCTCAGTGTTGGTAAACTGTTTTGGATCATGGCCGTCAAAATCAGCGATATAGATTTCCTTATGCCCGGTTGTCGTCGATATAAATCCGATCTGGCTGCTAAAGATCCCTTCGTGGCCCGTGAGACGACGGATCATCTCATTACAGAACCGGCGAATCATCCTCCGCTGGTCATTCAGGTGGCCGACATACCGCTTGCCAATGGTGAGACGGCCGGAGAAGGTATCAAAGAGGCGTATCTCTACCGCGAGGCGGTCGCCCTGCAACTTGAATCCCCCTTTGACCAGGAGCTCGGCGCCGATGTCAGTCCAGTTCTTGAACTTGATCTCGTTCTCCATGAGTCCGGCTTGTTGCGGATCCTCCAAAAAGCTTCCCCGATCCAGGATCTTAAAGAAGCCTGTGAAATGGATGGTTTCTGCAAGGAGGTCGGCAAGGGCACCGGCAAGCTCGTCCTGTTTCTTCTCCGAACCCTGGTCCTTGAAAAACGGCACGGCGGTTGGGATTTTACGAAGATAAGGGGCGGTGATGTCAATATAAACAAGGGCCCGGCAAGGACGGCTTGAACAGATCAACAGGCCCACAAAGAGGCCGACCAGGGCCACTGACAAGAATCGGGGGCTGGATCTTCGCATTTTCACCTCAAGGGTTTCTTTTCAGTTCGGAAAGGTTGAATCTAAACCCTACCTCGTAAAAAGGTTTGAGGAAGCCTTCCGGCAGGGAGGGTAAGGGATTCGATTTCTTCACTGCCTTAAAGGCGGAGTCATCAAAATAGCTATTGCCCGACCTCTTTTCGAACCATACATCTCGTATCTCCCCATCCCTCATGATTTTCACAATGATAACGGCTTCCAGATTTGTTTGCTCTCCGGCCATTTCTTGAGAGAAGGCCCAACTTTTCTGGATTTGATGCCAGATTTCCGCATTGTAGATATCGAGAAGCTCCAGGTTTCTTTGACTGATCTGGGCTCTTGCAGCACCACCGTGCCCGACCACGCCGGCCCCTCCTTCGATTTCCTTTTTCATTTGATCGATGGCCTCAAGCACAGGGCGGGGCCTCGATCCAGGGGCTTGCCGTTCGATTTTTGCAATGGCCTTGTCAATCGCCTTCGATGCATTGTAGGTTCTCTTTTTTAAGGACTTCTTGACCTGCAGGTGTTGCGGCGCCAAAGACACGGCCTCCTCCAGCAGAGGCCCTTGCATCGTCACCGGCTCTTCGGGTCCAGCCCTTTCCGGTTTCATCGCCTCAGTCGCCTTAACCCGTTTGGCAGGTGGTGGTTTCACCTCAATTTTTGGGGCCACGACCCCTGGCTGTACCTGTGGCACGCCCTGGGGAAGGCTCACCAGGTCCACTTCAACAGCGGAAGGCATATGAGGACGATTGAATTCTAACTCAGGCAAGAAAACAACCCCGGAGAAGAGGAGGACATGGCAAAACACGGAAAGGGAGATCATCCCGATCCATGCTCGGTCTGCGTAAACGCCCCGGGTCAGGAGTTCTGGATAGGCAACCATGAGCTCAACCCGCGTTGCTCACGATCTTGGATGGATGATAAGCCGCAGCCCCACATGGAGGCAGTATTTGGAAGGTGGATGCGTGCAAACATTATCTCTTCTTATCCGTCTTTTTCATGGGTTCTGTAACCATCCCGAGCTTTGCTACCCCCGCCAGCTTTACCTCTGAAATCACCCTTACCACGACCCCATAGGGCACACTCTTGTCTGCCCGGAGGTAAACCTTCTGGTCCGGACGGCCTTCCAAGATCTTTCCCATCTTCGCTTGAAGGGAATCCAGTGCCACCTGATAGTCATTGATATAAATCTGCTGGCTCCGGTCTATCGAGATGATCAGGTGATCCTTTTCCGCCGGCAAAGGTTTGGAGGTTGTCTGGGGCAATGACACGTTGACCCCTTGCATCATCATGGGGGCTGTGACCATGAAAATGATCAGCAGGACCAACATCACATCGACCAGGGGCGTGACGTTGATATCTGACATCAAGCGGCTGTTGCCACTTCCCATAGACATGCGCCTAGCTCCCCTTGCGTCTAATCAATTCTCGCTCGACCAGATTCAAGAAATCGGCCGAGAAGTTATGCATTTCCGATTCCAGGACACGCACCTTACTATTGAAATAATTATAGGCCACAACAGCCGGTATAGCGGCAGCCAACCCCGCGGCCGTGGCGATGAGCGCTTCAGAGATCCCTGGCGCCACAACGGCCAAACTGGCAGCCCCCCTGAGGCCGATGCCGCGAAAAGCATTCATGATGCCCCACACCGTTCCGAAAAGCCCTATAAAAGGGGTCGTGTTGCCGGTTGTTGCCAAAAAAGACAGGGCTTTGTTCAAGCCGGTGAGTTCGGCGTTGAGGGCGCGCCGAAGGGCGCGCTTGAGATTATCAACCGCCGCCACATCTTGCTTTAATGTGGTAGCCCCGTCTTTTTCAGTCCCTCCTGACGCAGATTGGGAGGCATTGACTTTTTTGAGTTCAAGATAAGCGATGCGAAAAACCCGCGCCAGGGGGCTGAACTGCAGTTGCTTGGAGGCTGCAAAAGCCTTAGAAAGACTTTGCCTGTTCCAAAAGAGGTCGAGAAAATAAGCCGATTCTTTCCTGGCCTTCCTTATCACCCGGTATTTGTGGAATATGATGGCCCAAGAGGTAACCGAGAAGAACAAGAGAAGTAACAGAACAAAACGAACCATGAGCCCAGCGTTGAGAATCATCTGGACAACATCATTGCTACTAAAGAGGGGCACGATAGTTATTCAGTCCATACAAAGGGTTTCATGAAAAGAGTCCAAATGCTGATGAACTCGAGTCCACGCCGAAGCGTTGGGCCAAAACTTCCCAGGGGCTTGACATTCGCTGGAAGTTACATAACGTCTTTCGGGGTGTCAAGTCAATTTACGGTTGCCTTCAGTGGACCTATTGTATAGAAAACAGTAGTCTAAAGGCCTGATTGGTGGCCGTTGACCGACTGATTGGTAACAGCCGGGACACGGCTTTGATTTTGTTTGCTGCCCGCTGACACCTAGTTGCTGAGAACTATCCATTGAGCTTGTCGCTCGATTGACGTAAGATTGAAGCTACGGGGAACGCGCTCGCTTTTGCGGTTCAACGCTCAATGGAAGTGCGCCCAAGGAAAGGCGCCATATCATGAAAGCCATCGCCAATCTGCTGTTCGAAGCCAGAATGTTGAAAAGGCTCCCACGCTCTGGGTTTCATTTCCTGGGGTCAGGCGGCGAATCCGTGGCTGAACATGCCTTCGTTACCACCTTTATTGGATATGTTTTGGCACAGATCACCCCGGGCCTGGATCAACTCAAGCTGCTCCAAATGTGTCTGCTCCATGATCTTAGCGAGGCGCGGACCGGTGATCTCAACTATGTTCAAAAAAAGTACGTTGCGGCAGACGAGGCCAAGGCCGTGGCAGACCTCACAAGCAACATACCCTTTGGGCAAGCCGTGGGTGGGCTTTTGAAAGAGTTTAATGCCGGCGAAACCCTGGAGGCCCGGGTTGCCCGCGATGCGGACCACCTGTCCCTGGTATTGGAATTAAAGGCACTCTCCGATTTGGGTCATCAGGGGCCGGAGGACTGGTTGCCTCATGTCGTTGGCCGACTCCGAACGGAGGCCGGCCAAACGTTGGCCAAAGAGGTATTAGAGACCGCCTCAGATGCGTGGTGGTTTGAGGAAACGGAAGATCCAGGCCAAGGGGCGTGACGGCCATATGACGCGTCGTCCCTCGGCGACGAGGTTCTTGTTTTTCCGGCAAGAGCCTTGACCTGATGTCAAGAGTTAACATGTCATGTCCTTTCAATCCATTATAGGCCAGGAGCGTGCCATCCGCCTGCTGAGCCGCATGCTCCATAACGACCGGCTTGCCCACGCCTTGGTCTTTACAGGCATCGATGGCATTGGCAGGCAAACAACCGCCACGGTATTGGCCATGGCGGTGAACTGCACAAACCCTGTCGGCGTGTCCGCGTGCAACGAGTGTCGATCTTGTCGCAAAGTGATCTCGGGCAATCACCCGGACGTCATTATTGTCAAGCCCAGTGGTGCCTTCATCAAGATTGACCAGGTACGCTCATTGCGCAAGCAGCTGAGGTTTGCCCCCATCGAGAGAGGCCGCCGAGTGATTATCATCAATGACGCACAAACCATGAACGCCGAGGCGTCAAATGCCATACTGAAAATCTTGGAAGAACCCCCCAATGATACACACATCATCCTCACGGCACCCCAGATGACGGACTTGTTGCCAACCATAGCCTCAAGGTGCCAAAATATAGTGTTTAGGCCCATTCCAGTGGCAAAGGTCGCAGAGGTGCTTGTTGCCAGAAAAGGCCTTGATCAAGACACGGCGAGCGCTCTTGCCGTATTGACCAAAGGTAGTCTGGGCAAGGCCTTGTCTGCGGACGCAAACAAATGGATGGCCTGGCGGCAGCGGCTGCTGGAGGGTGTGGGGTCGGCTTCAGGGGAGTCGACTCAGGAACTTTTTGGGTTTGCCGAAGCGCTGGCACGTGATAAGGCGACCTTGGAAGATGCGTTGGAGATGATGACGACTTGGTTCAGAGATGTTCTCATGTGTAAGTTTCAGCCCGAAAAAATCCTTAATGGGGACTTTATGGAAAACATACACAGCGCATCGCAGCAATGCTCTGTTGAGGAAATCTTGGAAAAAATGGCCGCGGTGTCTGCTGCACAATCGGCCATCTTGAAACGGGCTAATCCTCGGCTTGCTTTAGAAGTCATGATGCTGCGTCTGCGTTTAGGAAACATGGAAGCAACTCGCCGCCCGGGGGATGCCCGTTGGGTTGAAGGGATAAGAAAAGGGAAACATGCCTAAAATTGTTGGAATAAGATTCAGCCCGCAGGGCAAGGTCTATGATTTTGATGTGGGACACTTTGTCCTTTCACCTGGCAGTCGGGTGATTGTGGAGACCCAGCAGGGACTGGCCCTTGGGACCGTTGTGACCCCTCCTCGGCCTGCCGGACACCGGCAGCCCCAATTCCCCTTAAAGAAGGTTTATCGCCTGGCCAACGATGAGGACATGAGTCAGCACGGAAAAAATCTTGAACTGGCAGACACCGCACAGACGTACTGCCTGGAATGTATTAAGAAATTGGGACTTGGGATGAACCTTGTGTCGGTTGAAAGTCTTCTCGACGGGACGAAACTCGTTTTCTATTACACAGCCAACGGCCGCGTCGATTTTCGAGAACTGGTCAAGATGCTTGTCAAGCAATACAGGGTACGCATTGAGATGCGTCAGATCGGGGTCCGTAATCGAGCCAAGATGTGTGGAGGGATCGGACGGTGTGGCCATGAGCTATGCTGTTCCAGATTTATTAATGATTTTCAGCCGGTATCGGTCCGAATGGCGAAGGAGCAAGGCCTGTCTCTGAATCCCACAAAAATTTCGGGGCTGTGCGGTCGACTCATGTGCTGTCTGGGCTTTGAACATGGAACGTATTGCGACCTGAAAGGTAAGTTGCCAGCTTTCGGAGAAGTGGTGGAGACCAAGCGGGGCCGGGGAAAGGTTGTTCGTCAGAACGTCCTAAAGGAATCCATCACGGTGCAGCTCGAGGAGGGCGGAGAGTTGGATGTGGGGCTCGACGAGCTCACCGGTAGGGCGGACAGTTCCCCATAGAGCACGGCCCGTCTGTCATCCCTGATGGTTTCGCAAAAAGTCGATTTTACTCGCTCCGTGAACATGTTGGGTAAGACGGCGAGTCCTGGACTTCATAAACACGGCCTTGAGAGGAGAGCTGTATGTCAGAACCATTTTACGTAACAACGCCCATCTATTATGTGAATGCTAGACCTCACCTCGGTCATGCCTACACGACCCTTGCGGCCGATGTGGTGAATCGCTTCCACCGTGTGTGTGGCCAAGAGACCTATTTCTTGACCGGCACTGACGAACATGGCGACAAAGTGGTCCGCGCCGCTAAGGAAGAGGGGTTAAGCCCGTTGACCTATGTCAATCAGATCAGCGAGCTCTTTAGAAACTTGTGGCCCAAACTGGACATAGCCTACAATTATTTCATACGCACCACGGACCCTGTTCATGTGAAAGTGGTGAGAGAGGTGCTGCAAAAAATATACGATGCCGGAGACATCTACTTCAGCGAATATGAGGGGGCATACTGTTTTGGCTGCGAGCGGTTTTATACCGAACGGGAACTGGTGGGGGAAAGGTGTCCTGACCACAAAACCATTCCAGAAGTTATTAAGGAGTCCAACTATTTTTTCAGAATGAGCCGATACCAGGACTGGCTCGTCGATTACATCAACACGCATCCGGATTTTATCGCCCCCGTGCGTTATCGAAATGAAGTGCTCGCCTTCTTGCGGGAGCCCCTGGAAGATCTGTGTATATCCCGTCCAAAAAGCCGACTGCAATGGGGGATTACCCTGCCCTTTGATGACCAGTTCGTAACCTATGTTTGGTTCGATGCGCTTCTGAACTACATCTCTGCCCTGGGATATCCGGATGGTGAAGGTTTCAAGAAGTTCTGGCCTGCGGTCCATCACCTTGTAGCCAAAGATATCCTTAAGCCTCATGGCATCTATTGGCCCATCATGTTGAAGGCGGCCGGGATTCCTCTGTACCGCGGACTTCATGTCCATGGTTACTGGAATGTCGATGAAGGCAAGATGTCCAAGAGCCTTGGCAATGTGGTGGATCCCCTGGAGTTGAGGAACGTGTACGGCGCCGACGCATTTCGGTATTTTCTCCTCCGCGAGATGGTTTTTGGCCTTGATTCCAACTTCAGCGAAAAGGCCCTGGTCCAGCGCATCAATTCTGATTTGGCCAATGACCTCGGAAATCTGTTTAGCCGTAGCCTGACCATGGTCCACAGGTATTGCAAGGGAATTGTGCCGAAAACCGACGGGGCCCAGGAAAGCAGTCTTGACCTGGATATCAAGCGGGATGCCTCCAAAACCGTTGCTGAATACGAGAAAGCCATGGAGGACTTTGCCTTTCACAAAGCGCTGATGGCCCTTTGGGAGTTCATTAACCGGATCAACAAGTACATAGACATCACTGCGCCATGGGAGCTTGCCAAGAAGAAGGCCCAGCGTACAGAGCTCGAGCTGGTTCTTTACAACATCCTGGAAGGTCTGCGTGTGATCGCGGGGCTGGTCTATCCATTGATGCCGACAACGGCCCAAGTCATGCAAGAACACCTGGGTATGAGGGATGCCGACAACTTTCAGAAATTAGACGATCTCAAGGTTTGGGGAAAAACACGGCCGGGAACGAAGCTCCCAAAGACAGTCACCCTCTTTCCGAGGGTTGACTCGGACGGATGCGAAGCAAAGAGTCGGCAGACCGTCCCCATAGAGGCAGGACCGGCTTCGGAAAAACCCGAAATTGCCATGAAAATCTTTCAGCAGGTCGATCTGCGGGTTGCCACGGTGCTTGATGCAGAGCCCATACCAAGATCTCAAAAGCTTTTGAAATTGAAGGTCGATGCCGGAGAAGAGCGGACCATTGTTGCAGGCATCGCAGAAAGCTACCAGCCAGAGGATCTCCTCGGAAAGCAGGTCGTCATCGTGGCGAATCTCAAGCCGGCCAAGTTGATGGGCGTCCTGTCACAAGGCATGCTCCTAACAGCCGCAGACAAGACCTCCTGCGCATTGGTCACCCTTGACGGCCCTTGTGAGCCAGGCACCGCTCTGGCCTAGGGATGTCCCGTCGTCCAGCCATTTATCCGTGGCGATATTGAAAACCGCTGCCGCCCCCCTAGAGCGGGAGCTGCGCTTTGCTCCGATAAGCTGCAAGGGTCCTTGGCCGTAAGGAACATGTGGAGAACATCCGTGACAAAGACCGGTCATACACATTCGCTGACTTTCAAAGACAAAGAGGTTACGCTCATCGGGACAGCCCACGTATCCAGGCAAAGTGCCGATCTGGTGAGCCGAGTCATTGAAGAGGAAAAGCCGGACACGGTGTGTGTCGAGTTGTGTCGATCCAGATATGAATCCATGACCCAAAAGGACCGATGGCGAAATACCGATCTTGTCAAAGTGATCAAGGAAAAGAAGACCTTTCTTCTTTTGTCTAATCTCATGCTGGCGTATTTTCAGAAGAAAATTGGTCAGAAATTGAGTATCAAGCCGGGTGAGGAGATGTTGCGCGCCATAGAGGCGGCAGAAACGACAGGGGCCCGGATTCATTTAGCGGACAGGGACATACGCATCACCTTATCCAGGACTTGGCGTCTCATGGGGCTATGGACAAAGATGAAACTGTTGGCCCAATTCGTGACCTCAGCAGGGGGGTGGGATGACATCCAAGAACAAGAGATCGAAAAAATGAAGGAAATGGATGTCCTTGAAACCGTCCTTTCAGAAATCGGGGAAGCCTTTCCGGAAATAAGACGCGTTTTGATCGACGAAAGAGACCAGTACCTGGCTCATGAGATCAGGACGGCGCCAGGCAAAAAGATTGTCGCAGTCGTTGGGGCGGGACATGTCCCGGGTGTTCAAAAATGCTGGGAGATGCCTATAGACATCAAGAAGTTAACCCAGATACCGCCTAAAAGCAAGTTGTTCCGTTTCCTGAAGTGGGGGCTCCCGACACTCATCGTAGGGCTGATTATCTTTGGCTTTTTCACGGCCGGAATGGCCGCTGGCGCCCATATGATCAAATGGTGGGTCCTGGCCAATGCCATCCTGGCAGGCCTGGGTGCGGCCATTGCCCTGGGCCATCCGTTGACGGTTCTGTCGGCCGTTATTGCTTCTCCCCTGACATCGCTTAATCCCATGATTGCGGCAGGCTGGGTTTCTGGCCTGGTCGAGGCCTTTGTGGCAAAACCTAAAGTCAGGGATTTCGAGAAGTTGTCTGAAGACATCTCCTCCCTGAAGGGCTTTTGGAAGAACAAGATCACGCGAATATTGCTGGTTGTGGCCTTTACGAATGTGGGCAGTTCGTTGGGAACCTTCGTGGCTATCCCTTTAATCCTCAAAGTATTTGCATAGGAGGCTGTTGGAAAATGTTCAGATGCAAGGCGTCCGAGATTCTTAGGAATGAGGCGTACTTATCGGTACGCCGCAGTGACGAAGAATGAGGATAACGCCGCAGACGGACGTTTTCCGACAGCCTCATAGGAAGCATCTGTTGAAAAACCCTGATTGCGTACTGATAGAGATCAAGCAGCCCCTCCGGGGCTTTGATCGTTTCATCGGTGCGTGGGTCTGCACGGGAGATATCCATTTGGTGGTGGACGTGGGACCGGCCAATTCAGTGCACAGATTGGTGGAGGCGTTGGCGAGAATGAATGTGACGTGGATAGATTACGTACTGCTCACGCATATACATATCGATCATGTGGGGGGGCTGGCCGAGTTCCTGGAGTCTTTCCCAATGGCCCTGGTCGTATGTCACAACAAAGCCGTAAAACATCTGGTGGACCCCTCCAAGTTATGGGAGGGCAGCCGAAAAGTCCTTGGCGACATCGCTGATGCCTATGGCCCTCTCAAGGCGGTGAGACAAGAGATATGCATCCCCCACACCGAGGCCCACATCAAGGATCTTCTGGTTCTTGAGACGCCGGGCCATGCGCCTCATCACCTCAGCTTCAGCTACAGGGGGAATCTCTTTGCCGGTGAGGCTGGAGGCAACTATCTTTGCGTTGCGGACAGGGATTACCTGCGCCCGGCCACGCCTCCCAGGCTTTTTCTGAAAAATTTCCTGGCAACGGTGGATCGATTGATGGCCCTGGAAGATCAGCACATATGCTATGCTCATTTTGGGGATGCCCCCAGCTCCCATCGGATGTTGAAAAGGTTCCGGGCCCAGGTCTTGAGGTGGGAAGAGGTTATTCAGCGAGAGGTCTCTGCGGGTTCCGAGGACCTCGTCACGAGATGTGTGGACCGTTTGCTGGAAAAAGATCCTGACTTAAAGGCCTTTGAGTTCATGGATCCTGATACACAAGACAGGGAGAGGTTTTTTATGGCCAATTCCGTGAAAGGCTACAT
>CAZCXI010000057.1:0-19509 GCA_964502635.1 uncultured Desulfobacterales bacterium
TATATTTAATATTGTCTTCTGAGAACCCAACAGGAAGGAATGAAGAAAGATGCAAGATTATCTTGTCTGCGAAAGAAGAGGCAATCACCCCAGGATTCATGTGAAAATTTGCCAGCATCGATGTGAGCACGCCAAGGCCTGCCAAGCCCTTCAGGATTACATGAAAGCGAAGGCCTCTGCTGAGATGATCATAAAGCCTGCCACCGTCGATTGGCCCGGACAAAAAGCTGCCGCATCGCCAGTCCCCTCATAGCTTCCCAGACGCATCTCAAAATCATCTTTAAGCCTTGACGAACCCGTGGAAATTTTTTACACTCCTGCCGCCTTGTTCTCGCATTTTATCTTGATGACATAGCCAATTTGGCCTCTCGCAGTATAGGTTTTCCCGAGACATTGCCAGCCGAGCCGGCCCTCCTTGATTCTTGAGGACATGCAAGGAGTAGACAGGATTTCATATGAATACAACGGGCAGACAAATTGACATCAACATCGAAGATGAGATGAAGCGCTCCTATCTGGATTATGCCATGAGCGTGATCATCGGCCGCGCGCTGCCTGACGTTCGTGATGGCCTGAAGCCGGTTCACCGACGCATTCTTTTCGCCATGCACGAGCTGAAAAATGACTGGAACAAAGCATACAAGAAGTCGGCTCGTATTGTGGGGGATGTCATCGGTAAATACCATCCCCATGGCGACACCGCCGTCTATGACACCATCGTGCGGATGGCGCAGAACTTTTCTCTGCGTTATCCCCTGGTCGACGGCCAGGGAAACTTCGGGTCCGTGGACGGAGATCCTGCTGCGGCCATGCGATATACCGAGGTCAGGCTCACACGTCTGGCCCATGAAATGCTCGAGGATCTTGAAAAAGAAACCGTCGATTTTGCTCCCAACTATGATGAGTCGCTTGTGGAGCCGTCACTCCTGCCGGCCAAGATCCCCAACCTTCTCATCAACGGCTCCTCCGGTATTGCCGTGGGTATGGCGACCAATATTCCGCCCCACAACTTGTGCGAAGTCATTGATGCCACCGTAGCCCTGATCGACAACCCGGACATCTCGTGTGAGGCCCTCATGGGCCACCTGCCAGGTCCTGATTTTCCCACAGCAGGTATCATTTACGGGCGAGAGGGTATTGAGTCCGCCTACCAAACAGGAAGAGGCATTATTCGGGTCCGGGCTCGCGTCATCATAGAGAAAGATCGCAGAACGGGTCGGGAGAGCATCATCGCCACCGAGATTCCCTACCAGGTGAACAAGGCCAGGCTGATTGAAAAGATCGCAGAACTGGTAAAGGGCAAGCGTATCGAAGGCGTCAAATATGTGCGGGACGAATCGGACCGGGAAGGGATGCGGATCGTCATTGCCCTGAAAAAAGACGAAATCGCCGGGGTGATTATCAACCAGCTCTATGCGCATACACAGATGGAGTCTACCTTTGGCATCATCCTCCTGGCCATTGTGGACAAGCAGCCCCGGCTGCTCCCCTTGAAAGAACTCCTCGGCCATTTTGTGGAACACCGTAAGCAAATCATTGTCCGCCGCACCCGTTTTGACTTGAACAAGGCCGAGGCCCGCGCCCATATCCTCGAAGGGCTCAAGATCGCCCTGGATCACATTGATGCGGTCGTGGCCCTGATCCGTTCTTCAAAGAGTCCTGCTGAAGCCAAGGAGCGCCTTGTTACAAACTTTGAGCTCACCGAGGTCCAGGCTCAGGCCATCCTGGATATGCGCCTGCAGCGTCTAACAGGGCTGGAGCGGGACAAGATCGTGGAAGAATACAAGGAGACCATCAAGGCCATTGCACGATATCGTGAGATCCTCGCCAGCGAGCGACTTGTCCTGAACCTCATCAAGGAAGAATTGCTGTCCCTGCGAAAAACGTATGGCGACGAGCGTCGAACTGAGATTGTGGTGGAGACTGCAAACCTCACAGTAGAAGACATGATTGTAGAAGAAGATATGGTGGTCACCCTGTCTTATACAGGCTACATCAAGAGAACTCCCGTCTCCCTGTACAACAGTCAGCACCGCGGCGGTAAAGGTAAAACGGGCGTTGGGATCAAGGAAGAAGACTTTGTGGACCGTCTTTTTGTGGCCTCTACTCACGACACATTCTTGTTTTTCACAAACTGGGGGCGCGTGTACTGGCGCAAGGTTCACGAGCTGCCCCAGGCCAGCCGGCTGGCACGGGGCAAGGCCATTGTCAACCTCCTTTCCATGGGAGAGGGGGAAAAGCTCGCCACCGTGCTGGCCGTTCCATCCTTTGAACCCGGCCTTGCCGTTCTTATGGCGACACGTGAGGGATTGGTGAAAAAGACAGACCTCATGGCTTACAGTCACCCCCGGGCGGGCGGCATTATCGCCTTGAATCTTGTCGAGGGTGATGAACTCATAGCCGCCCGGATCACTGACGGCACACAAAACGTCTTCCTCGGATCCAGAAACGGAAAGTCGATCCGGTTTCATGAATCCGGCGTGCGGCCCGTGGGCCGGGCCAGTCAGGGGGTCCGGGGAATGCGTCTCGCCGATGGGGACCATATCGTGGGAATGGAGGTCCTCACGGACGGCAAGACGCTGATGACCATTACGGAGAATGGGTACGGAAAACGGACCTCGATTGACGAGTACCCTGTACGAAATCGGGGGGGCAAGGGCGTTATTACCATCAAAACCACGGACCGAAACGGTGTGGTGGTGGCGATCCTCCTGGTCACCGATGAGGATGATGTCATGTTGGTGACCAGTCGAGGCAAGATTATCCGCATACCCGTTGGAGATGTTTCAGTCATTGGTCGCAATACGCAGGGAGTACGACTCATCGCCATGGAACCGGGAGAACGGGTCGCCGGTGCTGCGCGCCTTGCGGAAAAGGATATGTAAAGGAAACAGGCATGAGGATCGGTGTGATCGGCGCCGGTGCATGGGGCACGGCACTGGCCAACCTGTTGGCCGAGAAGGGCTACGAGGTCGGCCTGTGGGCCTTTGAAAAGGAGGTTTGCGCGGACATCCTCGAAGCCCGTGAAAACAAGGTCTTTCTGCCGGGAATTCATCTTTGTCAACATCTCACGCCGTCAAACGACCTCAATAGCGTGGCCTCTGCCAAAGACCTCTTGCTCCTAGCGGTGCCCTCCCATGTCTTTCGCTCAGTCGCGGTCCGGCTGGTCCATCATCCGACCGAAAGGACCCTTATTGTCAGCGCCACGAAAGGGATAGAAAATGAGACGCACCTGACCATGTCGGGCATCCTCGAACAGCTTCTTCCCCCAAGACTTCATGGCCGGATTGCCGTCCTTTCCGGCCCCAGCTTTGCCAAGGAGGTGGCCCAGCAGATCCCAACCGCTGTCACTGTGGCTGCCCGCACAGCAGACGTGGCCCGACAGGTTCAGACGACGTTTGCCGCTTCCTATTTCAGGGTTTACACAAGTTATGATGTGGTGGGTGCAGAACTGGGCGGTGCGGTGAAGAATGTGATGGCCATCGCGGCAGGAATTTCAGATGGCCTTGGTCTCGGCTGCAACACCAGGGCCGCCCTGATTACCCGGGGTGTCGCCGAGATCCAGCGGCTGGCAACAAGACTGGGGGCCAATTCGAAAACCTTTATGGGTCTTGCCGGCATCGGCGACCTGGTACTGACCTGTACGGGAAAGCTGAGCCGTAACTGGACGGTGGGCCACAAGCTGGGACTGGGCATGAAGCTTGAGGCCATCCTTTCCGAGACACGCACGGTCGCCGAAGGGGTCAAAACCACAAAATCGGTTTACAATCTGTCCCGAAAGATAGGGGTGGAAATGCCCATTGCAGAGCAGATTTACTTCATCTTGTATGAAGATCTTGACCCGAAAGAGGCGCTTCGCATTCTCATGAACAGGAATCTGAGACAGGAGATCGATGAAGGGTGATTGGCTGTGGTGGCTGAAAAGAAAAAATTCCATAAAGGCGAAGGCCACCGAGGCCGTCTGAGGGAAAAATTCCTGGACTCCGGACTCGATGGCTTTCACGACTATGAAGTAATCGAGCTGCTATTGGCCTTGGCCACCCCCAGGAAGGACTGTAAACAACAGGCCAAGGCGGCCCTGAGGCGTTTCAAGACCCTGCAGGGGGTCATTGAGGCCCAGCCTGATGCGCTCCAAGAGATAAAGGGAATCGGGCCGAAAAACATTTTTGGTATCAAGTTCGTCCATGCAGTGGCCGGGCGATACTTGAAAAAAAGGCTCGTCAAGAAACACCCCATCCGATCGTCCAGAGAGCTTTTTGACTATCTTTACCACACGCTGCGCGACAAGAAGCGTGAGATCTTCAAGGTCGTCTTCCTGGACGCCCAAAACAGGATCATCGCCATAGAGACCCTTTTTGAGGGGACCCTCACGGCCAGCAGCGTCTATCCCAGGGAAGTGGTCCAGGCTGCCCTCCGGCATCACGCGGCCGGCCTGTTCCTGGTGCACAACCATCCCTCAGGAGAGCCAAGACCATCTCCGGAGGATAAGCTGGTCACCCGTCAACTGGTACACGCCTGCCGGGTGATGGGAATCACGGTGCATGAGCACCTCATCATCGGAGACAATACCTATTTCAGTTTTGCAGATCACGGTCAGATAGCCGAGATGAACCGGGAGTATGACGGCGAGTACACACCGTGAAGGGGCGTCCCCTCATTACTTCAGTATGCCGGGTTGGTTGAGCTTCCTGCTGATCTGGTCCCACCCGGTGACCTTCTCTGCATCGCCTGCTGCCTGGAAACTGAAGGCCAGCGGGTTGTATTCTTTGGCAGACTCGATGACCTTCGGGGCTGCAATGATGGCCTTGATCCTCAAATCCTTGTTGGCGATTGCATCAAATATGGCCCCTTTTCCCCAGGCAAGCACAGGGAGCTCCTCGAACTTATTCTCCTGTAGCCAGGCCTTAATGGCTTTGACACTGACAAAGCCTGTTTGAAGATAAACAATTGGGAATCTCTTGTGAATCTTCTCAATAGCCTCCTGGCTCCCCAGCCTGGGTTCTCTTGAAAATAGGCTTTGTAACAGGCTACCCAGAACATCAACAAAGACAATAGCCGATCTTTTTTTTAGGGAAAGAAGTAATCCAGTGTCTTCATCGTCGCCCGAAGACACCCTTATTTTATACAGGCCCGCGGTTTCAGGAGTATAGGACTTGAAGGCAACGCCATCACCTCCTGAGAGGGTTTTGCCAAGAGGCTTCCCATCAACAAGAAACTCGACCAGCTCGCCACCGCTTCTAAAGAGTCTTCCCCTTGTCTCGGCTCTGAGCGTGAGCTTCTGGCCTTTCAGTCCAACGGTGTCATCGGCGACAACACGTGAAAATGCACTTGCCGGAAACAAGCACGACAGAGCAGCAAGAAAGACAAGGATTTCAAAGGTCCTCACAGGAGTTTGTTTGATATAATCCATGGCCTCACTCAAGCCTTGGTCGGCGGGGAACAGCCTTCTATGACCAAACGCACAAAAAGCATTGGTAACGTTCAAAAGTTGAGGCAAACCCCTTTAGCAGGCGGTTCAAGGGATAGGGAGGATCGCTGAACGTAGGCTACAGCCATTCTGATCTACACGAATGGTATACCTAACTTAAAGGCATTGGATGCCGAAGAGAAGCGATTATTCCTGTCCCGAAGTTGTGTATTCATAAATACACGATGCCACAACTTCTGAACATTTCTAAAGCATTGAACGTGGGCCGCATAGTCTCTGAGGTTTGTCATAACAGCATGATATTGTATCGCTGCAATCTCAGATCCAGCGCCTTGGCGTTTCCTACAAGTCTGTCCAGTTCGTTCCAAAAGTCGCTGCTGTGATTTCCAATGCGGGTGTGAACAAGTTCATGCAAAATCACATAATCGAGCAGCTCTTCCGGTAATACAACAAGCGTCATGTTCAGGCTAATGTTATTCTTGTGAGAACAGCTGCCCCATCTGCTCGTCAGGCTTCGAACAAAAATTTTATTGTATGCAAACCCATGGCGTTTTGCCAGTTGATCCACTCTCACGACCATCTTCTTTTTTGCTTCAGCCTTCTCAATAGCGGCCAGCCTCTTTGAGAGAGTCTGATGAGCATCTTCCAAGTGTTTCATCTTGTCGAGATGCTTTTGTATCCATCCAATTTTTGAGATAACAAATTCTCTTGCTCTCTTGAAAGATGTCCTGTGAGGGACAGCAACCCGCACGACCCCAAATGGTCTTAACGAAACGTTCAATCGCTTTGCTCGTCTACTCGGCTCAAACAGAACCATTCCTATCCCCTCCATGTCGACGGTCTTGGATTGATGCATCAGAGATACTACTCCGGCGCTGGGAATTTGGTGGTAAGAATGTGAAGGGGACAGACGAAGTTGCTCGCGAGAGGCTATTCTTTCTCCATCTCAGCCTTCATCATTTTGAGCAGCTTGTCGAAGGCCGCCCGGTCGTAGTCCCTCAAAAGCAGTAGTGCAAGCCCAAGGCATGGGCGTTGAACGTCGTGGATTGAACTCGCCTGCTTCACGCGGGTTGCTATGGTGCACATAAAGGTCTTGACCCCTTTGAGCACCCCCTCGTTCAACTTGATCGACTCGATCTCGGCAGCAAACTTCGCCTGCGACCATTCGAGTTGTTTTCTGGCCCCTTCCGCCTCTTCCTTGCGGCTTTCTTGCTTCAGCAGCTTGTCAACCCGCCGCTTCAACAGGTCGATTGGCTCTCTGTTCTTATCTGTCACTATCCCCTCCTTCAGAGCCGTCAGCATCCTGGCAGATCAATGGCGAGTGGCGGCGTATCGCCTGCGTCATCCAAGCGGTCTAGGGCTGCGAGTTCCTTCCACGTTGCAGCCTGGAATTTCGCCCCGTGCGATAGTTTGAAAAAAGCTGCTCTGGTTTTGCGGAAAGCGATGGCGACCTTGACTGTTTGATCTTTCAAAGCAAGTTCTTCCGGCGAAGGAAGAAAGTCCGTAGGTATATCTTTTTGTAGCCCTTGCTCTTGCAAAATCGATGGCCCTATTCGGCGCGTTAACTCGAATACTGTGTTTGCCTTCCCTCTCTCTATGAAGCTTTTCAAGTCGATTGCCATGGGGAACAAGTAGATCGTTCAGCGTAAGCGATCGATTGACCATCCGGAGTTTTCGTAAGGCAATACTCTGTATTTTTCGTGGGAGTCTCTGAAAGAATTGGCGTCGGAATATCCTTTGCGTTTCCTCGCAATTGAAGGATCTGATCATCTCGTGTAAGGTATAACCGTGCGCATTAAATGTCAAGAAGACCATAGGGGTCAAGACCACAGGTCTCAACATTCAACATTAGATGTTGAATGTTGAGACCTGACCCCTATAGATGACCTAGAAAGCAGGAGTCGACAATGCGACAAAAGATACTCTTTTCATGGAGTGGTGGAAAGGACAGCGCCATGGCCCTGAGCGAGATCATTGAGAGTGGCAAATATGAAATATCAGCCCTGCTGACCACGGTGACGCAAGATTATGACAGGATCAGTATGCATGGCGTGAGGCGGATTCTGCTGGAGCGCCAGGCGGACTCTCTGGGTGTTCCTCTTGAGAAAGTGCTCATATCAAAGGACACTTCCAATGAAGCATATGAATCCAAGATGCAGCAAGTCCTTACACGATACCTGGCGGCCGGTGTGTCCGCCGTTGTTTTTGGAGACATCTTTTTGGAAGACCTGAGAGCCTATCGAGAAGACAATCTGGCAAAGATAGGCATGAAGGCGCTCTTTCCTCTATGGAACAGAGATACCCGCGAGATTGCCCACCGGTTCATAGATTTGGGCTTCAAGGCGATGATTACCTGCGTGGACTCAAAGGCTCTGGACAAGAAGTTTGTCGGCAGGGTCTTTGATAATCAGTTTTTGTCCGAGCTTCCTGCTGCGGTTGATCCTTGCGGTGAGAATGGAGAGCATCATTCATTTGTCTATGAGGGGCCGATTTTCCGGGACAAGATATCTCTCACAACAGGAGAGGTTGTTCTAAGAGACAATCGTTTCTACTACTGCGATTTGATACTGGCTTAGAGCCGAACCTCTCTTCTTTTTCTCTGCCAGAGCACGCCTTATGACCGGTAATCAGCGTTTATCTTCACATAGTCTGTGGACAGATCGCAGGTGTGCACAGTGGCTTTATCCCTGCCGAGCTTCAGGTCGATCGTAATCGTGAAGCGGTCGGTCTTCAAGATCTTCGTGGCCGCTGCTTCAGCCTCCCGGCCGCAACCCTGACCATTCTTGACGATGGGAACAGTGTCAAAAAATATATCCACCCTTTGTGGGTCAATGGGCACGCCGGCGCAGCCGATGGCCGCCATGATCCGACCCCAGTTGGCGTCCTCTCCAAACAAGGCTGTCTTCACCAGGCAGGAGTTGCCCACCGTATAAGCCACTCGCCTGGCGTTACCTTCACCGGGTGCCCCTTTGACCTTGAGGCTCACCAGTTTCGTAGCCCCCTCTCCGTCTTGAACGATCTGAAGGGCCAGGGTGGAAAGGACCTTATTTAAGACCCCCTGGAAGGCTTCGGCGCAAGGGGCTTCTTCCAGGTGGAGTTTGGACGCGCCGTTAGCAAGTACAAGGACCGTGTCATTGGTGCTGGTGTCCCCATCCACAGTGATGGCATTAAAGGACCCGGCCACGGCATTCCTCAGGGCCTGACTCAAGACCTCCGGCGTTGCCCCCATATCCGTGCAAACAAAACAGAGCATGGTGGCCATGTCCGGTCGAATCATGCCCGCGCCCTTTGCCACCGCGGCCACCGTGAATCGCCTTTGGCCGACAAGGGTTTGTCTTGAGACGGCCTTCGGAAAGGTATCCGTGGTCATGATAGCCTCAGCCACCTCCAGGAGCCCGGAGGGGTGAAGTTTCCCGGAAAGCCTTGGCACGGCGGCTTCGATGGCGGCCATGTCCAGGGGTTGACCAATGACCCCCGTGGAGGCCACGAGGACCAGCTCTTCTCGTATTCCAAAGGCTTTGGCCGCGGCACGGGCCATCGTCTTGGCGTCATGGAGGCCGCGGGGACCCATGCAGGCATTGGCATTGCCGCTATTGGCCACAATAGCCTGGGCCCGACCGGATTGGATCCGTTCCTTGTCCAGCAACACCGGTGCTGCCTGAACCTGATTGGTGGTAAATACGGCTGCTGCACAGGCAGGCGTTTCAGAAAAAATAATCCCCAGGTCTTTTTTCTGGTTCTTTTTCAGCCCGGCGGCGATACCCCCGGCAACAAATCCCGGCACTTCGATTTTCATCACAGACGAAATCTGCCTTCCTTCGCATCATCCATCAATGACGCGAAAAGGACCATGACCGGCCTGCTTCCCGCAAGCCCCACCTTTGGTCGGAGAGTTTCACTGATTATTTCCCACAACACTTTTTATACTTTTTCCCACTCCCACACGGGCAAGGTGCATTGCGGCCCACCTTCTTCTTGGCTCGGCGAACCGGCGTCTTCGCTTCTTCTCCCCCGTGGGAATAGGTGACTTTTTCCTGTCTGGCCTTTTCCCTGGCGGCCATCTCCTCGGGGCGAGCAATCTGGATACGAAACAGAAACCTGACCGTCTCTTCCTTGATCCGTTCGATCATTTCCGAAAACATGTCGAAACCCTCCCGCTTGTAAACCACCAGAGGGTCCTGTTGCCCATACCCACGAAGGCCGATGCCTTCCTTCAAATGGTCCATGGCGAGGAGGTGTTCCTTCCAGAGATTGTCCACCACCTGTAACACCACCATACGTTCCAGGCCTCTGAACTCATCCGCACCAAAATTCATTTCCTTGTCTTCATAGGCCTTCATGGCCGATGCAACGATCAACTCGGCAAGTCCTTCCCGCGTGAGTCCATCCATGGTGTTGCGGTTCGTCTTGAGTCTGAAGCCAAATTGACTGTAGACGGCTTCTCTCAGCCCTTTCAAGTTCCATTCTTCCGGCAAGGCCTCTTCGTCAGCAAAGGTTTGCGCAATATTTCCAGACAACTCCCGTATCATTTCCTCGATGGTGGGTCTAAGGCTTTCCCCGCTCAAGGCCTCTCGCCGATGCTTGTAGATGACCTCTCGCTGCTTGTTCATGACATCGTCATATTCCAGGAGGTGTTTGCGTATATCAAAGTTGTGGGCTTCGACCTTGCGCTGGGCGTTTTCTATGGCCTTGCTGATCATCCTGTGTTCAATGGGTTCGCCTTCTTCCATGCCAAGGCGCTCCATGATCGAAGACATACGCCCGCCTCCGAATATACGAAGCAAGTCGTCTTCCAGGGACAAGTAAAATCGAGAGGAGCCTTCATCGCCCTGCCGCCCGGACCGGCCCCGCAATTGGTTGTCGACACGGCGGCTCTCGTGCCGCTCGGTTCCAATGATATGAAGTCCCCCGAGTTCCTTGACTCCTTCGCCCAAGACAATATCAGTTCCCCTGCCGGCCATGTTGGTAGAGATGGTGAGGTGTCCCTTTTGTCCGGCATTGGCCACGATTTCGGCCTCTCTTTCGTGATTCTTCGCGTTGAGGACCTCATGCTTGATCTTGGCCTTGTCAAGCATGCGGCTCAGCTTTTCCGACTTATCAATGGAGATCGTACCTACGAGGACCGGTTGTCCCTTCTTGTGAAGGGCCTTGATTTCCTCTGCGGCTGCCCGGAATTTTTCGGCCTCGGTCTTGTAGATCACATCCGTGTAATCATGCCTGATCATCGGCTCATTGGTCGGTATGACCATGACATCCAAGTCATAAATCTCCTTGAATTCACCGGCCTCCGTGTCAGCAGTACCGGTCATGCCGGCCAGTTTTTCGTACATTCTGAAGTAATTCTGGAAGGTGACTGTGGCCAGGGTCTGATTTTCCTCGGCCACCTTCACACCTTCCTTGGCCTCAACGGCCTGGTGCAACCCATCACTCCAGCGCCGGCCCGGCATCATACGCCCCGTGAACTCGTCCACGATGATGACCTGGCCGTCCTTCACCACATATTGAACATCCTTATTGAACAACCAGTAAGCCTTGATCAACTGACGCGTCACATGGAATCGGTCCGAGGCCTCTCGATAGAAGGCCTCCGCCTTCTGCCGCCCTGTCCTTTTTTCCATGCTGGTGAGTTCAGGGTCTTCGTCGATCTTTCGCAACTCTTCGTCCAGGTCGGGCACAATATAGTCATCCGAGTGTCCCCCATAAATAAGTTTCAGCCCTTTTTCGGTCAGCTCGACGATATTTTGATTCTCCTCGATGACGCAAAACAAGTCCTCATCGATTTCCGGCAAGAGTTTCTGCGTTGAAAGCTGGCCCTCGAGCTTTTCCAGTTTCTTCTTCAGCCCAGGCCGTTGAGCGATGAGATCCAGGAATCTCGGGTTTTTGGGATCGCCACGTTTTATCTTCAGTAGGAGCTGCAGGGCGGCTTCCCCCTCGCCTTCCCGCTCAAGGTTTTCCAAGGCCTCTTCGAAGATGGTATGTATCAAACGATCCTGGTGTTTCTTCAGCTTAATGACCTTGGGCTTCGTCTCATCATAGAGCTGATCCGTGGCCTGCTCCACCGGGCCGGAAATGATCAAAGGCGTTCGGGCCTCGTCAATGAGGATACTATCCACTTCGTCCACGATGGCATAATGTGGGGCCCTCTGCACCATCGATTCAGGTGAGAACTTCATGTTGTCCCGGAGATAATCAAACCCGAATTCGTTGTTGGTGCCATAGGTGATGTCAGCATTGTAGGCATCTTGACGCTGAAGGTCATCCAGTCCATGGACGATGGTTCCCACAGTCAGGCCCAAGAAGCGGTAGATAACTCCCATCCATTCGGTGTCCCGGCGAGCCAGGTAATCGTTGACGGTCACCACATGCACCCCCTGGCCGGTCAGTGCATTCAGATAGGCCGGAAGCGTGGCCGCCAGCGTCTTTCCTTCACCGGTTTTCATTTCAGCAATCTTGCCTTGATGAAGGACAATACCGCCGATGAGCTGCACGTCAAAATGCCTCATTGAAAGGGTTCGAATAGACGCCTCTCGGACCACGGCAAAGGCCTCCGGCAGAACCTCGTCTAAAGCGGCACCCTGGTCGAGCCGCTCCCGGAAGCCCCGGGTCTTGGCTCTCAGCTGATCGTCGGTGAGGGCTTGGACTTGCGGCTCCAGGGCGTTGATCTCATCAACGATGGGCCGCAGTTTGCTAAGCTCTCGCTCGTTTTTGCTGCCGAAAACTTTCTTTAGTACAGTCCCAATCATTGCTTGAAGTATTTCAACCTCTCGTTTGCTAAGGCGAAAAAAAGTCTGGCAAAACAGACAACATAAGTTTTTTGAAAGTATAACAGACAAGCCGGGGGCTAACAACGGAATTTCGAAGGTCGGGTCGTCTCGGACAGATCAGTTGAGGATGTACGTTGCAGGATTAACAGGGATACCGTTTAACTGGACTTCATAATGGAGGTGAGGTGCTGTGCTTCGGCCCGTATTTCCTACCAAAGCGATTTTGTCACCGCGCTTCACGTGGCTCCCCCGTTGGACCAACCACTTTTCTAAGTGGCCGTACCGAGTCACCATGCCATGTCCATGGTTGATCACGACAAGGTTTCCAAGGCCGCCTTTCCTGGCCGCGAATGTGACAATGCCATCGGCTGTGGCAATAATCGGTGTCCCCTCCCGTGTGGCGATATCAAGGCCCCGGTGAAACTCCTTCAGGCCGGTGAAAGGCGATTTGCGATATCCGAAACCGGAAGAGACCCATCCTGTTGTTGGTCGTATGGCAGGGGTTGAAGCGAGTAGTGATCTTTGATCCTTAAGGTAACTGTAAAGCTTGTCAAAGGAATGGTCCTGGATGACCGAGGCCTCAGAGAGCTGGTCCAACCGGGCATGTATTGCCCGGATAAGGCCACTGTGGTTTTCGGTCACTGGAGGGGTGTCTTCCAGATCGTCTTCCGTGGCCCCGCCTACGCCAAAGACAGCCTCCTGGCCCGCCGGTGCTTCTATATTTGCAATGACCCTTATCTTTTTTTCGAAGGCGTGCAAGGCGGTCATTTCTATGCTCAGGTCCTTAATTTTTTCGGCATAGGCTTCAATCTGATCTCGCTGGTTTGCCACGTCTCGGGCCAGGGCGCGCCTTGAGGGCAACGTACGTTTCAATGTTAAATAGTCGTGTAGTATGAATGAGATACCCGCGAGGCCAAAGAGCATGACACAGGTTATCAGCCCGATCAGGGCCCTTGAACACTTGAGCTGTTTGACCTTCGAAGTATTCTGCGGAATGATAAGAAAGGTGACCTTTTTGCTTGGCAAAGCGTTGACCTCTATCCGAAATTCATCAGGACCATGAAAACCGTCCGGCAAATTTTAGCGTGTTTACCATCAGTTAATTGGACCTGTCAAGGCGTTTGTGGCACAAAAACCTTAAGGGATAAAATGCAACTATCATGCCAATACGATGCCTTCCACGTGATGGTCTATCTATGGGTATATCGGCAAAATGGTTCCATATCATTAACCATGTTTCACCTGCAAAAGGGCAGAGGAAGCTCGTACTGCTCAACTCAGTCGCCGCACCCAGCTATGTTAAGCTGTGAAACCCTGAGGGTCGGAGACCCGAAGGGCCCATAGAACTTAAGGTCATTGCCGACCGCGTCAACACTCTTGAACAGTTCGATGAGGTTGCCGGACATGGCAATCCCCCTTACTGGAAATGCCGTTTCGCCCTTTTCGATCCATAAACCGGTGACTCCCACAGAGAAATCCCCGGAAATAGGGTTGGCTGTGTGAAGTCCCATCATATCTGTGACCATCAGGCCTGCCTCTACAGACGATAGAAGCCTGTCCGCCTCGGTTGGACCTTCTTCGACGTAAAAATTCGTGGTCTGCACGGCTGGGGGCATTCTTATTCCTTGTCGTCCTGCATTTCCGGTGGAACGGCGGTCCTCCTTGTTGGCCGTATACTGGTCATGCAGAAAGCCTTGCACCACACCGCGGGCAACCAACACGCTCCGATCGTGCAGAGACCCTTCATCATCGAAAGGGCTGGAAGCCATGCCGTGGCGATAGAGTCCGTCATCCACAATAGTCACATGGGGTGACAACAGGGTCTCTCCCGTGCGCCCGACCAGCATGGATTTGCCTTTTTGCACGTTGTCAGCCATGAAGGATGCCGACAGAACCTGCAGGATGTCCGAGGCTACCCAAGTGGGCAAGATGGCAGGCACTTGCATGCTCCTGAGGGGGCGGGCACCGAGCATATCGACAGCCCTCCTGGCCGCGGCAGCACCGATCAAATCCATATCGAGCTGCTCGAAGAAGGGGGAAAAACCGAAATCCCATCCGATTTCAGCATCTTGTCCTTGTTCGGCTACGACAAGAATGTTCCCGGAGACAAGGGTCTTCTGGTAGGCAAGCCTAAGACCCGTATGATTGCAGATGGTCACGGTGCCGGTGGTCTCGCCATAGGCTGCTTTTCGAACCTTCTTTATGCGGGGGTCTGCTGATCTTGCCGCTGCTTCAAGGCGTTTCGCCTGCTCAATCTTTTCCCCAAGGGGGCGCCTTTTAAGCTCGTGATCGAACTGCTCGAGTTGAGGCGGGGCCTCCCTCGGCGGTGCGGGGAAACCGACAAAAGGGTCCGGATCTGCCGAGTGAACCGCCTGAACCACCTCATCCACCAGGTCAGCCACTGCATCTGGTGACAGGTCGGTACAGAAGGCAAATCCCAACCTTTGGCCTTTCAAGACCCTCAAGCTCAGCCCGGTATTCTCAGCCGCCACGAACACGTCGATGGCGCCATCTTTGATCTCAATGGTTAGCCCTTTGGAAGCGCTGGAGAAGACTTCATAGGCGTCCAGGGCCTCATGAGAGAGTCTTTCCATGAGGGCATCCATCATCGAGGCTGTATCGGTCATTTTGGTTTGTCCTCAGCGAGAAGCCTCAACATGGCTATCTCGTCGCACTCGGGAAACTTGACACACTTCATGCAGTCTGCCCAAATCTTCTGTGGCAATGAGGCCTTGTCCACCACGTCAAAGCCATGTGCGGCAAAAAAATCCGTTTGATAGGTCAGGGTAAACACCTGCCTGATCCCGAGTCCAGGCGCTTCAGCCAGGGCCTCAGCTATGAGTGCATGGCCTATCCCCTGCCCCCGGTATGGCTCATCTACGGCCAGCGAACGGATTTCCGCCAGGTCTTCCCAGCAGACGTGAAGGGCGCAAACACCGACAATGGGGCTCGCGCTTTTTTCCTCATAGATGCTGAAGTCTCTCAGGTGGTCAAAAAGGTCGCTCAAGGACCGTGGAAGCAGTTCTCCACGCTCCGCATGTTTGTTTAGAAGTCGCTGTATCGCTTTCACGTCATGAACGGTGGCTTTTCGGATCATCTGTGTCTGTTTGCCCATTGCCGGTTCAACCCACAACCTGCCGTACCTGAGACAGGTCAGTACCGAGCGGTGGGTTCTTCGCCCTCTGATGAGGGCGTCTTCTTTATCTTTCTATGGGAAAGCAGAAGATAATAAAGGATCAGTACGGGATAAGGTAAGAAAGCTTGCTCGAAATTACCTTTGAAAAGCGAATAGGTAGAATAGCCAACACAACACAAGACAAACAAGACCTGTACCCAAACCACCACACGAATCATGGCTGTTCATCGACCGGCCACTGAATGCTGGTCCCCGGCCCCTCCCCATTGAGCTTTGCCTCCATTAGCGTATAATACAAACGCCTTGAAAAGGCCAACAGTTTCAACGCCCGGCCAATGCCCTGTTTCTGGCGTAAGATCCTTTTGAGCGAGACCTAGAAACAGAGTCTGTGGCTTGGGTAACGCATTTGTACGGGGCATAACAGATCTGTCCCATGACTCTGATTACCTACAATTGGCATTTCTTTTCCCAATCAATAACCGGGGATACCCCATATTTGGTGCCTGATCCCTGCCGCCGTTTTGTCTAATCAGTTAAAATTATATATGAAACGTCGAATATATCCTGTCTGGCATGGACACTGCAAAATGCAGTTTTCCCTATAGTTGCATAAACAACATGGTCAAACGTCCCAAAAAGCAACAATAGCCTCTATCTGCGATCTTGTTGGGCGCTTTTGTGGAATGCATTGTGAGTGATATCCAGAAAACTGGAAAAACAGCCATGTTGTTTACCCTTTGGGAAAGCCGATGATACCGCATCTCCTGCGTTGCCAAGGGTTCGGCGTAGTTTACTACAGCCTCACCCTTGAACGCCTTGGACCTGCAGCACCCTCGACTTTTGCAACGTTAGGGTTTTCTGTCATCGCCGGCGGGGTGCTACGTTCGTAGAAACGGCTCAGGGAGGAGAGGATGAGAAAAACGGTGTTCGTGATTGTTCTTGGGGCAGCCATAGGAAACATGATTGTCACGGCGGGGTGTGCCAAGCGTACTTTTTACGCCAACGGCTTTGGGCCATACACGATTGACGAGGCCCATGAGCAGTATGCAGAGTTGTTTCAGATGGACCGGAGCCAGTACCAGGTTTTTCTCACCTTTGAGAACGGTTGGTGGAAGGCCGACGTAAGACGGATGAAAGAGATGGGGGTGAACATTACCCAGCTGTGTGAACGGTACTGCCGGGCGCCGAATATTAAGGTCCCTTTTCCCCTGCTGATAGATTACAAGCTGTTGTATGGGGTAGACCATCTCTGATCCGCCGGCGCCGGATCTCGCTTCCCTTCGGCCAGCGGGCGCCTGACATTGACAGGCATGTGGCGGACTGCTAAGTTAGTGTCCATCCATAAATGGCATCTTTGGGCCCGATGCAGCGTTCTCCGCGGGTTTCCGTCCTCAACGTAGCGCTGCTACGCCTGCGGCGAAAACCCTTGTGCGGCCTTGCCTCGGACCAAAATCTACCATTTCTGAATGAACACCTGGTAGTGCTCAAGCGAGCTATGTTGGTTCGGGTGGCTCGCATTCACGGATGGGGACTAAGTTAATATCACTTGTTCAGGCCTCATCTTGTTCCCATTCGGGCGATCAGGCGCCGGTGTTTTCCTGGCAAGAAGCTTTTTGGCTATGAAAAATCTAAAGAAGCTCCTTGAAGCGCATTCCACGCAGGCCTCTGCGCCGTGCAGGATTGATTGCGGCGGCACCCTTGACATAAAGACTTTCTACTATCCCCTTCGCTACCTTTCCCCTTGCACATTCAATGTGGCTTTAGACATGAAGACGCGGGTTCAGCTCCTTCCTTACGAATCCGGCATGGTGAGGGTTTCTTCCAGGGGTTTTCAAACACAAGAGCATCCTTCGGAAAGTGCCCCGTTCAATTCTCCTTTAGGGTTGATGTTCGCAGTGGCAGCGTATTTCCAGGTGGAAGGGGTCCATATCGATATTGTGTCGGAGTCGCCCCCGAGAAGTGGGCTGGGAGGTTCTTCCGCGGCCGCTGTGGCCCTCATAGCCTGTGTCTCGATGGCCTTGCACGGCCGCGTGAGCCAAGAGAAAACCGTGCTGTTGGCCCACGCGATTGAGGAGGCTGTTGCAAGCGTGCCTTGCGGGCTTCAGGACCAGCTTGCCGCAGCCTATGGCGGCGTCCATGCCTGGTATTGGCCGTCCGAACCTACTGAGCCTCCTTTCAAGAAGCTTGATGTGTTAACAAAAAAAGACCACGGCGCACTCGCCAAACGTCTCCTGGTCGCCTATTGTGGGGTGGCTCACCAATCGCGTGACACCAACGGTAAATGGGTCCAACAGTTTGTCTCCGGACAAGTAAGGTCGCCTTGGATCGAGATGGTGAATACCACAAAGGCATTTGTTAAAGCCGTGCGCGTGAAGGACTGGGCTTCTGCCGTGCATGCCATGAACAAGGAGGTTGAGATCAGAAGGACAATAACCCCTGAGGTCTTTGACGACTTGGGGGACGCACTCCTGGAGGGTGCACTGGCCCATGGCTGCGGTGCAAGGTTTACGGGTGCTGGCGGGGGCGGGTGCCTTTGGGCCTTGGGTGAAGTGGAGGATATTGAAAAGCTGAGGTCGACATGGACGGACATATTGTCCCAGAGGGAGGACGCCAGGCTGCTACAGGCCGGTGTTGATTCAAAGGGACTTGAAGTGACCTGATATTGACCTCACGCATACCGCCAGGTTACACTTGTTTAGCCGTCAGCCTGTTGCAGGTGTTTTGTGGATGGGGACAGACCTGCGCATGCTCGATTTGAGTTCACCAACGCTTTGGGCATAGGAGGACAACCATGTTTGGACTGGGCGTACCAGAAATCCTGATCATTGCACTGATTATCCTGTTCATTTTCGGAGCCAAACGGCTTCCCAGCATCGGCGCCGGCCTTGGCCAAACGGTCAGAGAGATAACGAAGATCAAGAAGGATATGAGTGGGGACAAAAAACCGCCGAAGGACAACGGGGCCGATGAAGACTCGGAAGCGGAAGGCCAGTCTCTTGAGGGCAAGGTGGCCGAGTCCCTTCAAAAGAAGGTGACCGATAAAGTTCTTGGACAGGTTCCCGGGATCAGGCAAGCGAAGCAAATAAAAGACAAGGCTGATAAGATCAAGAAGATTGTGAGTTGAGAAAAGAATCCCGGGCAAAGCTCTTTGTCAATCCCATCGCGGGTGGTGGCAAATGCGGGAAGGTGTATCCTGCGATCGAACGCACGCTCCGTCGTGCAGGGGTGGCCTGCGATGTCATAGTGAGCCAATATCCGGGCCAGATCACGGGTATGTCCAGCGAGCTTGCCGCCATGGGGTGCCAAACCGTTATCGCCTGTGGGGGGGATGGGACGGTCAACGAGCTCGTCAACGGGATAGCCGGCACCGAGACCGCGTTGGGGATTGTGCCTCTGGGGACCGCTAATGATTTTGCGGTCAACATGGGGCTAAGCAAAGATATCCATGTCGCCTCTACGATTATTAAGGAAAGGCAGACCAGGAAAATCGATCTGGTGAGAGTCCAGGATAATAAGTTCTTTGCAGGAACAGGCTGCATCGGGTTCGATGCCGAAGTGGCCGCCTTTGCCAGCGGAAGAAGAAAAGAAAAATCGAATCCGTTCTTGTTGCATGTCCTGGGCGCTTTATTGAAGTTTGTTTCATACAGGCCGAAAATGGTTGAACTCAGATTTAATGGAAGAAGGTATTTTGGAAAGATTCTGCTGGTGGCCTTTGGTAATGTCCGATCGTATGCCCGGGGCATGCTGATCACACCCGAGGCTGTGGCCGATGACGCCCTGCTGGATATCTGTGTCGTAAGGCCTATGGCAAGGTGGAAACTCCTTTCTGTCTTTCCATCGGTTTACAAGGGAACCCACGTCAATAACAAGGCAGTGACTGTTTCTCAAGCCCGGTCCGTTTATATCCAATCCGTAGGACCTATGGCATTGTATGCCGATGGAGACTTCATGACAACCACACCGTTTCGTCTCGAGGTCATGCCAAGGCACCTCAACATGATCGTAGGACGCGCTTCCTCCTAGTTTTTTGCCTTCACTCTCTTGCACGGCCTTTATAGATGGCCATCTGCCATATTCTTCCCTATCTTCTCTGGACGCAGCGGTTCGCCATTTCCACATCCAACGCGAGACCTTTGCATAACTCTTTGGAACGTTCATTGTGGGCTTTTTGGGGTACCCAT
>CAZCXI010000058.1:0-19028 GCA_964502635.1 uncultured Desulfobacterales bacterium
TGGTTACGCCATTTTCAGGACTCGGTTCATGCTCCCCGATACATAACCCTCAAGGTCCACGGCGATGTAGGAAAAACCGATGTCTCTGAATTTGCGCACAATATCTCTTCTGAGGTCATCGGCCACAATCCTTCTCAGCTCCGAGCTTTTGACCTCTATCCTGGCCACGGAGCCGTGATGCCGCACTCGGCATTGGCTGATGCCCCTTTCCAGAAGAAACGCTTCGGCCTCATCGATCATCTTCAACTTTTCAGGGGTCACAGGGCTCCCATAGGGTATCCTCGAGGCCAGGCAGGCCATGGTCGGTTTATCCCACGAGGAAAGTTCCATCTGTTTGGAAAGGTGACGGATGTCCTTTTTGTTCAAACCAGCATTCACCAAAGGGGCCTTGATGCCCATCTTTTCGGCCGCCCGAAGCCCCGGGCGATAATCTTTGAGATCATCCACGTTGGCCCCGTGGACAACATGTCTCATGCCTCTTTGCTGGGCTATTTTCACAAGCCTGTCAAAGAGGTATCTTTTGCAATGGTAGCACCTGTCCGGTCCGTTGGACACAAAGGCGGCAAGGCTGGTCTCTTCAGACCGCAAAATAATGTGCTCAACGCCTCGTTGCCGGGTAAACTTTACGGCCTCTTGTCTTTCTCTGACGGGATATATCTCCGAAACGGCCGTTACTGCCATCGCTTTCTCCCCAAGGGTTTCGTGGGCCACGGCCAACAGGAGTGAGCTGTCTACTCCCCCGGAAAAAGCGACCAGCACAGAGCCAGCATCTCTAAGAATACGAGTCAGGTGCTCCTTCTTCCTCATTAGGCTGTGCTCATCCATCTTCAATCCGCCCCGTGGCAGGCATTATACCCCGACTCAAGTCATCCTTCCATGATAAAAGGCGTTTGTGGGAGGCACGTCATCAAACACGGGGGACTCCTTGACACCCCGTGGGACAGGCACTATAGTATATTGATTCTGTATAGATACTGCCACTACATGATGAAATTATCAACCAGAAGCCGTTATGGAACTAGAATGATGCTGGACATGGCACAACATCGTGATAAGGGGCCGGTCCGGATCGGCGATATTTCGAGACGGCAGGGTATTTCAGCTAAATACCTGGAGCAACTGATCATACCCTTGAAGAAAGCCCATTACATCAAGAGTATTCGTGGCCCAAAGGGGGGCCATATGCTCGCAAAATCCCCTGAGAAAATCACCGTTGGAGAAATCGTGAATATTCTCGAAGGGGGCATCGATCTCTGTGATTGTATTGAAAATCCGGACAGTTGTGATAGATTCACGGATTGTTTAACCCGCCCCATCTGGAAACAGGCAACTGGGGCCATGTGTGACGAGCTGAATGCCGTTACGCTGGCCGACATGCTCGAACGGCGCGAAGACCCTGGGGAAACCAGGTGAGCAGGCCGCCGTTATGTTCCGTAACCTTCCACCACATGATACCAAACCTGTTGTGAATGGTACCCGATCCCATCATGTGCTCCGGTGTGAAGGAGACACCTTTCACCGCTACGAACAGGCATTGCTCGAGGAAGAGCCTCTCCTGATCCGGGTGGAGGGACAGCCTTATGCGGTGATCATGCGCACACCGGGTGAAGAACGCCGTCATGCCCGCCAGACAGGCGGGCTATTGGTGTTTTGCGGAGAAGAGCGTTTCAAGGGAAGATGCCATGCAAGGTCATCCTGACGACAGAAAAATCATGGAACGGATTGAAGCCCCCTGTAGCAAGCTACAGGGAATCTTCGACCGTAAGGAGCGCTGACCTTTTTAGATACGCTCGCTAACCCCGCAGCAAGCTACGGGGAATGCGCTCGCTTTTGCGGTTCAGCGCCTTTTGACTTAAGTCAAGGCCATGGCGAATGACCTCTGGTAACGTGCTTTGTAACATGATCGGGCTGCCGGATTGTTTCGAGCACAGCCCAGTGCCCATATCCATGAAACGCTGTCCAATCAATGGGCACGGGCGTAACCATCAAGAGAGAACCCAATGAAATGCCCAGGACAAGATACCCGTTACTGGAAACCGGGGGCCATCTTTGAGGTGACGTGCCCCGAGTGCGGCAACGAAGTGGAATTCTTTAAGGATGACACGACACGGCTTTGCAAGAAGTGCGGTCATCGATTTCTGAACCCTGAAATGGATTTTGGCTGTGCGTCTTACTGCCAGTATGCGGAGCAGTGTCTGGGAGACCTGCCTCCAGAACTCCTGGCTGACAGAGATGATCTCTTGAAAGACAGGGTAGCCCTTGAGATGAAGCGCTATTTTGGACATGATTTCAAGCGAATCGGTCATGCTGCCAACGTCGCGAGATACGCAGAACAGATGGTCAAGGAAGAAAAGGGGAATCCGGCCGTAGTCCTGTGTGTTGCCTATCTCCATGATATCGGCATCCATGAAGCTGAGCGGAAATACAACAGCACAGCGGCCAGGTATCAGCACAAGGAAGGCCCTCCGATCGCCAGGGACATCTTGACAAGACTGGGGGCACGGGAAGAACTCACAGACGAGGTCTGCGACATTATCGGCCATCACCACCACCCTCGAGACGAAGAGACCTTGAACTTCAAGATCCTTTACGATTCAGACCTGATTGTGAATCTCGAAGAACGCCAAGAGGACAAAAAGAGCAAGAGAGAAAAGCTGGTCAGAATCATTGAGAAGCATATGTTTACTGACACCGGAAAAAGGTTAGCCAGGAAGGCCTTGTTGGGAGAAGACAAATGAAGCTGACTAGAAAGATCATTGAGATAGACGATGAACTCTGCGACGGCTGCGGACAGTGCGTGCCTGCGTGTGCAGAGGGGGCCATCCAGATCATTGACGGAAAGGCAAGGCTTGTTGCCGAGAAATACTGTGACGGGCTGGGGGCGTGCATGGGAGAATGCCCTACCGGGGCCCTCTCCATGGTGGAACGCGAAGCAGAAAAATTTGACGAGGAGGCTGTGGAAGCATACTTGAATTCAAAGGCCCATGAGGAGGCCCCTGAAGAGACAGCTCTGCCCTGTGGCTGTCCATCCGCTCATGTACAAACCTTGGCTCCACCGGCACCCAGCCCGGAGGCAATGGAGCTGCATGCGCAAAGACCTCTTGTTTCTGCGCTGTCCAACTGGCCGGTGCAGATAGGTTTGGTGCCCGCTAAGGCCCCCTTTTTGAAGGGGGCTCATCTGCTGGTCGCGGCAGACTGCGTCCCGGTTGTCTATCCCAACTTTCACCAGGATTTTCTCAAAGGCAAGGTTGTCATGGTGGGGTGTCCGAAATTTGATGATGTCCGGGCGTATCTCGAGAAGTTTGTTGAGATATTCAAGACGGCTGACATAAAGGGTGTCACCGTGCCCATCATGGAGGTGCCCTGCTGTTCAGGGCTTCCCATGATCCTGAAGAAGGCCATGAAAGAGGCGGGAAAGGAGGTGCCCATGGAGATGGTGGTCATCAGTGCCGGGGGTAAGGTTTTGAAGAAGGAAAAATGGGCGGCCTAAAGCGCAGGAAGAAGGCCTGGCATTTGATCCAGGCATTTTCGCTTACTGGGAACATCATATCAAAATACGGTCTTTTTTTGCCTAAAATACAGGTTTCACCTTATTTATTTTCTTAGACCACTCTCGTAGTGTTCAAACAAAACCATGGCAAGCCCATTGGCCAATGTTTTTTTGGTCCGATAGAAGCATAAACCTATGATTGCAAGGGAGGAGAAGAAATGGAAAAGAATCAAGAAGAAAAAGTATGTGCCAACTGTGGGTACACGGCCTCCGGTAAGTTTTCCGGCGATATCTGCCCTCAATGCGGATTGACATACTGGAAATGTTCCAAGTGCGGATTTCTGATTACGGCCGCCACTCCGCCACGTGTCTGCACGTCGTGTGGGGAAACGTGTGAGTTCGTAAACGTCACCTGCTACACCCCGGAGTGCGGGGGACCGGGTCACATCGATCCCCGACTGTAAGAAGAATTATCCAGGCTACGACCGTCTTATCAACCGCCCCCGGGTGGCGTGCCGGCATACAACCGGAGGAAAACACTGAGATAAGGCGGGGCAAGAAGATACAAGCTGTTTCCCAACCAATGCATTGTTTTGATCATCAGGGCGCTTTTTGCTAACAGCTTTTCCCGAACGGAAAAAGCGTGTTAGACCAAGGGAAAAAGGCCCTGGACAAAGCGGTCCAGAGACTCTGACCTATCATCAGGAGGTGCATTATGAAGAAAAGGTGGATGAACCTATTGGGGTGTTCAATCGCCATGATCTGTTTCACGGCCCCAGTCCTTGCTGCTGAAGAAGCCTGTATCACCTGTCACAAGACGGTTTCTCCAGGACAGGTGGCTGACTGGGAGTCCAGCCGGCACAGCAAGGAAGACGTGACCTGTTCGGTCTGCCATGGCGACAGGCACCAAGGGGCCAAGGATGCCAAGCTGGCTCAACTGCCGGACGAGCACGTGTGCGCCGAGTGCCATGAGGAGCAGTTTGACCAGTTTGCAAAGGGCAAGCATAATTTTGGCTGGACATCCCTGAACGCCCTTCCCGTCACCCACGTTGAGCCAGACGAGCTGATGGAAGGGGGCAGGGGATGCGGGGGCTGCCACAACATGGGCATCAAGTCCGAGGCCCAGAAAAAAGAGCAGCACGACAAAGGGTACCGCTACCAGAACAACTCCTGCGATGAGTGCCATACCCGGCACAGCTTCTCCAAGAAGGAGGCCCTCGACCCAAAGGCCTGCCAGCAATGCCACATGGGCTATGATCACCCGCAGTGGGAGATGTGGAGCAGTTCCAAGCACGGCGCCCGCTACGCTGTGAAGGAAAAGGGCAAGCTCCCTGAAAAGGCTCAAGCGCCCACGTGCCAGTTTTGCCACCTGCCGAACGGAACCCATACCAATAGGACCGCCTGGGGCTTCCTGGGCGTGCGACTGCCGCTACCTAAAGACAAGCAGTGGGCCGCTGACCGGGTAACGATCCTCAAGGCCCTGGGGGTGCTCAATCCTGAGACAGGAGAACCCACCGCTCGCCTGGATGCAGTCAAGGCCGTGGATCTTGCTCGTCTTACCGAAGAGGCCTGGCAGACAGAGCGAGAAAAGATGATCAAACGATGCACGCAGTGCCATGCCGAATCCTATGCCCGCGAACAGCTCGCCATGGGCGATTCCATCATGCAGAAAACGGATCGCCTCCTGGCAGAAGCGATTGAGATTGTTGCCGCCCTTTACAAAGACGGTATCATCAAGAAGCCCGCGGGCTACACCTTTGCCTATCCGGACTTCCTCTTCTTCATGAGGACCGGAGGTGGGAACATGGACCAGGCGTCACACGTCGACCAGATCTTGTTCCAGATGTACATGAAACACAGGATGCGGGCCTACCAGGCATTTTTTCATGTGAATCCGGATTATGCCTACTGGTACGGTTGGGCCATGATGGTCAAGGACCTGGGCGAGATCAAGGAACTTGCCAAAACCATGAGGGCCACGGCCAAGATGGAAAAGACCCAGATGTAAAGTCCTGACTGCCTAGACCGGCAGACGCCCGGGATCTAATCCAGCACAACACCAAGGCCTATAAGGCCATAGATTACCCCAACGCCACCGGAAATACGACCAGGCCGGTGGAGGTCTTCGGGCAGAACCCATAAGATTCCATATTAGCGGGTGTCCATCCATCAATAGTCCTTTTTCCGATGAGCGGTGTTCTCGGCGGCCTTTGCGTGCGACGTACATCATCCAGGGGCTGGGGCCTCGCAGATAGAGTAGGAGCGGCTTACGCGTCGGAGACGGACGGGTCAAGCCCTGAATGGCGAAGGGCGAAGTTGGGGTCACATAAGATTGAAGCTCCCTGCAGTCCCGATAAATCGGGACAGGGAATCTTCGACCGTAAGGAGCGCTGACCGACTTGCTTACCGGAAAGGCCCACCCTTTAGGGCGGGAGAGGCTTCACCTTTCTTGGATACGCTCGCTAACCCCGCAGCAAGCTCCTGGGAATGCGCTCGCTTCTGCGGTTCAAATGGCCTCGGGATTGGATTCTAAAACCATATCAGACAACTCGGGACTGGCAGGAACGGAGATCTATGACAGAAACGTGTGTTTCAGGGATTTTGACGTAAGAGGTCCCGGAAGGATGATATCTTTACTCTTGCCAGAATGGAAACATAGCAGCAAGTGGTGTTTTGGAGAGTCTGCCTTACGATAAAGATACATGACACAGAGCTTTGTTGCGAGCCCTAACGTGTTGCGTTTGCGAGTATCACCGGTTATCCAGCACCCGTCGCACGGTTTTAGCGAGTTTCCTCTTTGCAAGTGGCTTCATGATGAAACCTTTGATACCCATGGTACTGGCTTTGTCTTCATCGATTCGGTTGCTAAAACCTGTGCAAAGGATGACGGGGATATCAGGTCGAATTTCCATCAGTTGTTTAGCCAAGGTATCACCCATCGTCTCGGGCATGGTCATGTCCGTGATAACAAGGTCAAACTTGTCCGGATGATCACGGAAGTCTTCCAAGGTTTCAAGTGGACTGGTCCTTGATTTCACCTCATAACCGAGCCGTTCCAACATCTGTTTCCCCAATCGGGCCAGAGACTCTTCATCATCCACAAAGAGGATTCGTTCGTTTCCCGTAGGAACGCTTTTGATGGCTTCAGGTTTCGCTTCAACTGGATGCTCAACTCTGGGAAAGAGTACGTGAAATGTGGTCCCTTTTCCAGGCTCGCTGTATGCTGAGACGCCACCTCCATGGCTTTCCACAATGCCTTGAACAACGGCTAGACCCAACCCCGTACCTTCCCCCACTCCCTTTGTTGTGAAATAGGGATCGAAGATTTGATCTATAATCTCAGGCTTAATCCCGCAGCCTGTGTCTCTGACGGAAAGCCTGACATAGGGCCCTGGCTTCAAATCCGGAAATTGCCCAATCGCATCCTCATCCAGTTCCACATCTGTCAAAGCGACCTGTAAAACGCTGCCCATTTCTTCCATAGCTTGGGCGGCATTGGTGCAAAGGTTCATCAGCACCTGATGGACCTGGACCGCATCCGCCATAACGATGCTGGTTTCAGCTGCTATGTCTTCTTGGATGTCGATGGACGTGGGAATTGAGGAGCGAAGCAGCTTCAAGGTCTCTTTAACGATCGGAGCAATCTCTGTGGGCTTTTTCTTGTGTTCTGTCTGACGGGCATAGGTAAGAATCTGCTTGACTAAATCCTTTGCACGCACGCAGGCCTTTTGAGATTCTTGCAGGCTACTATATGCAGGATTCCATTGTGGAACGTCTTCCAGGGCCAGTTCCGTGTTACCCATAATAATGCCAAGGATGTTGTTGAAGTCATGGGCAATGCCGCCTGAAAGTGTGCCAATGGCCTCCATCTTCTGAGCTTGGCGGAGTTGGGCTTCGAGTTTTTTCTTTTCAGTGATATCCTCCACAACCTCTATGAATCCCGTGGCAGTGCCATCCTGCCCAAGGGTTGGAAAGGCTTGAATCCTCACATCAACACTGGTGCCGTCATCTCTGATACCTTGAGTCTTGACCTCTGCGGGCTGACCAGTTGACATGGCCTGAACTCCAGGACAATGGGGACAAATTGCCTCCCGTTTCTCAAATTCGCGGAAACACTCCTTACCGACAAACTCAGCGACAGGTTTCCCAAACATTCTGCCCTGTGCGCCATTCGTCATGATAATCTTGTGAGCCGAATCTATGAGCGTGACGCCAAGATCAATGTTCTCCACAAGAGATCGATACCGCTCCTCGCTCTTCCGCAATGCTTCCTCCGCCCGCTTGCGCTCCGTGATGTCCTGCCCAATTGCGAGCAGGCCAACGACCTTACCGTCGGCATCCTTGAGAGTCTTATCGTACCATTCAATCTGGCGCTCTTGCCCGTCCTTCGTGATAATGGGGTTGACGTTGCCACGCGTCTGGATATCACCCGCGGCTTTCTTAAAAAGCTCTCGCAGCCTAGCATGGTCTCGTTCAGGCAAAAAAGTGCTGAACCAGTCCTTGTCCCGAACCTCAGCCAGCGAGTATCCCGAAATTTCCTCCATATAACGGTTGAACCGAATAATCCGGCCCCGCGTACCTAACACCAATACGATGGCCTGGGCTGTGTTGAGCAAGCTCTCAGCAAAATCCCGCTCGACCCGAAGCGCCTCTTCAGCCGACTTCAATCTTGCACACCGTATCTCCAACTTGTTGACCCTTTGTTCCAATTCTTCACAGGTCGGTCTTGTGGCCATTACAACATCCTCCGAATGCTCAAGCTCCCAGTGCACGTCTTAATACGATACATGGGCCTTTACCGGTCATAATGTGCTCCCGTTAAAGGGTATGAGTCTTGTGAAGAGAACAGCGATACTTGCGGGGAAACCATACACGATTCCAGGAAGAACTGTCAAATTAGGGAAAGGATCGCAGTCCTTGCAGACTGACTGTGTATTCAACACATTAGCGGTGAGCTATAGCAGATGAAAGTGTCGATTACCTCGCAAGATCGAAAGCCACACCGGCCGAAAGCCGTTTAAATCTAGCTTGCCAACCACCTTATTTTGGAAATCAACAACTCATGTTCCGGTTTTTATCGGATATCGCAAATCGTGTCAAGGGAAGTGGCTAAAATCCAGGAAAATGCGGATTGTTTTTGGAAACCGAAAAAATATGCAATCTCAAATAGTTGTCTATATGCCAGGTGTTTTCAGTCTTGAAGCAAATCGGACACATACGAGGTGTTGGGCAATTTCTTTTTCAGGGAAGATGTTGGAGGAAGAGAATACCGTCTAGTCTTACTCCTCTTGTTCAAAGGAGGAGCAACGTGGCCACATAGGGCCTCTTAAGCCACCTGGTCGAAAAATTTGCCTATCGTTTTATCCATCCGCTCAGATAACTTCTGAAGATTCTCGGGCGGAATTTCACGTATGATCTCCCCCGATTTCTTGTCTACAACGGTAACCGCAATCTTGTTCTTATCATAAACTCCGTATTTCAAACTTGTGTTGACAACAGCACCTCCAGAAGACTGCTTGGCTGAAAGCCCTGGGTGTAGAGCCGTTGAATTTAGTCGTGCTGAGCTCTCCATTTGCTTCTTGTCCGTCCTTGGTATATCTATCGACCCTTCACAGAAAACTCTTGAGTTCACACTGCCACTTAAAATCCTACATGCCCTTGCAAAATGTTAGCGCCAGGATTTTTTCCGTAGAAATGCACGGAGTTGGAGTTAAGAACTCAGAGGTGGGGCGAAGAAACGACGCGACGATGTTTCTCTTTCGGACTATATATTGTGGTCGTTACGATGACTGCCAAATCAAACATTCCTTGCCATTTACGATTCTTATCAACTGATTTTATAAAAGATATCTGACCAATCGGCACGCCCCAAACACCAGGTGTCTAAGGACAACTTGCTTTCCAGAATCAAAGCGCGTGGTTTTGACAGTCCCAACTGATGTTTCATTTGGATATTACAAGAAAAGAAGGCTTTCAAGAGGTCGGAGCGATGGCAGGTCCCTTCTGTTTATTGGGCGTTTTTCTTACCGCCAGACTAATTATTGGGGTACCTGATGATTCCCCCCACTATTGCCCCTGCTGCAACCGTTTCCACCAGGCTGCCGATGAACCAGATCCAGGCCAAATTCGCGGGGATAGGCATGTAGGAATATGAGCCAAATCCCATGGAAAAGCCTGACGCTAAACCAAACAACGCGCCGTACTTTATCCCCGTCACCAGAGACTTTGGTGAAACCAGGAATCCATAAATCACCACAAAAGCTGTTGCAAATACAAATGTAACCAGATGCATAAGACCCATCTTCATTTCCGCCATTGGACGCCAAAGTGCAGCCGTGGCTTCGTACGTTGGCTGGAGCACGACACCATGAATGAGGAAATCTAGAATAGACCATGCTATGAAGACTGTAATAATCGACAACAAAATTCGCTTAGTCATTCTTATAGCTCCTCCCATCAGTCTTTTCGCCTGACACTCTAATCTGGATTGCCCCGAAGCCGCGTTTGTCTTGCGGCGTCCTCGCCATACAATCCCCTGCGCTGATACATTTATTCCGCCATGTAACATGCCTTTCAAGGACGTCACACGGCGAGACAATGTTCATATACTGCATCGAACCGCGAAAGCTAGCGCATTCCCCGCTGCTTGCGGCGGGGTTAGCGATCGAATCTGAAAATGAAAAACTTTCTTCAAAGCCAACACCTGTGGAGTCCCCTCAGTTCTACGGGTGGGAGGAAGGGCCTCTTATGACCTTGACCAAGTGTTTGACAAGCGATGTCCTGTCTCGAATGATCAGCGTATTAGTGGGGGCACAGGCTGTTATAAGGCCATCTCTTGTCGACAGAGGCCTTAATACAGAGGCAAGTCGGTGGGCATCAGTGTGATCAAGGCCAATCACTTTGATCACTGTCCCGTCTAGCCATGACGTTCACCGCTATCCCCACCTTTTCGCCAGCCTTCGAAATGAAGCTTGAGCCCCATGAGCAAGTCCCATTCAATGGGGACAATGAAAAGCGTTAGAAAGGTGGCTGTGCAAAGACCCGTGACAAAAGTGGAGGCCATGGCCCCCCAGACCAGGGAGTAGCTGGGAATGCCAAGTGCCATGGGTAAGAGGCCGAGGGTCGTTGTCAGTGTCGTTAGGAGAATGGGCCGCAGTCGAACGCGGATACCTTCACGGATAGCCTCACGGCGTGTCATACCGCTCAGATAGCGCTTGTTGATGAAGTCCACTAGGACGAGCGAGTCGTTGACGACCACACCGCTAACGCCCACAACGGCGATGAAGCTGTTTACAGTGAAAAGACCCTGTGTGATGACTTTCCCGAAAATCACGCCGACGAGCGAAAACACGATGGCAGAAAGAATAATGAGCGGTTGGAGGTAGGAACGGAACTGGGTGGCCAGGATCAAATACATCACTAGCAGGGCTACCAAGAAGGCATACGTCAACGAGGTGTACGATCGCCTGGTGTCTTCGAATTCTCCTGAGAAGCTAATCTCTGCGCCAGGATACTTGGCTTTGATTCTTGCATAGTACATTCGGATAGTATTGATCACGGCGGGTGTGGATGTAGGCGCGCCTGGCTTAATATTGGCCGTAAGCGTCATGGCCCGGTTGTTCTGGAACCGGTCGAGCCTGTTGCCTTCCATGTACGATTCACTCCTGGTCAGGTCACCAAGGCGAAGGGGGCCTGACGGGTGCTGCACAAGGGGAATGGCAAGGGCTGATTCAGGGGAAGTCAAATAGCTCTTGTCTATCTTGAGCTTGAGATCCATGTCCTCGTCAAATGCACGGAACTTTCCTACGAAACGTCCGTCAAGCACGGAGCCGGCAAGGCGGGCCACGGCAAGTGGCGTGAGGCCGTATTCAGCGGCCCGCTCCTTATCCACGTGAAATCGGTAGACCCGATTCGGCCGTCCTTTGTCGTCGTTCAAATCCACGAGAAAAGGGGAAACCTTCTGATTGTCGCGCAAGAAGGCATAGATGTCCCGTGCAAGCGCCTGGACGGCATCTGGATTTGGCCCAACGACACGGACGTTCACGTCCTTACCCGTGGGCGGGCCGCCTTTTTCGGCCCGCACCCGGACTATCCATCCGTCTGTCTGGAAACGGGAAAGTTGTTTCCGCACGTATTCCAGATGGACAACGGGATCGTTTCCATGGTTGTCCGGAAAGTCCTGTTCTTCTTTGGTCGGCATTTCAACGATGATGTTGCCATGATTACTGGCGAAGACCGCCTGGTAGTCCTCGTTGACGAAAAACCCGGCCATGGCCGTGGCGGACTTGAGCTGGCCTGGTCTGCCAGGCAGAATGAATTCGGTAATTTCCTTGAGCCTTTCATTAGTGGTCTCGATGGAGGTTGCCACAGGACCTTCCACCTCAATGTAGTAATATGTGTATTCTTCCGGAAAGAATTTGATCTTTATCAAAGGCAACCAGCCCAATACAGACACACCAAAGACAGCCACTGAAATTAGAAAGGCCAGCAAAACCGCACCAAGGCTGGTGAAACGGTAACGGAGGGTCCATCCCACCAGCTTGTTCGTTCCCTTCAGCAAAAGGGCCATAACCCACTGCTCCTTGCCGGTGTCATGGTTCTCTTGGGCGTGCCTTTCGGCAGACTTGCCTCCGGGCCAGTCCATAAAGTGGGACGGCAGGATGATGAGGCATTCGAACAAGGATGCAGCGATGACGGCGGAAATGGCGATGGGGATCTGGGCAAAGAATTCGCCTGTGGAGCCAGACATCATCAACATAGGCAAAAAGGCAGCCACCGTCGTCGAAGTTGCTGCGATGACCGGGGCGGCCACCTCAGATGCGCCGTTGACCACCGCCTCTTTCATCGAGCTGCCTTCCTGCAGGTGGCGGTAGACGTTTTCCACCACCACAATGGCATCGTCCACGATGATACCACTCACCAGGACAAAGGAAAACAGCGTGATCTCGTTGAGGGAGTTCTTGGTGAGCCACATGAAGATCATGGTCACGAGGAAGGAAAAGGGGATGCCGACAACGGTGAGCACCGCATTTCTGAGACCCATGAAGAAGAAGATAAGTACACTGACCAAGCAGATACCGACCAGCAGGTTCCTGCCGAGCGTTGATATAGAATCGTTGACGTTGACACGCTGGTCCTGGGTGAGAGCCACCTCCACGTGTTCCTTGTCAAGGACCGGCTTGAACTGTTCCACCACCTTTTCCACGGCTGGCAGGATGTCCAAGACATTTCCATTCCGGGTCTTAACAACCTTTAAGGTGACGCAGTCCTTGCCGTTTACCGAGGTGATGACGTAGGGGTCCCGGTAGGCCATGTGGGCGTCATGCATGACATCGCCGACCTTGACAAAGGAGCCGTCACGGTCCCTGCGAATGATGGTGTCAGCGACCTGCTTGCGGGAGCGGTACCGCTCGTCTACCAGGATGACAAACTCGCCTGTTCCATTGGTGTAGTCCCCGGCCGGGACAGAGACGTTGGACTCCATGAGGGCCCTGGCCACCTCGTCAAAGGTCACTCCGTATTTGTTCAGAAGATGGGGATTGAGGTTGACATGAAACTCCCGGGTGTACTCCCCATTGAGCTCCACTTCTTTTACACCGGGGATCTGGCGAAGGTGCAATTTCATCTCCTCGGCCATGAGGGACAGGGACCGGTTCGATCTGTTGCCAATCAAATTGACGGCCACGGCGGGAAGCCATTCGTTCACGTCAATCTCAGAAAATACAGGCGGGTCCACCTCCTCCGGAAGCTCGTTCATGATACTCAGGACCTTAAGACGCAACTCATCGAAAAGCTTTTCATAGTCGGTATCGTCGATGAATTTCACCGTGACGACCGATCGTTCGCGATAGGAAGTGGATTGGATGAATTCCACGGACTCAAGGTCGTCCAGGGCCTCTTCAATCTCGTGAGTGACCAGGGCCTCAACCTCAGCGGGTGAGGCACCGGGGAAGATGGTAGCAATGACGACCTTTCCCATATGCACGTTGGGATAGCGTTCTACAGGGAGGTCAAAGAGAGAGAAAAGCCCCAAGGCCATGGAAAGGACGAAGAGGAGGTTCACCAGAACGCTCTGTTTGAGCACGTAGCGAAAGAACGGTTTCATGGCTCATGGCTCCGGCTGGACTTTGAATCTATCGCCGGGTCTGACCTCGGCCGATCGAACGCGGGAGGTGCTGTCTGACCCGTGGTCGAGGAGTACCACGCGGACTTGCTCGCCATTTTCCCGTGTGAGCCAGAATTCCTCGTAACGTTCTGACAAGGCTGAAGTCGGCACCAGGACCGCGCCGGAGCCGTCGGGGAGCTCCAGGGTAAGCACTGCACGCAAGCCTCCCCGCATTTGGGAGAGTCCTTTACGGACTGAAAGATCCACGCCCATCTTGCGGGTCTGGGGATCAAAAGCCGGCGAGATCCGTTCAACTTCTGCTTCAAGGGTGATCCCTTTCTCGCCCTCGCCCGGAAAACGCAAGGCAGGGGACCCATGGAGTTCTCCGAGGGCTCTGTATTCCTCGGGTGAAAGGGAAAAGGGGACAAGCAGCTTGCGAAAGTCTCCTGCCTTGCCAAGGTGTGTACCTGCCGGGATCCATTCGCCCGGCTCTGCGTTGCGCTCCGTAATGGTCCACCCTGAGGGGACTCGGACGACGTGGCGCTCCCGGCGTTCCTCAAGGCTTGCCTCTTCGGTTTTAAGGGCCTGGAGTTCGAATTCGGACTGATCCAGCGTGTTTTGGAGTGCATCCAGCTTAGACTGTGCGACGCTCTCGCGTGCCAGCAACTGCTCGTAACGGCGAACCTCCTTGCCGTAGTATGCGATGTTCTTCATGAGACGTTTTTGATCCACACTGTTTTTCTTGATGGCAAGATCAACAAAAGTCGTGTCCAGCACACAAAAAATTCCGTCCTTTTCGATGGTGTTGCCCACATCAGCCTTCACCTTGATACAGCGCCCGTCCTCCTCACTGACAATATCCAGCACATGTCTCGCCCGGGTGTAACCCGTGAGTGTCACCTCGCGCATGGCTGGCTTGGCCGCAAAGATCTCGCCTGGCCCCCGCGGCTTCCCACTGCTATCAGCCGCCCACAAAGGGGTTGAGAAAAAGAGGAAAATCAAGATGGACAGAAGAACAATCAGTCTTCCTGTCATGGCACCTTTCATAGACGATCCTTTCCACCTCCGCGCAGGTTGAAGGCCAGGGCTTTTGTGACCACCTGACCCAACCTCTCTTTAGGGAGAAAGCGAAGCTGTTCTTTAATCAAAAGGGAGGCCAAGCCGTGCAGGGCTGCCCACAGGGCGACGGCCAGGGTCTCGGCGTCCCCTCCTGAAAAAAATCCGGCATCCAAACACTGCCGAACATGTTCCACAAATTTCCTAAAGGATTTCAGGGCCACAGTTTCTTCAGACCCATCCGGCTGTTTGATGATTTGTCTGGTTGCGAACATCAGTTCATAGAGTTCAGGATTTTCCAAGGCAAAGGTGATGTAGTGGCGGCCCCCTGTTTTGACGCGCTCTACCGGGTCGACGATGTTGTCCAATTCGCACTGAAGGGCAAGGAGCCTTTCGAAGCCCTGGTAACAGAGTTGGAGCATGATATCGTCTTTGTTCTCGAAGTACCGGTAGATAGTGCCCGCGCTGTACTCTATCTTATTGGCTATGCGCCGCATGGAGACGCCTTCATAGCCCTCCTTTACAAACACATCCATGGCCGCATCGAGTATACGCTGCCGCATCTTGCACGCATCCCGCTCTTTTCGTTCTTTAATGCCCATTAAACATCCATATACTGAACGTCGTTCAGTTTGTCAACATCGTTCAAACAGGCACAAGACCTTTCTTTGTCCACGCGTCCAACAACGCCGCTATACGGATGACATGTGTTGTACTTCTGCAGAGCCCCTTCACTGGAACGGACCCATGACCTGCCGCTTGCCGTTCTCATGAATGGAGATGCTCAAGGCGTATCTGGACACGAGCGGTGAGCGGACACTGTTTCTAGGTCTCGACATCGAGTGGGACAGGCCGCATTTTGGGTTTCAGGCAACCCTTCTCAAAAAAATCGAGTTGGAATTGGGCCAACGGCAAGGTTATGTTTTCATCGATAGGATTCAGCGTGAAGAGGATGCAGGCTTTGTTTTTGCAGGGCCTTTTTGATCTTGAACCGAAAAAGCGAGCGCATTCCCCGTAGCTTGCTGCGGGGTTAGCGAGCGTATCTATAAAGGTCAGCGTTCCTTACGGTCGAAGATTCCCTGTAGCTTGCTACAGGGAGCTTCAATCATCCTTCCGGGCTCCGGTAGCAGGGTAAATGCTACCCGGTCTAATTAAAAGGCCCAAGAAAAACGCTGATGCATTGGGACGGGGAATTCACTCGCTTTTTGCGGTTCAAATGGCCTCGAGATTAGATTTTGAAACCAATATCACAAGAATCCCGGGACTGGCAGGAACGGAGATCTATGCCAGGTATACGTGACTCCGCGCCGATTGGCTGGGGCTGCTACATAGTCGTCCCTGAAAAAGTCGCTATTAGGCGAGCATTAGTGCCTGCCGTTCGGGAAGAGATGTGAGCCTAGTGCTTTTTGAACCGAGATAGAGCCAGGGGAAAAGAAACGAAAAGAAGGTCTTAAGCAGCTTTCTCAGATTGAAGCCGCAGGCGGCGAGTATGGCATTGATTCGGTCGCCGTCACATCCAAGAAGATGGTTACGCTCCATCCGATTGTCCGACTTTGGATGACCTATCACCGGTTCTATGGCTGACCGACACCTTAACCATCGCCATTTTGATCGTGGTAGACTTCGTTTCTTCTTATTTGACAGATGTACCTTCGTGTCCTCGACATCACGGGTAGCTCCCCGGTAGCCCTTGTCACAATAGGCGTTGGCTGGATGCCAGCCCGTTATTCTTTCGGTCTGTTCAATGGCGCGCTTCAGTGTGTGTCCGTCATAAGGATTACCGTGAATGCTGTCAATGCCAACTACCCTGTTGTCTTTAGAAGTAGTAACCACTGAGACCTTGCATCCAAACTCATAACGCTTGTGCACTTCACCCTTACAAATGCACTCAACTTCCGGGGCATGAACACTGTAAAGCTTGTTTTTATCTTTTTGCTGCTGTCGAAAAAGACGATCTGCTGTTCTCCCTGATTTTCCATTCTGCATCGACCTCGTCCGGATTGCCTAACAAATCATCTGGGTCAGCACTCAGTCCACGTCGAATCTTCTCACTTGTAACGGTTTTCTGCTTCGCTAACGACATCCTAATATTTCTGATGTACAAACTGCCTGTCAAATTCATACTCTTCTTTTAGCATCGCGTCCTTTTCTTGCTGTGTAAAGTAGTCCATGACAGGAATGAAGAAACGTTTATCTTCCTTTTCGATGTGCTTGGGATAGAAATAGACTAACGCTGCCATACGATCCACAATTGTAGGGAGGGCTTCGACCTTACCCTGTTGGTACTGCTCTTTCGCGTCTAACAGTTCTCTTGTGGTCTTTCTCCCCCAGCGATGCTCGTCAACTAGTTCCTTCATTGTCTTTTTATATTCCTCAGACATTGCCTTCTTCTCTAGCTCACGAAAGAGAATATTCTCCTCTTTTCCGTGGTGGCAACGATCCGCATAAGTTCTGATGAAATCTACCGCGGTCTCGATGAATACCGGGTCGGCTGTTCCTTCCGTTTCCATGCGATGTAGCTCCTTTTCCATGGCTTTGATCATCTTTTCGATAAGTCGATGTTCTATCATCAAAGGGCCAATTGGCAGCATGGTCATTGCCTCCTTTCGAGTAGATGCTGATTCTTGGACTCACTACAATGAATCTTGAGGTCTATCTTCAACCTTCACAACAGTCTGTATTTTCCACGAAGCTTCAAAGATAGCTTTTGGACCAGTTCGAATGCCTTCTCAACGGTCTTCCCACCATCGGGGTTCACGAGGCAACACGTTGCAGGAGAAAGCATACTCCGGGAGAGAAGAAACTCAAAATCGATACCACTCTTACCCAAAGCTTTCCATGTCTCGTCCAGGCGTCTCTGCAGCGAGTCCACATTGTCCTTTTCAAAAGGCTCGCTGTTTGTGGGAACTATACCCCAGACAAGAGTTCCTCCCCGCTCCAAGAACTTTCGAATCGATTTCGCGTAACCCACAAACACCTCACCGTTCGTATGGACATCAAGAGATAGAATATCAATGTCCAGTCCAAGGAGAAAATCCCAATCTGGATTTCCACATAAATGTATCCCGCGAGGTCTCTCTATCATGGAGAAAAAGGTCTCCATGTCAGCCCGCGCGGCTTGATCTCCATATCCCGACATTGCGCTGAACACAAACTGAAGCCCAGGTTCATCCAAATACATGAAGGCATTGGGATTGCGTTCTTTAAGCCGGCTCAATTGAACGTTTGCCCTCTTGGCCATGAATTCCAGCAAAAACGGTCGAATCATGTCGTCAAAAAGAATGGGGCGATCATCTTGATCGACTACATTGAACCCAAAGCTCACGGGTCCTTCGAGTTGCCCGCGGATAGCTGGCCGGTCGGACAAATCTAACGCCAGAAAACGCCTGTAAACAACCGAATACGTATCACTGATGTCAAAATATCCTGGTTCATTGAAATGGACCATGGTCTCTTCAAATTCGTCCAGAAACTTCTCAATGGAAAAACGCAGGGTGCGCCTTTCTAGGTCGAGCAGAATGCCGGGGAAGTGCTCTGAGGCCTGGACATACATGTCTTCGCAGTAGCTGAAAAGCGGGAGCTGCGGCCAGAACGGCACATCCACGGATAGAGCTAACTCAAGTGCCTTGTCCACGTCCCTATGCGGCATCACCGCCATTGCTGTGGTGAGTAAGTTCCCGGGTATAGGCATCTAGCGTGAAAAGCGAGGTAAAGCGTCAGGCTGTCCTCTCCTCCCGTTACCAATGTAGCGGGAAATGGGCTTCGGCGTCAAGGAGAGAGGGATCACAAGATCCGGCGAATTGGCCTTCGAGGCCCTGAAAGGCCCGGTAAAAAATACCAGAGTCGGCGGACACGGAGAGTCTACAATATATGGTGGATCGACTCGGTCAATGGGGAGTGACAATCTTGCCAACCAGTTGATTTTTGTATTTTTTGCTGTTTCAAGTGTGATGGTTTCGTAAAAAGTCGATTTTACTCACTCCGTGAACATTTTGGGGGCTCTTAAGATGTTCAGCTAAAATGCTAACACGCAGTGAAGCTTTGCGCTCAACTCGGGCTAAGGCCCTCAAACAGTTAGCATTTTTTAACGCCAAACATCTTAAGTGCCTTTCTCCCAAAATGCTCAATATCGTTCGCAAAATACTTTTTACGAGTCTGTCAAGTGTAAATCACAACGCTGCCGGATTGGCAAGATTCAAAAGGTGTTTGGATGTCTTTTTGTTGCTAGCTGAGGCAGGGATCTTGCCATATTGGTTCTGTAGATATCATGATGCAGTCGACCCGTGATAACAGACGCCCAGCCCGCCCAAGAGTGCCTAAGAGAGACCTTTGCAGAACCTCGAAAAGCGACAATTATGAGGTTTTTGGGGTACCCAC
>CAZCXI010000059.1:0-18945 GCA_964502635.1 uncultured Desulfobacterales bacterium
AGCCACTGAACTCTGACCTTGCCCAAAGGGCAAGGGTTTCTATACTGGACTAAATTGGAGAAGAGTCAAATTCAATTACCTGTCGGCGGACTTCCCCGAACTTTTTGAGAAGTTACGTAAAGGACGCCCGTGACACCCACCAAGCAACAATGTTTTGAGTTGATCCGGCGATACGAGATGTTGCCCCATATCGTGCGGCACAGCGAGCTGGTGGCGGACGTGGCCTTGCTCATTGCCCGCAAGTTGAACAGCGGTGGAGAGCACCTTGACCTTGCCCTGGTCGAGGCAGGGGCCTTGCTCCACGACATTGCCAAGACCATGTGCATCAAGACCAATGAAAACCACGCACAAACCGGAGGGGAACTACTTGCCGCTTTAGGCTATCCCGCGGTGGCCGACATCGTACGACAACATATCCGTTTGGAGCCACACACCGGTGATCCAGAGGCCGTTACCGAGGCAGAGCTCGTCAACTATGCTGATAAGCGGGTCAAACACGAAGAGGTGGTGGACATCGGAGAGCGGTTCCGAGACGTGCTAAAAAGGTACGCCAAAAAGTTGCCCGGTCTTAAGCCTCGCCTGAAAGAAGTCCAACTGGAGACTGAACGCCTGGAAGAAAAAATATTTTCCAAGATTGACATTACCCCCCAGGACCTTGCGGAAAGGCTTTCCAGTTCATAGGCTTCAAGTCTCCGCCGCGTGAGTTTCCGCTGCGCCTGTAGCAAGGGTTAGTCCGCCAGAAAAATTACTTTGTCACCCGCAAAGCCATGGAACTGCTGTTGACTAATCGCGGTTCATAGGCATATGCGGGCAGCCCCATAAACTCACCCACAGAGCTGGGTACCAGGCTGTAGTACAATGTGGCCGTGATCGTTACGGAACCAGCAGCAAGATTTTCTGGCACGGTCCAGGAATAGCTTTCGAGCTTGGTCTCCTGAGGACCGATTCGATAATCCACCTTGGTATTATTCGCCGTATACCACTGGCAGATGGTCATTCTGCCCTGAGGATCAAAAAAGGGTCGGCGGAAGATCCTGACGCCGTCGGGAATGTTACCGTCCCGGCTGACGCCCCTGTACCCTCTAACTTTCATGATCTCGCCCATGGCCTGGTAGGCAATCGCCTTGGAGTCGGCAATAGTATATTCCTCACCGGTAAAACCCTTTTTATCAACTGCAAGATTACAGCTATGACCTTTGTCATCGGTGGCTTTGACCTGCAGCCAAAGCATTCTTTCTTCGGTGGAGCCTGAGGGGATGTAGTGTCCCACCTTTCCATTAAAGAGCTGGACCCTGATTCTTACCTGCGAGCCAGGGGTCACTTCACGCTTTTTCGTATAAAGCGCAAGATCAACGGAGCCGGTCAGCTTGTTGCGAAAATGCGGCCCGTGAAAGACGTGATGGGCTATATCGTCCCGTTGCTTACTGTTTCTTGCCGATTTCCCGGGGGCGCGATACATGTGACAATCCTGGCACCTGATCCCTTTCTCGCCGTAGGGACTCACCTTCCACTCCCGATAGGTCTCTTTGACCCAGGCACCATAGGGGCTTTGTTCGTCATGGCAGGTGGCGCATAATTTAGCGCTTTGGATAAAAGGGGAAACCTGACTTTCATGAAAGTTACTCTTTGCATCAGCGCGCGTCCCCATTTTCACCTTCCCATGGTTGATCTCAAAGCTGAAATTGAACGGCTCTGTTTCCCTTGAACCGGTAATGTTATGGCAGACCTCGCAGCTAACTCCCTCATTGACCCGGGTGCCGACCTCCGGTGGTTTCGGCGGGATATCACCTGTTAAAAAGGCCAGCGGGCCGTGGCAAGCGACACAACCCGCTTTTACCCCCGCGACTTTTTCCAATGTGAGGGCATGGGGCAAAGCCAGTTTAAAATATTCTTTATCGTCCCACGGATGGGTAAAAGACTGGGACATCAGGCTCTGGTACCATTCCTGGTAAATCTCCTGGTGGCACATACCGCATTTGCTGGGCTTCTTGAAATCATCATAGGTCAACTTTCCCATGTCTGCTGCCAGCGAGGAAAGAGGTAAGACAATGCCGCCGATCAAAAGCGACGCAAGGGAAAAAACCAACTGTTTCATGGCACACCTCCTTGATGATGAGGACTTTCTCTTGACGAAGTCGTCCCAAATAACTCATTTGAACGATCATACAGAAATGGGTCTCGTCAAGAAACGTTGCTTTCTTTGCCAGCGAACCCGTCCAAGGCCTCTTTGGCCAGGTCGCCCACGGAGCGGCGGACCAGCCTGCGTTTCAAGTACAATGTCAACTCTGCGTCATCGTGCAAGAGGGCTTCAAGCTGCGGCCGAGCTCCTTGACCGCCAAGCAGGCCCACCGCCCAGGCCGCGAGGCCCCTCAAAGGAGCGTCTGAAGACGCCAGATAAGAAAGAAGATGAGGTAGAGCGTCTTGCACCAGATTGGATCTTGACTGGGCTAGCCTTCCAACGCCCCACACAGCCCCCCGCTGCAAGGGTTCATACTCCAAAAAGTTTCCGTCTTCCCGAATGTAAGAGAGCAAGACCGAAACGTATTCCTTTGCCAGGCCTCCATGACAAGCCATGATCTCGCCCATGGCCTCCGGCGCACCCCAGCCGATGCCCCCGGACTCGTCATTCAAGCTCCACATGAGGCGGCGCATGATGACACGGGCTGATTCCATGTCCTTTTCGGCAAGACGTGCCACCACGGCGCCCATGGCGGTGACGGCACGCCACCTTGTCTGCTCATCGCTGCTGAGGAGGAAGGAAAAAAGAGGGTTGATCACCTGCCGGGCCGGCGATCGGTACAACTCACTTAATCTTTGATCAAACTCCTCTGATTGGAGCAGGGCCAGCACCTTGCGTTTGAGGTCTCGGCCCCTTCGTCTTGACGTGGTCATGCCCTTCCTGCCAAACTTGACGGCTTCGTAAAAAGTCCATCTGCGGCGTTCCGCTTCATCTTTCGTCGTTGCGACGTACCGTAAGTACGCCTCACTCCTCAAGATTTGCGCGCCTTGCATCTGGAGCTTTTTACTGTGCCGTCCACCTCATGACTTTTCACAAAAGCGTCAAACTTAGAAAGCCAGATCTGTCTTCCACGCCTTCCATACCTTACCCACCAGGTCGGGCCCTGGCTTAAGCGTGGGCCTACCCGGCTGCCAGCCGGATGGAGTGGCCTCTGCCCCCTTGGTCTTTCGGACCAGTTGAAAGGCCTGGATCTGCCGAATCAGCTCGCTCACATTACGGGCCACTGGCGGGGCGAGTATCTCAATAGCCTGGATGACCCCATCGGGGTCAATGATGAAACGACCACGGACATTCACGCCGCCGGCCTCATCGTAGACGCCATAGACCGAACCGACCTTGCCCGCACCATCAGATACCATGGGAAAGGGGACACCCCCCTTGACCATCTTGGAAAGCTCTTCCTCCTGCCAAATCTTATGGACAAAGTGGCTGTCTACACTGACCGACAGCATCTCTACACCCAACTTTTTGAGTTCTTTGTATTTGGTGGCAACTGCCGCCAACTCCGTGGGTCAAACAAACGTAAAATCTCCGGGATAAAAACACAAAACGACCCATTTTCCCAGATAATCTGAAAGTTTCACCTGTTTGAACTTCCCTTTATGAAACGCCGGGGCCTGAAAATCCGGCGCTTTTCCTCCAATCTTTGCTAGTGTCATAACTACCTCCTTTGCCTTTTCTTCGTTTTTTCCAAGAACTTCCTCCTTTGCGGGTTCGCCAACCACCGCACCTGTGGGCTTCCCGCAACCGATCTCCACCTCTTTCATCAAACCACCTCCTTTGTTTGGTTCCCTATTCCGCTTGAGTGGCTATGCGCAACCTCCCACCGCTTGTCCATGTAATAAAGGATGGGCACCGTCATCCGGGAAAGCAAAAGGGACGCCACCTCCCCGGCCATCAGGGATATGGCCAGACCCTGAAAAATCGGATCAAAGAGGATAACCGAGGCGGCCACGACAACAGCCGCAGCCGTGAGCATCATGGGCCGGAAGCGAACCGCGCCGGCATCGATGACCGCTTTGTCCAGCGGCATGCCCTGCTTGAGGCGCAGTTCAATGAAGTCCACCAGAATAATGGAGTTTCTGACCACAATGCCGGCGCCGGCTATGAAACCGATCATCGAGGTTGCCGTAAAAAATGCGCCCATAAGCCCATGGGCTGGCAGGATACCCACCAGGGAAAACGGGATGGCGGCCATGATGACCAAGGGTGTACTCAATGACCGGAACCACCCCACAACGAGGATAAAAATGAGCACCAGGACCGCGCCAAAGGCGATCCCCAAATCGCGGAATACCTCATAGGTGATCTGCCATTCGCCGTCCCATTTCATGGCAAATTGTTTGGCGCTTTCTGGAATGTGGGCCGTATGCTGCGCTATTCGATATCCCTCCGGCAGTGAGATGGCATCGATCTTTTTGCGCATCTCTAAAATGGCATAGACGGGGCTCTCCTTGGACCCGGCCACATCCCCGGTTACGTAGACGACCGGCATCAGGTTCTTGTGATAGATACTCCGGTCCAGATCGGTTTCATAGGGAAATACCAGGTCGGAAAGCGCCACAAGGCGGCCATCGGCCGAAGAGACCTTCATGGCCTCCAATCGCTCGATTCCGGCCCGCTCTGCCAGGGGCATGCGGAGCACGATCGGCACATCCTCCTTTTCCCGCGGCTGATGGAGCAGACCCACCGGCCGCCCCTTCAAGGCCACCTCAAAGGCTTGATCGATCTGGGCAGCGCTGATTCCGTGCAGGGCCGCCTTTTCCTTATCAATGACAAAACGGACCTTGGTCTGCTCATCTTCCATGTACCAGTCAGTGTCCACCACGCCGGGGGTTTCTTCAAAGATCTTCATCACTCGTCTGGCAATCTCGCGCTGTCGGTCATAGTCCGGGCCGTAGACTTCCGCAACGAGGGTGGACAGCACCGGAGGTCCGGGGGGGACCTCGGCCACCTTCACGCGGGCACCAAACCTGTCCGCAATCCGTTTAAGCCCGGGCCGCACCCGCTTTGCGATGTCATGGCTTTTGGCCTCACGGTCGTGCTTGCTTACCAGATTCACCTGGATATCAGCAACGTTTGGGCCTCGCCGAAGATAGTAGTGGCGTACCAGGCCGTTAAAGTTAAATGGAGAGGCAACACCCACATAGATTTCATAATCGACGACCTCGTTTACCGTTTTTATGAAATTGCCCATTCCCATGGCGACCGCCGATGTCTCCTCCAAGGTAGCAGATTCAGGCATATCAATGATCACCTGGAACTCACTCTTGTTATCAAAGGGCAGCATCTTAACCCGCACCCACCCCACGGCGATCAGGCCGCAGGCGGCGATGAGCAGGACCACCACGCCAGTCAAGAAGAGCCAGCGCCAGAAAGGCGCTTCGATGAGGGGGGTCATTATTCGACGGTAGAGCCTGACCGACCAGTTCTCTTTCTCGCCATGCTCTTCATCGCTGCCGTTTTTCTCAAGTTTTAAAAGACGAATGGATGCCCAGGGCGTCACAATAAAGGCCACCAGCAGGGAAAATACCATGGCGGCAGAGGCACCCACAGGGATAGGCCGCATGTAAGGGCCCATGAGCCCTCCCACAAAGGCCATCGGAAGAATGGCGGCAATCACGGCAAGGGTTGCAAGAATCGTGGGGTTTCCCACCTCGTCCACCGCCTCAACAGCCACCTGTGATAGAGCCCGCCCCTTGTTTTCCGGCAGACGGAAGTGGCGAACCACATTTTCCACAACAACAATGGCATCGTCCACCAGAATGCCGATGGAAAAGATCAGGGCAAACAGGGTGATACGGTTCAATGTGTAGCCATAGAGATAGAAGAAGGCCAGGGTGAGGGCCAACGTCACCGGAATAGCGATGGCCACCACGCCAGACTCCCGCCTTCCAAGGGCGAACCATATGAGGAGGGTCACCGAAACAATGGCAATAAACATGTGAAGCAGAAGCTCATTAGATTTCTCCTTGGCCGTCTCGCCGTAATCGCGGGTCACCGTCATGTGTATGTTGTCAGGAATGACCTCGCCCCGGGCCTGTTCCACCCGTCGTAAAACCCGTTCGACCACAGTGACGGCATTGGCCCCTTTACGCTTGGCAACTGTCAGAGTCGCCGCTGGATGGATGCCTTGAAGGGAGAGGGAGGCAACGCTCACTTTATCCGGGGCCGCAGGCCCTGTTCCAAGGAAGACGTATTGGTTTGGCTCTTCCGGACCATCCACGATGGTGGCCACGTCTCCCAAATAGATTGGACGGCCCCCATGGATTCCCACCACGACACGGCCCACATCCTCTGCATTCCTCAGGAAACCACCTATATCCACACGGATTTCGCCGCCCACTGATGGAAAACTCCCGATCTCTGATTCCTGGTTGGCAGCCCTGAGCATGTTAACAATGGTGCCGGGATCAAGGTGAAAAGCTGCCATGCGAACTGCATCCAGCAGGACTTGCACCTGCCGTCGGTAGCCGCCGATCATGGTCGTGGTTGAAACATTGTCCTCTTGCTTCACCAGATCTTCCACCTCGGCCAGCACCCGGCGTAACATATAATGATCAGCGTCTTCTCCCCAGAAAGTCAGGGCAAGGATGGGAACATCATCGATGTAGCGGGGTTTTACAAGAGGAGGGGAGACACCTTGGGGAATCAGGTCGTAATTGGCCATCAGTTTGGACTGGAGCCGCACGATGGCCTCTTCTTCGTCATGGCCTACATAGAAACGGACAACCGCCATGGAGACTCCCGGGCTGGAAGTGGTATAAATGTACTCCACCCCCGGGATCTCCCACAGCAGTTTTTCCATCGGTTTTGTAACACGTTCTTCCACCTCTTTTGGGCTGGCCCCCGGCATGCGAACAAATATGTCGATCATCGGGACAATGATCTGGGGCTCCTCTTCCCTGGGAAGGGCAGAAACTGCTGCCAGTCCTAAAAGGACGGAGGCTATGATGATGAGCGGGGTGAGTTTAGAGTCTATGAAAGCATGGGCGATTTTGCCCGCAGCGCCCATCTTACCGGACTTTTGTCCCATGGGCTACCTCCACACGTGCACCGTCTGAAAGTCTAGGCGGTGGCTCCACCACGTAGCGAGCCCCCTCTTTGAGCCCCGACAAGACTTCTACGGAATCACCGAAAGTCTTGCCAATGCGAATGAGGCGAAAGTGCGCTATGTTTTCCGAGTCCACCAGGTACAGGCCGGTGAGTTGCCCGCGGGTGACTACCGCCTTTTGGGCTATCCGAAGTTGCTTGCTATGGCCCACAGGAATTTGTGCACGGGCGAAGAGGCCGGATTTGACCTTTCTATCAATGGGCAGCTTAATCTTGACAATGAAAGAACGGCTTCCGACGTCTGCACTCGGTACGATGGTGCAGATATTTCCCTTTAAAAGTCCGGTCTTAAGCGCCGGGACTTCCACCGATACCTTCTGCTGCGGCTCCACATAATCGATGTGTGACTCCGGCAGTACGACATCCACACAAAACCCGCGCGTGGTTTCCAGGGTCAGTAAAGGCGTGCCAGGCTTGGCGAGGTCGCCCTTATCAACCATTTTTGCGGTGATGATCCCATCGTGGGGGGCCGTAATCACCGCATCCTTTCTGTTAACGCGGGCCGTAGCGAGGGCGGCCTCAGCCTGCTTGACTCTTGCAGTCGCTGCCTCCACCATGGCGTCTGCCTGGCTCAGCGCTGCTTTTGCCTGGCGATAGCGGGCCTCTACCTCATCAAATTCCTGAACGCTCACGGAATCGTCACTCTTGAGATTCAGGTATCGTTCATAGGTGGCCAGGGCGAGCTTTTCCGAAGCCCGGGCAGCGTCACTGTTAGATTTGGCTGCGGCCAGCCCCTCCTTGGCTTCAGACAGACCGCCCTCGGCCCCGCGGAGCCCGGCATTCACTTGGCGCTGGTCGATAAGGAGAAGGGTATCTCCCTTTTTCACGCGGTCGCCTTCCCGCACGTGAACAGCCTCTATTGTGCCTAAAAGCTTGCTGTCTAAACTGCTCTTAATGCCAGCCTGTACCGTACCCACAGCTTCATAAATGAGGGGCTGGTCGTTGATCCGCGCGGTTGTCACCGACACATCTTTTACCACCGGAGGTGATTTTGAGGTCGTTCCCGGCTCTGTCTTTTCACCACAGGCGAGCGGGAATAAGATCACAAAAATGGAGAGTAGAAATAGCAGGAATCGGTTTTGCATGATTTACTCCATTCGTAACACTTTGGCCGTTTGAAAAACAGGGATAGGGTTCAGGCCTTTTTTGGCTTTGTCTAAACCGGTTTTTCTTTTCCTTCAAACTTTGAGCTTTCAGCTTCAGTGGAAGGTCTCATCTATGATCCCAGCGGCCAAGTTTAACTGGGCCATGGCCACTTCGAAATCATGGAGTGAGAGGAAGTAATTAGTGCGGGCATGTTGTAAAGCCACCTCGGCATCAAGCAGATTGACAATGGTGAAAAGGCCGCTCTCATAGCGGTTTCGCACGATACGCAAACCTTCCTCCGCTTGGGCCACCGAGGCCTGCGCTACCCCGATGCGTTGGTATGCGCTCTGCGCCATGAAGAAGGCCTGCCTGGTCTCCACCCTGATGCCGAGCTCCAACTGCCGGGCCAAGGCCTGTGTGTGTCGCAGATTGGCCATGGCCTCATGCACTTTGGCCTGGAGGCCAAGACCACTGAACAGGTTAAAGCGCATCACTGCGCCAAGGGTGTAATTGTCGGCCGTTTCACTGAGATCTTCCGAATTGATCTCATAACTCCCCGACAGATATAAGCCGGGCAGGTGTGCTGCTTTGGCCTTTTTGACCGCTTCTTCCGCCATTATTTCCTGAAATTGCATCTGTTGTAAATCCGGGCGGTTTTCCAGTGACCTGCTAATCCAGGTCCCCAGGGAGCCTGGTGGCTCCGTCTCTCGCTCCAGGGTGGTCACCAGGTGATAAGAACGATCAATGTTAACCCCCATGGCTGCATTGAGTGCCGCACGCGCAACCTCTACCTGACTCTCGGCCTGCAACCGTTCCTGCTCCAGCTCGGCAATCCGCACCTCGGCCCGCAGGAGATCGCTTTTCACCACCAGCCCACTCCGAAATCGAGAACGTACCATATTATGGTGGGCCTTAGCCGTCTTGAGTGTCTCGTTAACGACCTTCAACTCCTCCTGGGCCAGGAGAACGCCCACATAGGAGACGACCACATCCACAATGACCTGTTGACGAATCCGATCTTCCAACTGGGAGGTAGCCTTGTGGTCCAGTTTGGCCTGCGTCAACCCGCCCCGGATCTGTCCCCTGTCGTAAACAGGCAAGGTAACAGAGAGGGTCGTGGCAAAATTGTCTATCGCTTCCGGGTCATTGAGCCTTGAAGGGTCAAAATCTGCTAAGGATATGATTTCCTGATTGAGCTTGGTGCCAAAGGCCCACATAGGGTTGGTGGTTCGATTGAAGGATTCGCTGATATCTACCTGCGGGAAGAACCCGGAACGTGCATGGGACACTCTGGCAACGGAGGCATCCACCTGGGACTGTGCTGCCCTTATTCTCGGATTATTGGCTAGCCCTTTCTCGATAGCCCCCCCCAGCGTAAGGGGAGTGTCTGTCCCCGCCCCCTGGGCGGCCATCGGCATCTGCAGCGCGCTCACAAGCAAAGAACAGGTGAGGAAAAGCAAAATTTTGATTTTGGGAATAGATTCTGCCATGGGAAAATTCCGACTAAAACGTGATGACCTCAAAGCCTTCTTGTCGGTATCGGGCCATGCTGGGATGTCCGGACATTTCGTCCAAAAGCCTTAAGCCCTCGGCCTTGACCGCTTCCAGCGCGCCCATCTTGGTGGAGCATGCCTTGCAAGCACCATCAATGAGGTCCAAACCCTTGGCCTTCTCGTAAAGGCGGTGCATAGGGTTGTCTTCCTGGGCCAGTTCGGGGACCAGCTTGGTGGCAGCACCCTCGATCACCGTTTTGACCTCATATCCCCTATCGTTCATGTCAAGGGCGTTCAACAGCACATGGATAAAACACATAAAATCACCATTAAAGGCAAACAGGGCAACCTTTTTCATCGGCACGCCTCCTCTCTCCTGGCTCAATTCTCCTCCCACATAATGCAGTCAGCCGGGCAGTTCTTGATGCACTCCTCAACTTCTTGCTCCGGGTATTCCTCAAGGTCAACGACCTCTATGTAGCCCGCATCATTGCGTCTAAATACGCCGGGGCACAGATCCAGACAGGCCTCACAGTCCACACATTCTCCAAGATCAATAGTCGGCACTTTCATGACCCTTATCCCTGTGGCAGGGCCTGGGCGATCTTCTTGCCAAGCGCATGGCAGGCCTCAATGCCCTGCTCATCCGGGATATACTTTATCTTCACACCAGGATCGATCATTTCAAGGTTCATCGCCTCCAGTTCCTTGTTGATCAATTTGACCGCCTCACCACTCCACCCATAGGAGCCAAAGGCAACGCCGATCTTGTTCTTGGGCTTGAGCCCTTTCATGTAGGTCAGAAAATCGCTCACCGTGGGGAAAAGGCCGTTGTTCAAGGTTGGAGAGCCAACGATGACGGCCCCGGCGTCCAGGACTTCGGTCATGATGTCGCTTCGGTGGCAGCTCCTCAAGTGCATGGGCCGAGCGTCCACGCCTTCCTGGCCAAGGGCATCAACGATGGCCCCTGCCATGGCTTCGGTGCTGTGCCACATGGTGTCGTAGACCACCACCGCCTTTCTCTTGGGTGTCTGTGTGCTCCATTCCACGTAGGCATTGATGATCTTTGAAGGGTCCTTGCGCCAGAGGATGCCGTGGTCAGGGCAGATCATATCGAGCACCAAGCCCATCCCTTGAACCTTATCCACGAGTTTGAGTATCAGGGGCGCATAAAGCAGCAGGATATTGGCAAAGTATTTCTTGGCATGGGGCATGATGGCATCACCCATCTGGTCGTCGAACCTTTCAAGCCCGGCGTAATGCTGTCCAAAGGCATCGCTGGAAAAGAGGATCCTGTCTTCTTGGACATACGTAAACATGCTGTCCGGCCAATGAAGCATCCTGGTTTCCATAAAAGAAAGGGTTCTCTTTCCCAGGCTCAATTCTCCGCCGTCTTCTACGGGCTGATAATTCCATTCCTGGGGAAAATGTCGCTGAAGGTTCTTGTAACCCATTTTGGAACAGTAGAGCGGTTTATCCTCTCCTGTCTTGTGCATCACCCTGGCCAAACCGCCGGAGTGGTCCATTTCCGTGTGATTGCTGATCACGCAGTCTATCTTCCCGGGCTCGACGATTTGACTGATGTTTGTGATCAGTTCGTCGGCGAATTCCTTCTTGACCGTATCAACGAGAACAATTTTTTCATCCATGACCAGGAACGCATTATAGGTCGTCCCCTGGTAGATTGAATAACCGTGGAAGTCTCTATTGTTCCAGTCAACAGCTCCCACCCAATAAATATCTTTAGCAATTTCTATCGGCTTCATTTTTTCTCCCTATCTCTGATGGTAGCATTTTAGCCTTACGAAAAAATCGGGAGACCTTTGCATAACCTCGGAAAGCGACAATTATGAGGTTTTTGGGGCACCCATCCGGGCGAAACGATTTGCCCACCTCGGTGGGCAAATCGCAAACTGTTTGAGGCCATTAGGCCGAGTTTTGAGCGCTACGCTTCACTTCGTGTCCGATTTAGTAAGTGAGCACGCAGATGGGTCAAAAACCTCTTACCAAAGAGCGAAACGAGGTTATGCAAAGGTCTCAATCGGCTCTAATGTTTTCAAAAAGCCATACTATGACAGACTCGTAAAAATCGACTTTTTACGAGTTCATCAAACTGTTACCTTTGATTAATAATATAATCGTACGCTGCCAGGGCCGCCTTGGCCCCTTCGCCTGCCGCAACAATCACCTGTTTGAAGGGGACATCGGTCACATCTCCGCATGCAAAAACCCCGGCAACACCGGTGTGACACCGGGTGTCTATCACAATCTCTCCGATACGATTGGTCTCCAAGGTATCGATCACCAGCTGAGAGTTGGGCAGCAAACCGATCTCGACAAAAACACCCTGCACGTCAAGGGTCCTGGCCTCTCCCGTTTTCAGGGATTCCATCTCCAAACCCGTGATGCCTGAATCGCCGATAATGCGAAGAATCTTTTGCTCGGTAAAAATCTCGGCCTTGGCCGCACTCACGACCTGATCCTGGAGAATCGGGTCGCCGGTCAGCGGGGTCAAAGAGACGACGTATACCTTCCGCGCCACTTTGATGAGGTCGATAGCCGCCCCAAGGGCCGAATTCCCACCACCCGCCACCACCACATCAAGGTCTGCAAATAAGGGGGCATCGCACGTGGAACAGTAGGCCACCCCCTTGCCAACAAACTCCTTTTCTCCGGGCACGTTGAGGGGCCGGGGATGCTTTCCCGTAGCGATGAGGACCGTTCTGGCCAGATAGGCCTTATCGTCGGTCGTGATCACCTTCTTGGTCTTGCCGGTCAGCTCAAGGGCCTTCACCTTGGCCCCGATAAGCTTTTCCACGCCATATTTTTCCACATGTTCCTCGAACTTGGCAATCAGATCAGCCGTCTCTATCTGGCTAAAACCAAGGTAGTTGTCCACATCATACGTCCAAGTCACTTGTCCGCCGATGTCTTCGCTGACAATGAGGGTCTTGAGGACCTTTCGGGCCGCATAAATGGCAGCACTCAACCCCGCTGGCCCTGCGCCGACGATGATGACATCGTAGACGGAAGAAACCGGGCCTCCACCGGTCTCCCCCAGCTTCTCATTGAGCTCACCGGTAGCCTCCAGATGCACCAAATCCGAATATCCTCCCACCGGTTCGTCGCCGATCAGGATCTGGGGAAGGGAGCCGCTGCCGGTTTTAACCTTCATCCTTTCCCACGCCGTGGATCCCGGCTGGACTTCAACCTCTTCAAAGCTGATCCCCTTCTCTGCCAAAAACGATTTGGCCTTGGCACAAAAAGGGCATCCGTCTGTCATATAGATGGTTACAGCACCCATGGCTCCCCCTGCCCTGCTCTTAGATCTCTGAAGTGTGACTCAGGCACCGCAGTGCCATGTCAAGACGATCACGGTCCAGGCCTACCATGACCTCGTTACACACCACGATGACAGGCACCCTGAGGGCTCCACCTGAAATCTTTTTCATTTCCGCCAAAGCTTCCTTGTCCTTGGTCACGTCATAGTCCGTAAACGGCACCCCCTTTTGGGAAAGAAACTCCTTCGCCATCTTGCAATGGGGTCACGTCGGGCTCGAATAGATTTTTACCTCCTCGCTCATGGGCTCCTCCTTCTTTGAGTTCGCTGATCAAGTCTTTTTATGGACTAAGATTCCTTTTCAAACTGGTCTTTTTCTGCTCCGCACACAGGACAGGTCCAATCATCGGGCAGGTCCTCAAACTTGGTCCCCGGCTCGATACCATTATCCGGGTCTCCCTCTGCCGGGTCATACACATAGCCACAAACTGAACATACATAGCGGTCCATACGATCTTCCTCCCCTTTGCATCTCTTTCAAATAAACGACCGGTTTACAGATATAGAACCCATCGACGCACCCTGCTTCTGTTGTTATCCAACACCTCCCTTCTCAATCGTCTTCTGATCGTGAGCCATCGGCCTGGCAGATCCCTACAGTCCTGATGAATCGGCACAGGGAGCCTTCGACCTGACGGTTCAAAGCTCTCGCTCTATGTACCTGTTCACCCTTTCTTCAATGTCGTCTCTGACCTGGCGCATGAAGTCAATGGATTTTCCAGAAGGGTCCGGCAACTCCCATTCCTGGCTTAACACACCAGGAAAGAGGGGACACGCCTCTTCACAGCCCATGGTGATGATCAAATCCGGGGTCCCCAGGCGACGACCAGCCTCCTCAAGTGATTTTGGCCTACGAAAGGCCATGTCTATCCCCTTTTCTGCCATGACCTCTTCCATGACGGGATTGACCTCTTCTGCCGGTGAACTGCCGGCGCTTTCAGCTTCAATCCTGTCTCCCGCAAGGGACTGGGCGAAGGCACCGGCCATCTGGCTGCGGCAGGCGTTCTCTGTGCAGGCGAAAAGGACCTTTTTTCTCTTGAACAAGGGAGTCACAAGGGTCCTTGCTTGTTCCTTTGCATCAGAGAGGGCCGTGGGGTGCCTTGCCAGGTCCCCCTCGGCTTCGATCTGTCTATACGTAAGGCTGCCCTCAAAAGTCGCCCCCACCGCATCGAAAAAATACCTGGCCGTCAGCTTGACCCCGTCAAAGAGGTTCTTTCCCCTGGTGGCCCCCAAGGACAACAGAAACCCACGCCGCCACTTTCGGCCAGGATCGACAAGCTTGTGAACATACCTCCTCCCCCAGAGGGCTTGAGACCGATCAATGAGGGCCTTCATCTGTGCGGTAGGCCCATAGAAAAATACCGGGGTGGCCATGACAATGATATCTGCCTGCCAAAGCAACGGATAGATTCTCTGCATGTCGTCATCAACAGCGCAGAAACCGTCTTTTTCGCATGTGCCACACTCCAGGCAAGGCGATATGTTCTGGCGAGCCACATGGACTTGATGGGTGCGGGCACCCAGTCTTTGGGCCTCGGCAAGGAATGCCGAAAGCAGAAGGCTTGTGTTTCCCTTGATACGAGGACTGCCTTGTAATCCAAGGACAAACATGGGCGCGGGTCCTTTCTTGCCTGATCTTTAATCTAATACAGGAACCTCGGTAGTCAACGCAAGAAGATCGAACCCTTAGCCCACTTCTCACGGCATCGCCCGTCAAGTGCTAACCTGTATCGAACTCGGCCCCCACAAAGGTGTGATCCGAAGGCTTATGAGATGCCCTCGGTCGAACATCAATCCATGCACGAGTCGACTGGTTTGCCAGACAGGGTGTGGCCCAGATGTGATCCAGCCGCCACCCTAGGCCGCGCTCCAGCGCCCTGGGGATCCGGTAGTCCCAGAACGTATACATCTTCCCCTCAGGCTCGTGCTTCCGAAAAACATCCACAAAGCCCCATGCCCTGACTGCTGAAAGGGCCTTGTGTTCATCAGGGTGAAAGCCAATTTTTCCCAGGAGTTTGTCGGGATCGTACACGTCTATCGCCTCAGGTGCCACATTAAAATCCCCTACCCAAAGGAGAGGTTGATGGGGATGAAAATGTTGGAAAAAATAATCCAGAAGACGCCCAAACCAATGGAGCTTGTATTGAAATCTCTCCGAGCCCGGCTCGTAGCCTTGGGGAACATAAGTATTGACAATGGGAATGTCCTGAATGGTGACCACAACCAGCCTCGGTTCTTCCCTGGCTTGCCCATCGCCAAACCCAAATGAGGTTTTCTCAGGCGGGATTTTGCTCAGCGTTGCCACGCCGTTGTACGACTTCTCCCCGCGGAAGGTACAGTGGTATCCTACCTCCTCAAGGGGCTCGCGCGGGAAATCGGCATCCTGCACCTTGGTTTCCTGGAGACACAAGACGTCAGGTGACTCCTTGGCTAGCCAGTCCAAGATGATGGGCAGACGGGCTCGTATTCCGTTGGTGTTGAAGGTGACGATTTTCATCTCTTTGAACCGCTCAACATGTAATGAGAGCCGCTCAACCCAAGCAGATCCCTTTCCAGGTGTGGTGACATGTGGAGAGCTTTGAAAAACTCATTCGAACGACCATGATGAGCTTTTTGGGGTACCCATCTGGGTGAAGCGAACGTGCCAACCTCGGTGGACAAATTCTAAACTGTTTGAGGCCGTTAGGCCGAGTTTTTAGGATTTAGCGAGCAAGCCCTTAGATGGGTCAAAAAGTTCATACGAAAAAGTGAGAAGGAGCTCTCAAAGGTCTCATGTGATCGTCGCTATGTGCCTGCCTTCACGTATGTTCCCTGATGGGCGCCAATGATGTGACGAAAACCCCGAGCAGAGAAACAGCCCCAGCAAAGACGAAGGTGTTGGACAGCCCAATCATGTCTGAAAGTCCCCCTGAAAAAATGCTGCCCAAGATAAATCCACCGTCAATGACCATGGTGAGGATGCTCATCATGCCGGCCTTTTGCTCAAAGGTGCCTTGCTCCGCCCCTATAGCATTTAATGCAGGGAAAATATATCCCAGTCCCGATCCATACAGAACGATGGACAGAACATAGAAAATAACCGAATCCAGTTTATAGAAAAATATGATGCCCACGCCGAACAACGCAAAGCAAACCCGTATGATGAACAGCTTGCTGTATCGGTCAAGGAGGCTGCCACCAAAAAGCCTGATGGCCACGGCCAAGCCCAGGGCCAGACTCAGGAACAGCCCCCCTCTGATCCCTATGGTCTTTGCATAAAGGGGGAAATAATTGAGTACCGTGGCCTGAGCATCAACAAAGAGGATCATGGCCATGAGGATAGAAAAAAAGGAACGATCCTTAAAGAGCTGTGTGTAATGAACCTCAGGTCCGCCCACCGTTGCCACCTTTTCCCATTTCTTGGTCAGGAGAAGGAGACTGAAACCCAGGAATGTGACGGCCGCTCCGCCATGAAAGATGACTGGGTACCCCAGGGCATGCATGAGAGATTCGCCAGCCAGGGGGACAAATCCCAAGGCCGAAAGCATGGTCGCCCCGTTGTAACTGAAGGCACGACCCCGGATTTCCGGAGGAGTGAATTTGGCAATCGTTGAAAAAGCCCCGGCGATAAAGGCGGAAAAGCCAAGACCGTGAAAAACTCGAAGGACATATACGCCCCAGACCGTTCCAGGAATGACGTGATAAAGGATGGAGGAGAAAAAGATCAATAACAGGCCTGACAGGAGTATGGGTTTTTCCCCGAACCGGTCAATGGACTTGCCTGCAAAGGGCCTTGCCGCCAAAGAAGCCACGGAATATATGCCCATAATCAAGCCGATAGCGGTTTTGGAGACCTCTAAGGCAGACAGGTAGATGGGGTACAAAAAAAAGAACGCCGTATTACAAAATACCAGAAAGGTCAGGATGTTAATGATCGTTAGCTTACTGATTTTCATGGGTCGGTGGTCACCGCCGTGATGAAAGGGCCGTATCGTCAAGGAGTGAAAAGACTACTTTGATGGGTCTTGACAATGCTCAGGCCAGTGTTATTGTATGTAATGATTGGTTTCAATCTTATCTTTCTGCAACGTTGCTTTGAAAGCAACAAAACCTTCAGGAAAGGAGGGGATGGCCATGAAGATTCGCAAGGTGCAAAAGTCCAGAAGAGGGCTTTGTAAATGTAAGAGTTCCTGCTAGTTTCAAAATGCCAAACAGAACCAGACTCGCAGTCGCAGGTCTGGTTCTTTTTTTGTAACTGTTTGGCTTTCGAAAACATGGCCGATCTTTTCGTAAGGGTAAAATAATACTTTTTTCCCAAACCGCCCGGCGAAAATGAACCACAAGCATCCCGCAGCCGTTGAACTGGTCTGCAAACGGCATTGTCCCTATTACAAACCAGGGGCCAAGGAAAATATGGCCTGCCAGGGTGTTAAGGCCCTTCAAGGCTTTATGGAAGGCCATCCGGAGAGCATCGTTGATTTCCCCCAAGACGTCAACCACCCGTTCAAGGACCGCCACCATCACATCCTTCATCAGAGCCTTTGCGAGCATTGTGACTTCTTCATCGATGGATGCGACTTCACTGATCCTGAACACACCGGGCATCCCGTGCCCTGCGGAGGATACATCGCCGCCGACCTTTTGCTAAGCAAAGATTCCAAGGTTGTTGACCGGCTGATGGATTCATTGCTCCCCAGAGAGACCTATGTCGTCTTGAGTCCCCATTGTTCGCTTAAACACCTTGAAAAGCCGTATCTGTACGACATAGAAAACGATGAACTGTACGAGCTGGACCAGGGCGGATTTGAGTTCCTGAAACAATGCGACGGCACACATCTCTTGTCAGCCCTTTCTGTGGATAAGGATTTCCTTGAAACCTGCCTGAAGGAAAAACTCGTAGTTGTTGGGCCCCACAGGCGTCACCGAGATTTCATTCTCAGGCCCTCCCCGGTGCCGTCTTTGAGATACCTTGAGCTTCAACTGACCAGTCGGTGCAATCTGACATGCAGACATTGCTACCTTGGCGAACCGACAAAGGCGGCCTTGTCTTTGTCTCAGGTCATATCTGTGTTGGCAGAATTTGAACGGATGCAGGGCCTGAGGGTCCTCTTCTCAGGCGGCGAACCGCTCCTTTACCCCCATCTTAAAGCCTTAAACGACGCCCTGCCTCGCTTTGCCCTGCGCAAAGTCCTTCTCACCAACGGCACATTGATCCGGGAGGAAAATTTTGCTGATTGGTGTCACTTTGATGAGATTCAATTCAGCCTGGACGGCCTCCGGAAAGGTCATGAGGCCATACGAGGCAAGGGGACTTTTGAGCGGACCATGACCGGGATCAACGCGGCTCAAGATAAGGGGGTCCCCATTTCCATTGCCACTATGGTGCATCGGCATAATCTCAGAGAATTTGAGGCCTTGGCCGGATGGATTGAAGGTCTCCAGGCAGTCGAATGGAGTGTCGATGTCCCCTGCGCCACGGGTCGTCTGTCTGAAAATCCAGGGCTTCTGGTGACGCCCGACGAAGGCGCCCCTTTCATGAAATATGCCACGGGCGGAAGTTATCACGGTGCAGACGAACCCTTTGCCTGCGGGTACCATTTGTGCACCGTCACGGCTGATGGAAAGATTCTAAAATGCGGTTTTTTTGATGCCAAACCCCTGGGGTCCTTGAAGGAGGGACTTGAGGTCTCCTGGAAGCGGGCCCGGCCCCTTGCCCTCAGCGAGCTTGAATGTGTTTCTTGTCCCCACCTTTCCGACTGTAAAGGCGGCTGTCGATTTCGAGCAGAAAGTCCCTTGGGCAAAGACCCGGTCATGTGCGCCCTTTACGCTTCGCAAAGCACCACATAGAAACCCAGATAACATGAGACCTTTGCAGAACCTCGAAAAGCGACAATTATGAGGTTTTTGGGGTACCC
>CAZCXI010000060.1:0-18519 GCA_964502635.1 uncultured Desulfobacterales bacterium
TGTTAATAAGACTATTTTACAGGCTCTTGATCACGTAATATGAGGCGTACACCCTGCTGGTCTGGTTTAGTAAAGGCCCAGTCTACTCAGTAAACGCCTTAAAAAGTGTGCTCGGCCCGATCATAGCAGCGCCATGATAGGCGGCGTCAAAGATGTCCTTGTCGCTCCAGCCCAGCTCACGCAGTTTGTCCACGTCTGACTTTTCGACATCATTGGGAGTTCTAACGACTTTAAGAACGAACAAGAGCAGAGCCTTTTGAGATTCCTCCAACGGCGCATTTTCCGGATTGGCCTTGAGGGCATCCAGGTCGGTGTCAGACATCCCGCCGGCCCGTTTCAGCAACCCGGCGTTGAAGTCAATGCAAAATTGATAGTCGTATTCATTGGCTACCAAGTAACGAATCATGGCCAGAAGACCCATGTCCAGCCTGTCATGGCTCATGAAGTGGCGGATGATTCCGCTTTGCGCGTATGCGAGTTCCGGACTCGCACTCATGAGGATAAGAAGTTCGGGCACCGGAACCTGGGATGGAAAGACGGAATAGGCTTCGGCTACTTTTCCAGAAGCCTCTTCAGGCTTGATGTGGTTCAGTAAAAACATGGCTTTCTCCTTCTTCAGTGTCTCGAGTAGGTGATCAGTTCTGTATCCAGCTTCTGCCAAGTGGAACGAAAAGCAAATGCGATATGCTGCCATAAAAGTTGGAGTGGATTAAAACATATATATTGAAACTAACCCAGTATCTTATAGATTCTATTTCTAGCTCACCAAAAGACAACAGAAAAGCCAGCAATTCTAAGCTGCCTTCGCCTCTAAAACAGCTCGCAGCTTCTCGAAGGCTCTTTCTCCCATCTCTTTCCAACGAAGTTGAGCTTGATATGACAAGTGCGGTTTGAACGTGCGTCGACATTCCTCAACGCTGGTCCCTATAATGTTGATATTGCGGATGTTCGTCTCACCAAGTCCCGCTTTTCCACAAAAATGGAGATACCCAATTGACTCAAGATCAAAGCCCATCAAGTGGGCCGCTACCGCATCGACAGCTATTCCATCCGTTCCGGCTATGGCAATTCGCCAGTCAACCCTATCCCCTGAAATAGGTCCGTCTCCCTCCATCGCTGTAAAGCCATCCAGGATGGACAGGTGTGGGGGGATGATTCTAATAAGCTGATAAAGAAAAAGGTGCATATTGAGATAACCTTGATGCAACTTAACCTTGTCGCTGCTGGAAATTTTCGTGATTCCTATGCGGCTCAAACCCTGGAAGGAAAAAAAGGGTTTCATGTGGGAAGGGACATACGTGAAGAATCTGTCCGCAAGGCACCCGACGAAGTTAAAAAAGCTGTGCCCCGCGTTCCGAATTAGACTTCCAACGGCCATGTTCTTGAGGCTGAGAGTAACTATGGCAGTATCATGGGTTTTGGGAATTGACAGCGATATCCTATGGTCGCTGTCTAACACTGTTTTGGCGATGCGAAACTCCATGGGGTTGAGAGCTTCATCGTACAGTGTAAAAGTTTCGTACTCGTCCCTATTCAAATCCCTGAGGTAGACGTGATCATACATATTGACAAGGTCGTTGAAGCCGAAGTTCCGGAACCCATCATAAGTATCATGAAGGGCGGCCCCTTCAGCAATGATCACAGGATTTTCTGAGTGCTTGTGGAGGAAATCCAAAACGGCTCTTGCAGCCTCTCGATGCGTGGAGGCCAACTGGTTCTCCGTTGAGACAAAATTGGGTTTGAGCAAATGCGTTGCCCCGCAGATCGCCTCAGAGCCAAGCAAATCAAGCGCCCGGGTGATATTATCATACCGGTCAAAGCCTTTGACTATCGCCACAGATGGCATGTCAGTCCCTTTGGAATCCATTTAACCTGCCAGAAAGGTCTGCGCTAGCATAAGGAAAAAAGATGAAAACGTAAAGCAGAGAAAGGCGTGTCAAGAATGGGGGCAAGGATGCCCATATGTAAAGGTTTCACAAGGCAACCCGAAAGAAATGCGCATCGTGAAAATCCAGCTCGCCACCCCATCTTGCTCGGCAGGAGGCCATAAATGATTACCCTGGCAATGGCGGGGCAAGGCACTCCAAAAAGGACTTCAAAACAGTATCAGTGATAAGCAACATTGGCAGTTGAAAGTTGGAAACACATACAATGCAGCGCAGATGAAAATGTATCTAAGCATTTCTCAACGAATATTCGTGATCAGAAAGAAAGTTTCTTGTAGCAAATTCCATCCAAAGAGCAACACGTCAGAGGCCCCTTTCAGGGGTCTTCCTCAAGCCACCGGCTCTGCCGGTGGTCCCTAACTATTCAAGAGATAGCAAACGATTCTCCAACAAGAAAGATAAGATCAGTGTAGTCGAGAGATCATGGCCGGCTGAGTTTAAATGTATTCCATCTCGATAAAGCCTCCTGTTTCGAGAATATTCATCTGCAAATCTCTGGTACAAATCCAGGCAGGGAATAGCATATTTCTTGCATAAGGTACGTAATTTGCGCTGGGGCTTTACAACGTAATCATAATTCTCCGCATCGTTTATGTGTAAAAGCTGGGGTTCAAACGGAAAGACAATAATTGCCAACTTTGCATTTTGACTATCCAAAATGCTTTTCAGTTTTAACAAATAATCTTCGTAATCTATCCATGAATCGTCCCTCCATGCAATATTGAAGTCAACTCTGTTTTCCCAAACAAATCTGTAATTTGAATTCTTATTGCGTTTAGTTCTGGAAATAATTCCAACATGCAACCTCGTAAGCAAATAACTTCGACTTGCGATACGATCCCAACATGAGTTAATCTTTAAAGATCTTTCAGCCTCTTTGGTCCAAAGCATTCTTGCTTTCTCATCAAACCGATGAAGAAATTTATGATTATCATTGAGGCAATAGATCCAAATTACTAAATCTGGAGTTGTTGCTTGCAAGTATTTTTTGTAAAAAAGAACTTCCTGATAACTTGTGTATCCAGGTACTGCTGCATTAATTACATCGAATTGACCTATTTCTTTCAGGAAGTCCCGTGTTTTCTCTACAAAACCACCTCTGTCCCAAGGTATAGAATCTCCAAGATAAATGATTCTGTAAACTTCCTCCGGTTTTGGTATAGCAATTTGTCCATGCCGTATAGAGAATTTGTTGAAAGCAGCTTTCTTGGGATTCAAACGATAGCCCAGTTCCTCATCAAAAATCACCCAGTTAGATACTCCCAAATTCGAGTAAGGGACCTCATCAAAATAACTGGCAATTCCTGCGACAGCCTTAGTGAAGCCATCGCTATAGACTCTGTAAGAGATTTCCGCGGCTATAAATAATACAAGAAACACCATGCAGTTCACGAATATCAGAAACAAAAATCTGAAATACCATTTTCCCATGCGTTTCCTGTCCCTCACATTTGTCTCTACATTTGCCCGTATTTAAGGCAACGGTATCATATGGCAAAAAACTGTCTTTCGTTGCATGGTGCTATACTGCATTGTTCCCAGCGGAGTCAAAGCGGTGTCTCCTTGAATCGCCGGCCTACTTCCAACCCAGGATAACTAATCGACATGGCAAAAAACGGGACAGAGGATCCGAGTAAGTATAGCTTGCCAACCACTTGATTTTTGCGTTTTTTGCTGTTTCAAATGCAAATCACAACGCCGCCGGTTTGGCAAGATCGAAAAGGGTGTTTGGATGTCTTTTTGTAACCATCTGAGGCAGGGATCTCACCGTTTGTCCAGCAACCCATACAGCAGCCTTCTCTCCAGTCTCATCTATGAGCCGCATGTGGCAGATAGCATCCAGACTGTTTCTCCATACAATATCTCCTTAACCGTCGGAGCGTTACGAATTCTGCTTTCCAAAAGCCCCAACAAAAGGGTTGTTCGGGGAAGGAACCCTTCGGCTCTTTTGTGGTGTGCTCCCCTTCCTTTTTCCTCTTGACGCTCCTTTCGCACCCTTGGCCTTGTGACCTGTTTGCCCCTTCATGGACAGAGAGATACGCTTTCTCTCCAGGTCAACGTCAAGGACGGTCACCATGACCTTCTGCTGGACCCTAACCTCCTGGCGGGGATCCTTGACGAAGTGGTCAGCCATTTGACTTATGTGCACCAGTCCATCCTGGTGCACGCCGATATCCACGAAAGCACCAAAGGCGGCGACGTTGGTCACGACCCCGGGAAGCCTCATGCCGGAGCGAAGGTCGTCAATCTTCTGCACCCCTTCTGCAAAGGAGAATACCTCGAATTCCTTGCGGGGGTCCCGGCCAGGTTTTGCAAGTTCGGCCAGGACGTCGGTTAGCGTGGGAAGCCCAATCTTGTCGGTGACGTATTGTGAGAGATCTATCTGTTTTCGAAGAGTTTCATCTTCGAGAAGATCCTTGACTGTGCAGCCCAGGTCGTTGGCCATGGCCTCCACGATGGGATATGACTCGGGGTGAACTGCACTGGCATCAAGGGGGTTTTCGCCGTTTCTTGTTCGGAGAAATCCTGCTGCCTGTTCAAAGGCCTTGGGGCCGAGGCGAGGTATCTTCTTCAGCTCCTCTCTGGAAGAAAACGGACCGTGTTCATTTCTGTAGGCAATAGTATTCTTGGCAAGTTGCGGGCCAAGACCCGACACATACGCGAGGAGTTTTTCGCTGGCAGTGTTGACTTCCACCCCGACCGCATTCACGCAGCTTGCCACAACGTCATCCAGGCTCGTCTTCAGTGCCGATTGATTCACGTCGTGTTGGTATTGTCCCACGCCGATCGATTTGGGGTCTATTTTCACAAGCTCTGCCAAGGGGTCCATGAGACGCCGGCCGATGGAAACCGCTCCACGAAATGTCACGTCCAGGTCGGGAAACTCCGCCCTGGCCACATCTGAAGCAGAATAGACAGATGCCCCGCTTTCGTTGACCATCACCACCGGCAGATTCTCTGGAAGTCCGGAATCTTTCGACTCTTTGACGAAGGTCTCTGTTTCACGGCCCGCTGTTCCGTTGCCTATCGCCACGGCCTCTATCTGATAGGTCCGGCACAAGTTGATTAGTGTTGCCGAGGCTGCTGCTTTTTCCTTTTTTGATCTGAAAAGATTCAAGGTGTCCGTGCTGAGCAGTAGTCCTTGACGGTCCAAGCAGACTACCTTGCAACCTGTTCGTATCCCAGGATCTATGGCGAGAACATTTTTTTGGCCCAATGGGGGGGCAAGTAGCAATTGGCGGAGGTTGTCGGCAAAGACCTTGATAGCCTCACGATCAGCCCGTTCTTTGGTCTCCACGCGGATATCTGTTGCCATGGAACCTGAGAGAAGCCGTTTGTATGCGTCGTGGACGGCGTCCTTGACTTGTTGAGAGGCTGCGTTGTCGCCCTTCACAAACATGGCCTCCAACAGGGCCAAGGCCTCTTCTTCAGGAGGAGCCACCTTAAGATTGAGGAAAACCTCTTTCTCTCCTCGGCGCATTGCTAGAACCCGGTGAGATGGCGCCTTGGCTGCCGGCTCTTCCCAATCGAAGTAGTCTCGGAATTTGGCCCCTTCTTGCTCCCTGCCAGGGATGACCTTGGTCCGAAAGAGCCCTCTGTCGGCATAGAGCGCCCGCATCTTGTTCCGGGTTTCCTGGTCTTCGTTGACCCATTCAGCTATGATGTCTCGCGCTCCGCAAAGGGCTTCTTCCGTAGACTCTACCCCTTTTTCAGGGTCAACGAATGCCTTAGCCTCACCCATGGGATCCGTGGTTTCTTCCTGCTCAAAGATGATTGCGGCCAATGGTTCAAGGCCCTTTTCCCTGCCGATAGCTGCCCGTGTCCGCCGTTTCGGTCGGTAGGGCAAATAGATGTCTTCCAGGGTGGTCAATGTCTCGGCTGCGAGGATCTTTTCCTTCAGCTCCTCTGTCAGCAAATCCCTTTCCTCGAGTGACTTCAGTATGGTTTCGCGACGTTTGTCCAGTTCCTGTAATCTGGCCATCCGGCCCCGGATGTCCGTTATGGCCACTTCGTCCAGGGAGCCTGTTGCCTCCTTTCTGTAGCGGGCAATGAAGGGAACCGTGCCACCATCCTCAAGCAGTTTGACCGTGGCCATGACCTGGTTTGGGCCAAGGGTAAGTTCATGAGCGATTTTGGTTATGTGCGTTGCGTTCACGTCTACTTTGTATGGCTCAACATGTGGACAGCCTGCAAGAAAACCTGGAAAATGCCGAATTCTGAAGCGGGACTTTGGCATAACCACGGGCTTTTTTCAAGGAGCAGATGAAGACCGTTTTTGAAAAAGGACGTCATTCAGCAGGCAAAAAGAGCCTGGAGTGGGTTCGTGTGCGAAATGGCTCGCCTCAAGGCTTTGAGTTTGTCCTTCCCCTTATTGGCGGGAATGTGTCGCAACAGGTGATCGCCTTTCGATGGCTTGTCAGACAAGGATACAATCTTTTCTCTTTGAAGGTCCCTGTAGCAAGCTACAGGGAATCTTCGACCGTAAGGAACGCTGACTTTTTTAGATACGCTCGCTAACCCCGCAGCAAGCTACGGGGAATGCGCTCGCTTTTGCGCTTCAACTGCTCGGGACATGGCGGCTCTTCCGGCAAGGTTTGCCTCGGAGCGAGCGTTGGCGATACGCTCCACATGATTGACCATGCTTTGCACTTGGGGAGAAAGCAGGGGTGGCTGAACGGGCTGAGCCAAGAAACAAAAGGGATAACAGGCTGCTTAGGATTGAAGAAGTGGCAGCACCGGAGCCGAGGTCGGTGTCTCATCCTAATATTTAGTATAGGTGCGGTGAGACCACGTGTTGCCACCGGCCCCAGACTTCTGCCGTCTAGAAATAACTGCATAAACCATGCCTTAATTTCTTTCCCGAGGACTCCCGGGGCTGGTAGAAAATAGTCTCAGAGTCTCAAATACTTAGCCGATATCTTGCTCAATCTGCATTAAGAAACATTGGGTAATTATTGTCGCACCTGTGAAAAGAAATGTCACTTGCAGGCATCAAGAATACTTTCCTAGGGTCGGACCATATATGCGTGGCGACCATGGAAATTCCTTCTCCATTTTCCTTGACCCAGCTCGTCTCTTGTGTTATGTATATGACGTTACGTTAAAGGTATTATTGTGATAGCATAATTCTTTTACGGGTCCGTCAACACGGCTGGCGAAATAATGCGAAATCCGTTTATCTATGGAGGTCTTGTCCTCGGTGATCATTTTGCGGATAGGCAAACTGAACTTTCCGACTTGGCAACGGAAATGAGCAATGTGGGTAAGGTTTTTTTGGTTTCTCCCAGGCGTATTGGCAAGACCTGCTTGTTGAAGAACCTACAGGAGAACTTGAGAGAAGGCGGTTTTCTCACAGCCTATATCGATCTCTATAGGGCCCCCACTCTCCGGCATTTTACCGAGCAGTATGCCAGAGCAGTTGTTGAAGTGGTTGAGGGCAGACTTGAGAGAATGATCAAAGCTGTCCCGCGTATTCTGCCGGGCCTGCGTCCCAAATTGGACCCGAATCCTGATGGCACAGTCTCCTTCTCCGTGGAATATATCGCCAGGGAAAACGAGGTCTTTCAAATACTGACACAGGTCTTGGAATATCCGGAAAAGGCGTCGATCAGGAAGAAAAAGCAATTTGTGATTATTATTGACGAGTTCTCTGATATTGCGAAATACAATGGCACGGATGCAGAAAAGGCAATTCGGGCTGTCGTTCAATCTCACCAGCGAGTCGGCTATATTTTGTCGGGTTCCAAGAGATCCGTAATACGTGACATGGTAAAGGACAAAAGGCGTGCCTTCTATCGTATGGGAAGAATGATGGAGTTGGCTCCCATTCCGCGAGACTTGTTCACTGCCTTTATTGCAAGCTGGTTTGCGAAAGGCGAATACGACCTGAGCGAAGGCGTTGTTGACCTAATCTTGGAAAAAGGGCGGGACATACCATACAACATCCAACGGATTGCGCATAACGTGTGGGAGGAGGCAAGGGATTCCAAAAAAGCAGAAGAAGATACTGTGCTCAATGCAATAGAAACGATCGTCAGCCAGGAGTCCATGCACTACGAAGCATTCTGGGACGGACTATCACAAAAACAACGAGAACTCCTTATCGCCCTCGCCGAAGAGGGGCCGGCAAAGGTTTTTTCCAAGGACTTCACCGCAAGATGGCGACTGGCGGCATCTTCTGTACAGGCTTCGTTAGGGACACTCGAGAACAAAGGCGTCGTGGAAAAGCGAGGACAGGGCAAATACAGATTCGATGATGAGTTCTTCCGTCTTTGGATTGCAAACAAGTAACGTCTCAAGAAGTTCACATGCTACTCTGGACGCCCTGTTTGACAGACCACCTGTCTTTCTCTATACTCCGGGCATTAACAAAGACAAATATGACAAGATGGGGGTTATGCTAGAAGGGCAATTTTCCTAGTTCTTGTCAATCGTAGCCTCTTATCGGCAGATCACGGGGAAGGTGCATGTACCGCGAGAACTATATCAATTCGCTCAGGGCAGAAATGGTGGAAATGGTGGCGGATTACCTGACGCCCGTGGCTCTTCGTTACGGATATAGCGATGTGCCGCTGGAATCCAACATCAAGTGGCGGCCCCAGGTGCTGGTTCTGGGGAATTATTCTTCGGGAAAATCAACCCTGATCAATGAATTCCTTGGAGCCAATATACAGGCGACCGGCCAGGCGCCCACGGACGATTCCTTTACGATTATTACTTATGATGATTCAGAGTCCGACAGCAGCACCGTGCGTGTTACTGAGGAACGGGACGGCAAATTTCTGCTCAATGATCCCGAGTACCCCTTTGAAGCTCTAAAAAAGCACGGAGAACGCTTTGCCTCCCACTTTCGCCTCAAAAAAGTCAACTCGCCGTTCTTGGAAAACCTGGCCGTGATCGACACGCCTGGGATGCTCGACAGCATCACCGAACGGGATCGCGGTTACAACTACCAGGAAGTGATCGGCGACTTCGCACAGATTGCCGACCTGGTGCTGGTTGTCTTTGACGCTCACAAGGCAGGGACCGTCCGTGAAGCCTACGTGAGCATCAGGGAGACACTGCCGACCCGCACCTTCGAGGACCGGGTCCTCTTTGTACTGAGCCGCATCGATGAATGCGTTTCCTTGGATGACCTGCTGCGGGTGTACGGCACCCTTTGCTGGAACCTGTCACAAATCACCGGCCGCAAAGACATCCCGATGATCCGACTCACGTATTCACCCCATGCGAGGGCGGGTTCCACTAATGCCACCGACGATACGAGTTACCTGCGTTACCTCGAAAACCAACGTGAGGAATTGAAAAAGGCCATTTTTCAGGCCCCCAGGTACCGCCTCGATCATCTGGCAACATTCGTCGAGACCCACGGAGAACGCCTGTCTCATTTGCTTGAAGCCCTGATCAGCTATCGCAGGGGGGTCCGCCGGTTCCGCATCAAGTATGCCCTGGCCGGGTTTTTCTTCAGCCTGCTGTGTGGCGGAGCAGCGGCGTTTACGATGACGACGACCAGCGCGTTTGCGGGCATGGGTCAGCCCATGCTGCTGGGGGCCGGGGGAGTTGTCGGGCTGGCGGTTCTGTTTTTTTGGATGACATTGGTCTTGAAATACTTTACGTCGGCCTTTCACCGGAATTGTCTGCGCGATCTGGACAAACTGATACCATTAGAAAATCAGACTCGACGCGACACCTGGCAGGCGGTCCGTGACCTGGCTTACATTTATCTGAAAAAGACCCTTGGTCGTTTCTCCCTCAGAGAAGTCAAGCAGGAATACGAAGCGGTGCGCCGAGTCTGTGACAAGGGGGCGAAGGAGATCCGTGAGGCCTTGAACGAGCTGTCCACCATCAGTGAGGATGAGCAAGGGCCGAGTGACGCTTTGACGAAGTAATATCTCCTACAAAGCCGTCACTCCTGGGATTCTGATCTCTTCTATGGGCCCGACACCTTGCAATAACGCCTCTGCCGCTCTTTGGCCGCTGGCCATGGCTGTGGGCACCCCCCCCATGAAAAGGGCCGAGTAGGCCTGGTACCCGGCCATATAGAGCCCGAAAACGGGGGTTTCCACCAGTTCCAGCGGGTGATAATCGGAGTTGTCCTCAAAATCCCACGACCACCCCGCCACCGCCCCCTGGCTTCTCCCGCCTCGCTCTTCAAAGGTAAGAGGCGTGGCCACGTCCATGACCCGCACCGCATGCTCGAGCCCTGGGATAAAACGAGCCGCTTTTCGGACCAGGGCTTGCCCCAGACGCACCTTGTACTCGCGGTAGGCAGGATCCCTGTGACCCGGCGCCGGCCGGTACTTTGCAAAATGCGCGTGGTCGGCCTCCGCGCGAATGATCATGACCGCCCCTCCTTTGGGAGCAAGGATCGGGTCCTCTCTGCTCCAGAGGCTTATCTCCAATTCTTGGCCGGCCAGGGCTTCCGGATCCACCTCTGGTGCCCGCCAGTCAGGACCCGGCGGGTATTGGCCCGAATCGCCTGCCTCCTCCCTGAAAATCACTCGACTTGCTTCGGAAAAGGCGGAAAGATCAATCCGCTTGGCATCCACGCCCAGGCAGACCTGAAAGACAGAGCCGGTCTGCCTGGCCTGGGTCACGACGCGAGACCATCTGTCAGGTACGGACTCTGATTTTAAGAGTCTCATGAAGGTTGTCTTATAGTCCGCATTAGAAATGACGCCGGCCGCATCGATCTGCGTACCCTCTGCCAGGGTGACGCCCGACACCCTTCCGTGTCGCGCCCGAATTTCCTGGACCTGTGCACCCAGCCTCATCTCACCAACACCTCCACGGTCCTCACGGCCATCCGTCACCGCCTGGGCCAGTCTGGTACAAAAAGACCTCATCCCCCCCTGAGGATACCAGATCCCTTCCTCGCACATGTGATTCCACGTAGCAGCAAGAAGGGGCAGGCCGGCATAAGCCTCCCGTGTGCCCAGGCTGCCCAGAAACCTTCGCAACCGCCAGTCTGTGATCAATCCACGGAGATAGTCTCGGGCCGAAGTCTTCGCTGCCCTTTCCAGCAGTGAACGGTTGGCTGCTCGGTTGGGAAACCGCATGGCGTCAATGATCGTTTCCAGCTCGTGGAAAAACCGCTTTATACCTTCAACGTCGGCAGGAAAGCGTGCGATCAGCTCTGCCTTCATCCGGCCAAAGGGCAACGAAAGGGGCAGCACGACATCAAAGGCCCTGATTTGATAGTGGACACGACGAAACCGAAGATCATCGCCTTGGCCCACGGCCGTCAAGTTCTGCCGAACGAGTTTTGGCGTGCTGAACCCCAGGGGTCCCATGGGAAAGGTAAAGCCTTGACGGGTATAAACGTAAGCCGTACCACCGGGATGCAGGGCCTTTTCAAGGATCAACACCCGAAGCCCGGCCTTGACCAGCCTGGCAGCAGCCGAAAGCCCCCCAACCCCGGCACCCACGACGATGGCGTCCCACGGTCTTGACATGATGGTGTAGAACTATCACAATTGCATTGACAAAAGAAGGGCTGCTCAACGGCTGGTAAACAGCACTCTTGAGGGGCTCCTGCATTGATGACATCATACCACCCGGTTAGATTTGGGGAGGCTATGATGCTGGTCGGAAGATGGGGGTAAGTGGATAGCGTGGCAATCCTGATGGTACGTCCGCGATCAGCGGAGGCTTTGCGCCACGCTTATCCTAATCCCAGTGACCCATCTCTTTGAGGGCGGCCATGATCCGATCGTGCTCATCCATGCGGTAGATTTGTGTGTCGAATTGAGCGTCAAGCTCCAGCCTGTCTCTCACCACATGAGTCATTTCAAAGCCCAAGATCATCATATCCGTATAGGGAAGAATCGCAGAAAGCACATTGATGTCCGGCGGCCCGGTCACTCTCCTGAAGCCGCCTGCATGATTCCCCGAAAAGGCCTGCCAGACGTCCCTTTTAATCTTAATGGCCGGAACATCGATGAAGTATTCCGATTCATAAAAGGAGGCCAGACCTTCCAGGCCTTCCGGTTGCCCGCCATAGTGGTTCCAGAGAACAACAGCCAGGTCGGTTTTCTGAGCCGCCCAGAAGCCGTCGACGTGTTGTTCTTGTGCCTTTCCCCTCATGGTCTGGTACTTCAAGCCGAGCCTGACCAGGTCCCTCAGGTGCCTTGTAGATCGTTTTTGCAGTTGTTGCTCATTGTCCAGAGCGTTCTCATCATATCTGATCCGAAGCCGTGTGGAATGGACAGGCCCTCCATGCGGGTTGGCCCCCGACCCCGACCCTTCGGCGAGAGCCAAGGGGCCTCCAAAAGAAACGGATGGGCATTGCTTCATGAGTGCCTCAACCGTTTTTTTCTGAAAGGCATCCTTCCAGAATCTTCGGTAGTTGATAAAACCATTGCCATGGATGAAACTACGAAGCGCCCTGAAGACTTGAAAGTCCTCTATGCTCTGGCTATGTTGAAACGACAAGCCTTTCGAGAGCCGCCTCATGATATTCAGACCCTCCCGTGCCCGGGTGTCTCCCATCTGAAGGGTTTCTCGGTGAAAGCTGTCTTCAGGACACACGAGTTTGCTGTTCCCAACCAGGGCCAAAATCTGCTTTTGTAAGGCCCCCGGATCTCCTGCCTCGGCCTGGGAGGCCGGCTGCTCCAAGTCGTACCCGATGACATTTTCGATGACAGGGGTGTCCAGATAGAGCACGGGTAACGGGGAGCGTTCCCCCCGAATCATGGAAAGCTTCCGGTTCAAGACCTTTTTCTCGCGGCCTTCTGGAAGGGAATCAATCCGTTTCTTCACACCGGCGTCCAGTTGATCAAAGATCTCATCCGCATACGCACGGGCCCCTTTGTCCAGACGCTTATAGTGTTTGATGATGTATTCGTGAAGTTGTTCCCACACATGATCAGACATCTGGCCTTGCTCGACGGGAAGGCCGGCAGATAGCTTGTCCAAGTATTGCCGGATATGTTTCTTCGTGATCATCTACACCCTAATTGATCGCAAACAAAATGGTTACATCTTACCCACTGAGACCTCGTGGATCATCTTGTCTTCTGAGCCGAAGTGTTGACACAGCGTGTCGAAGACATCATCCCCGTGTTTAACAAAGTAACAACTTCCAAAGACGCTGGGATCCACCATCCCCTCGGATGCCAGGTGATTGAGCCAGTCCTGAAGGGGCTTGTAGAACACACCCACAAAGATTTGCGGCTTATAATGCCCGATGCCGAGTTTCTTCTTCACAAAGGTGATGGCATTTTCAAGGTTGGTCCCAACGCCGCCTTTCATATAGATGTCCGCCTCAGTGGTTTCAGATAGAATCTGCTGTCTTTCCAGTAAATCATTTCGGGAAAGATACGCTGCAAAGTCCACATGAGGGTCAATGTCAACGCCTGGGATCTTCCAGTACACGGCTCCGGAAAGCATGCCCAGCGACGCCGTAGCTTCAGACACAAAGGACGTGACACTTCCCGTGTTTCCGCCTGTCAGGACGCCGCAAATGCCGCCATGGAAATTCTTAAAGGACTGGATGCTGTCTACAATTTCTTTCTGGGTCTCGGCATCCACATGCCCTGCCGTTCCATAAATGGCAGCCAGCTTTCTTGAGCTGAAGGCCTCATTGAATGAAGGTATGACAGAAGATCTCATAAAAAAATGTTTGTACAGGACCAGGTCGCCCTGCAGGGGACTCTTCCAGTAGATCTCCACGCCCATGTCCACAAGGGTGTTCATAAAGACCAGATCCTCGGACCTGAAAAAGTATCGCTCCTCCGGGGCCCATCTAAAGGTCAGGGCCCTGATGAGACCTAGATCGGCAGCCACAATGAGATAAGATGCCAGGAGCCGGTTTGGAAAATCCTGAAGGACCAGCGATGTGCCGGGCTGCAGCTCACGTAAGAGTTGCTGGTGCTTTTTGTCTAGCTTAATGTATCGTTGCCCGTCCGCCTCGCTGATGGCTGCGACCGTGTTCTGGTCTACCGACCCGTCTGCGTAAAGTCTCTCCAGGTAGGAAGACCTGAGGTCAATATAGAACCGCTTTTTTCCATTGTGCTGCGCCACAGCCGGTTTGTAGACTTCAAAATGCATCCGTTCCTTGACAATGTTTTTGGGTCCGCCGATCAGCTCAAGGTAGATAATGCCATTGGTGTGTTTGCTCCCCACCCTGGCGTCTGTATGCTCGAGGTCCAAGATATAAATCTCGTTTTGTTGTGTAAAAAGGCTCGTGTGAGAGACCACACCGCTGCCCGCCGGCACCACCACTTTGTCCACCCTCTGCTCGGGCTGGGCAAAATAAAGATCCTCACGAGGAATCCTTTTAACCACGGCAGCCTTCAGATAATCAGACGTCAACACCCTGGGATTGGGGGGATGGATAAAAGGCATGACCGGCACGGCCAGGATGCCTTCTTCCAGCACCTTGGTTCCTTTAGGGACAATGATGGTGCGGTTTGAAATGAGGTTGATCAATTCTTCCGCAGAGTACTTCAGTTCAGGGTTTTTCAAATAAATCTTGCCTATTTCAAGCCCCGGTGCCATCAACTGGTCAATGCTAAGACCTGCGGAATATTCGGGGATGTAAAACCAGAACCTGGCTTCATAGGAAATCTTGTTGCCCTTCAGTTCAAAAGAACTCACCTTCTCCTGATTGATGCCCAACCTGGCCTTTGTGCTGTGCAGGTCTGTTGTCAGGCAATCTTGGTTGCGCAGGAAATACTGCATCTGCTCATCTTCCAGGCGCACTGACACCAGCGCAAAAACCTCATTTTGGTCTGCACGGATGACCTTTCCAATCAGGCAATCAGGGCTTTCGTTCAGGGACACAGCGGCAGGTCCTCCTTCAATGGCAAAGGGATCCTATCCATTTTCCAACGTGGTGGGTAATCATGATCACCAGCCCGACAATGGCCACATGCTCCAACACGACTTTGTATGGATTCACACCTTGCTGGGTGGCCATGTAGTAACTGAATACGATAATCAGAGCCAGGCCCCAAATGACACTCAGGCGAATGGCCATGTGAAGTTCGAAGATCAAAACCGGTGCGACAAAGGTCGATGCAATAAGAAACTTGAAAACAAACGTCGAAAAAGTCGACTCCCATATTTCTCTTTCACTGTGCCTGTTTTCCGATTCCTCTGCAATATGGATGCCCACGGCGTCTGAAAAGGCATCGGCAACGGCAATGGCCATGATCCCGCCAATGATGGCAATCCTTGATCCGGTGCTGGCGTTCAAGCCGACCATCATACCCAGTGTGGTTATCACACCGGAGGTCAGTCCAAAGCTCAGCCCTTTCTTAATGGATCTCTTCAAAAAAGAGTTTCTCCAGGATGTGTGAGTCCGTTGGACCCTGGTGGCCGTGGCAGACACGGATAAGGCAGTGAGGACTCCAGGCCTTTCGTGCCTCTGTCTTCGGTCATTTGCATGTATTCGACAGCTTAACTGTTTCCAAGGGCCTCAAAAAGCTTGGGATAAAAGCATCCCGGCTGGTCATCCATCATGAAATGACCACTGTCAGGCACGATCCAGTACGGGATGTCATGCTGATCCAGAAATCGCCTCATGGAAAGATTCAAGGATCTTTCCCCAAAGACATACCACTTTTCCAGGGAAAGCTTCAGAAACTTTGTCTTGAGGTCGCCCTCACAGCTTTCCTGTACAAGAGATGCCGAGCTTAAATAGAGGCCTCTGGGATATGCCCTTGAGATATTGTCGTAGTACTGGTTAAGGCCAGGAGAGGAGCTTTTTTGTAGGCTTTCTTGCAAGCTCTTCTTGAATTGTTGAAAGCCGTGTGTCTCGAAGGCCTCCTGGCTCATTGAGGCCGCCCTGGCGCTGAATGTGCAATCCTCACCGCTCAGGTTTCCTTCCAGGTTGAAAAAGGCCTTGGCCTGGGCTCCCAGAGCTTCAGCCAGGTACAAGCAGATAACGCCGCCCATGCTATGACCCACCAGAATGATCTGCCTTAAACGGAGCGACTGAATCCACGTCAAGACAAGACCGGCCTGATCTTTCATGGTGTACGAAAAATCTTCGGGCCAGCCGCTCTCACCACAACCTGGAAGGTCAATGGCGGCCAGGGTGTAACCCTGGAAGGTTTCCATGTCAAAGCAGCGGTCAAAGGAATTTCTTGACGCTCCCAGGCCGTGGACAAAGACGACACTCTCCGGCCCGGCCTGCCTCAGCCGATAGGCGAGCCTACATTCATTGATCGTAGCGAAAGGCATTTAACGGGCGATCAACCGCAGTTGATCGGGAAGCAGGTACCATCGAAGACGGCCCGAGTGGGTGGGCAGTTCCTCGACATCAATCCGACAGCACCCACCCATCTCAAACTGTACGGTTGCCTTGGAACCCTCTGTCACCAAAAAGGACGCCACTTCAGCCACGGACGGAAGATGGCCGGCAATCAGTATCCGCGCTGCCCCCGAAAGTTCGGACAGGACCTGTACGGTCTCTTCAGGGGGGGTCATGGCCTTCACCTGCTTTGTTTCGACAATCTTTTCCAAAGGAAACCCCACTTCTTCCGCCACAATGGCAGCCGTCTGCCTTGAACGTTTCTTGGGGCTTGACAAAATGGCGTCAAAGGCGACGCCCATTTTCTTGAGGGCTTGACCGCTGCTATGAATCCTGGCTTCCCCCTCAGGGTTTAGGCCCTCCTCCGGGTCCTGATCCTTGGGCAAGGCAGGGCCGTGTTGCATAAGATAGATCTCCATGTGATCACCTCCTGAACTCGTTGAGGCTGCCTGATAGATCGACTACCCACCGATCTGAGCGATCTGCACCTGCGCCGAATTCCCCAGCTTCACTCGGGTGCCTACAGGAACCTTAGGGCTTGCGCCAAAATAGGTTCGCAGAGCTGGCGTTCAGATTTGACTTCCCATGGATTGACAGTTAATACAGACTGCAGGTAAACTCATTGCATTCCCGCTCTGCCAGCACATCGAACACGTAAAGGATCCTCTGTTCCTTTTCCAATCTCTTTTCCGAAAGCCCCTCAAAAGTCAGGGCCCCGATCTTTTCCAAGGCTTCCTCCTTTGAGGGGATGGCATCAAGCCCTTCGGCAATGACCCTGCCGGATTGTGTCTCCAGCACTTCAGCGTCTTGCCCGTTTGTGACGACCGCAAAGGGAACTTCATAAGGTTCCACGAGCCTTGCAGCAGCCAGCGTGGAGCGTTCACGGCTCACCAGGGAGCCGGGCCCAAAGACGATGACGGCAAAGGCCCTGCCCTCCAGCCTGATGATAAAGTCCACCCTGGCGGTCGCCCTCTTGCCGTCCACCGTCAGCGGTATTTTTCTCCTCATCTCGATGTCACCTTTTAAATAGCCTTTGTCCTCTACCAGCAGCCGGGCGATCTTCTGTCTGGCACGCTCATCATGGGTGTCGGCGATCGGCTGCCCGGTAATAAAATCCACGGTCTTACCCAAAATCAAATGATGCGTTGACACGATGTCCCCCCGCTTACTGTCACCAGCGGCTACAACATTTCAATGCAAATTACGCCCTCAATCTTCCAGCCAGCACCTCTGCCACTTTCTTCCCGGAAAGCAGCATCCCCCCGAAAACGGGACCCATCCGTGGCCCTCCGAAGGCATTGTTTGCCGCCATTCCTGTGACATATAGCCCGGGAAAGACTTCGCCGGTGTTGGCCACTGTAAATTGCTCTCCCTTGTCCGCCCAAAGGGGCATTTCCCCCACCACGTCTCCGGTTCTTGTATTCAGTTTTGCGTCCATCTTCCGAGTTACAATTCGGCAGATATCCGCAGGATGACCCGTGCCATCCACAACATAGGCGGCCTTCATACCCAGGGGATCCACGTGGAGCCCCAGCTTTTCCACTGCAGACCAGCTGACGACAAGGCCGGCGACCCCGGTCCGTCCAGCCTCTTGCCTGAACAACACGTCCACCACGCGCATGAGATTAAAGATCACGGTTCCTGCCTTAATACACCTGGAAACGAGGGTGGAGGCAGCCTCCACGCTGTCCATGGTATAATAGCCATCTCCTTTGGGGCGACAAACAATGCCAATGTCTTCGGCAATATGGAGGGCATCCTCCTGGATCACGACCTCGTTGAACATCATGCCTCCACCCCACATGCCTCCACCAGGCGCCAGCTTGGATTCAAAAACAGCCGCTTTGACGCCGGCCTTGCCAAGGTAATACCCGGCCGCCATATTACTGGGACCAGCCCCTACCAAAGCGACATCCACATCCAGATGGGCCAGGAACTTCTCCTGATAGGCTTCTATGATAGATTTTGAAATGACGACATCATCTAAGAGCATAAGCAACACCTCCTCATGATTGGTTATCGTTGCCGGAAATGAACCGCATTGGTAACGTTCAAAAGTTGAGGCAAACCCCTTTAGCAGGCAGTTAAAGGGATAGGGAGGATCGCTGAACGTAGGCATACAGCCATTACCACCAACCCGAATGGCCATAGCTACTTAACGGCATTGGATGCCGAAGAGAAGCGGTTATCCCTATCCCGAAATTGTTTGTTCAGAAATACACGATGCCACAACTTTTGAACGTTGCTACCGCATTACATCACGGCGCTCAAAACCTCACAGTCTCGGCAAGCATTCATCTTTTGCTTCCAGTC
>CAZCXI010000061.1:0-18242 GCA_964502635.1 uncultured Desulfobacterales bacterium
CGTGCACAAATTCTCAAACTCCATTTTAACACAGCGTCTCATTCTACTTCTACTCATTTTTGTTCGAGGCGATTTGGGTGATATTTGAATCGAGGAATTTGGGGAGTGAAGCCTCCCCGCCCTCCCGGGCGGGGCTTCCCGGTAAGGAAGATTGCCGTTTTTGTATAGCTCCCCTTGACCCCGCCCTTCCGGAAGGGGCTTGCGGGGAGCAGGCCGGTCAGAGATCGAGGCCACTGTGACGTAACGAAGTCTTCACCCCTGTGAATTCAACACCGCCCCAGTGTAGTAGTGGCTTATAGAAAACTGTCTTCACTTATGCTGAAGATGCTCGCCAGTTTTTCTCTTGTTTTCTTGCGATAAACAGCACCTTCCCGCTCCCATTTTGCAACGCTAGCCTGCTTTACTCCGATTTTGTCAGCAAGTTCTTTCTGGGTCCATCCTCTTTCGATTCGTTCCCGTTTGACAGGATTCATAAAGATATAGTTTTCCGCCTCTTTCTGATCATACAGGGGCTCGTCTTTGGCCTCTCGAATGTCGCGCAAATCCGATTCATCCTCCAAGCGCTCAAGGAGAGCATTAAATGATCTGAGTGGTAGTACCACAAATTTTACTTTTCCGTTTTCTTTAATCGTTTGATATTCCATGGTTACCTCTTATAAATGTCGCCTCGCGGGCGTATTCTCACAACTTCTATTACAAGGTTATAATCATCGCGAGTAAAAATAATACGGTACTGGCCTATTCGCATGCGAAATCCCTCTTTTCCTTTAAGCGTGTCAATATCAAGTGAAGGTGCGTCTGGATTTGAACAAAGCACATGCAAATTTTCAACAATCGTGGTTTTGATTTTTAGCGGAAGACGTGCCAGATAATTTCTGGCTTTTCGTCTATATTTCAATATATACATTAAAATATTATAGCTTTATAGGCTATATTGTCAAGGCTTAAATTTGAATGAGACCTTTGAATAACCTCGCCTCGCTCTTTGATATGAGGTTTTTGACCCATCTGAGGGCTCGCTCACTAATCGCAAGAACTCGGCCTAACGGCCTCAAACAGCTTGCGATTTGCCTGCTAGGGCGGGCCATTCGCTTCGCCCGGGTGGGTACCTCAAAAAGCCGAGCCTCGCGAGCTTTCTCAATGATTGGGCCTTTTCTATCTTTTCCGCCCGTGCCACATGATCTATCGCTCTTGCAATGTCTTCAGGGATCCTCATTGATCGTACTTTCATTTTTTTTCTCCATTAAAAGACGGACGGTGCTAAATTCCTCTTCGCTTATGAATTCCTCCAATTGGTGAAGCGCCAAAAGGGCGCTTTTTCTGTCGATCTCACGCTCCATGAAGAGTTGATAAAAAATAAGGCCCGGCAGAATGAATGGTATGCCATACAACCTTAACCTGCGAACCTAGGAGGGGGACGTTCGTGTTGAACGTGCACAAAATCTCAGTCTCTTTTTGGATTGAAGCCTCCCCGCGGAAGCCACGGGGAATCTTCACCGTAAGGAAGTTTTTCATTTTCAGATTCGCTCGCCAACCCCGCCGCAAGCAGCGGGGAACGCGCTCGGTTTCGCGGTTCAAAGGCTGGTTTTACCATAATCTATTCTTGCCCAAGGCTCTCTTGGGTCAGATGTACCCTCCTGTGGATCAACCTCATTGCTTTGAACACACCCCCTGCTCCGCATAAAGGCCAACTAGTCTAAATTTAAAGAGAAACAGACAATATCGTCAAACCATTTGACATGCCTGAATGGACGGTGTAAGGGGGGTGAATGCTGGATCCCATGACCGACCAACCGGGACGGGGTTGACCCCAATGTTGCATAAACAACATGGCTAAAAGTCCTCAAAAGCAATAGCGCCCATGTTTGCGGTCTTTTGGGCGATATTGTCGAGTTCACTGCGTGAGATATCAAGAAAACCCGGGGAAACAGCCATGTTGTTTACCCTTGGGGAAAGTCGATGACACCGCATCTCCTGCGTTGTTGAGAGTTTGCGGTAAATGACTACAGCTTCACCCTCAACGCCTTGGATCTGCAGCATCATCGACTTTTGCAACGTTAGGGTTGACTATCCATCCATTGCCGACTAAAGCGTTGCCGCAATCTGAAAGGTAAGCCTTGAAGCCCCGATTGTTGCACAGGAATTTGTTGGTCATTCTCGGTGCCGATGCCCTGCTGCTGGTCGCAGCCTGGTATGCAGCCCACCTACTGCGCTTCGACTTTGCGATCCCGGCGCAAAATCGCGTCTTGTTCATACGGATACTGCCTCTGATCCTGACGATCAAGCTCGCGGCCTTTTACGTCTTTGATCTTTACGGCGGCATGTGGCGTTACACCAGCATCGGCGACGTGTTAAATATTATCAAGGCCGCCTGCCTCAGTTCTCTCGTCATTATCAGCCTTGTTCTCTTTATGACCGGATTCAAAGGGTTTCCCCGCTCCGTTTTCCTTATGGATGGGTGCTTCACCATTTTGTTTATCTCTGCGCTTCGGCTGAGCGTCCGGGTCTACTATGATATCACCGGTGGCGACCAACCCTTCCGAGGTGCCGCCACAATGCTTTTCCGGTCCGGGAGAACAAAACCTCCTGATTCCAGGAACCTGCTCATTATCGGCGCCGGTGACTGCGGAGAGAAAATCTATAGAGAGATTCATGACAATCCTCGACTCAAATACCATGTGGTGGGATTCCTTGATGATGACAGGGCCAAGGCACGGATGAAGATCCATGGTGTCGCGGTGCTGGGTCCTGTCAGCGATGTTGAGGCGCTTGCGCGGCACGTTCGGGCCGATGAGGCACTGATCGCCATCCCATCGGCCAACGCCGAGCAGATGCGCAGGATAGTCGACCACTGCAAGAAGAGCGGGATAAGCTTTAAGACCATGCCCGGCCTCGGCGAACTCATCAACGGCAAGGTAACGGTAAACGGCATTCGAGAAGTCGCTTATCGGGACCTCCTGGGTCGTGACGTGATCAAACTCGACCAGGAGCGCATTGGCGCCACTATCCGGTGCAAGCGGGTCCTGGTCACGGGCGCGGCCGGCTCCATCGGCTGGGAGCTGTGTCGGCAGGTCTGCCGGTTTCGGCCCGAGAGTCTCGTATTGTATGAAAGGGCGGAGAGCCCTCTGTACGAACTTGAGCTGGAGCTCAAGCACAGGTTTCACCACGTGAAGATTCTACCTGAACTTGCGGATATTCGAGACAGACACCAGCTTGAAAAGGCCTTTGAGGCCTCTCGGCCTCACGTCGTGTTCCATGCCGCGGCCTATAAGCACGTGCCCATGCTGGAGCTTTATCCCTGGAAGGCGGTAAAGAACAATATTTTCGGCACAAGAAACTTGATCGATATCGCCAGAAGGTTTGCGGTGGAACGTTTTGTGTTCGTCTCAACCGACAAGGCGGTGCGTCCCGTCAATGTCATGGGCGCCACCAAGCGGGTGGCGGAAATGCTCGTACAGGGCGAGAATGGCCACGGGCCATCGGATAGCCGTTTCATCACCGTGCGATTTGGCAATGTGGTGGGCAGTGCCGGCAGCGTGGTCCCTCTGTTTCGAAGGCAGATCGAACAAGGTGGGCCGGTGACCGTCACGCACCCCGAGGTCACTCGCTATTTCATGACCATTCCAGAGGCCTGCCAACTCATCCTTCAGGCGGGGGCCATGGGTGAGGGCCGCGAGATCTTCCTCCTGGACATGGGCAAGCCGGTCAAGATTGATGATATGGCCCGAGACCTCATCAGCCTTTCCGGGCTTGAGCCGACTGTAGACATCAAGATCAAGTATATCGGCCTCAGGCCAGGGGAAAAACTCTATGAGGAGCTGATCACCGACGGAGAAGGCGTTCTTCCCACGACCCATGAAAAGATTATGGTGCTTGAAGGCACAACATGTGACCCGCAATTGCTGAATGGCAAGATCGACGAACTGATCGCACTGGCCCGCGATCAGGATAGTGGGAAAATCAGGGTGAAGCTCCAGGAAATTGTGCCGGAATATGAACCGAGTTGGTCGGGCCTGCGGTGGAAAATAAGACCCCTGGAGGAAAAAACAGGGTCGGAAACGAGGTTGACTGACACCATTGACGAACCGGGCCGTGGTGCGGTGAAGCATGTCTCTTTGCAATGAGACCTCGCCCCTTTCCTAATCCGCCCTTCCGGCTCACGGGGCCTTGAACAGACCTGCCCTGCCACTTCTATCCCCCTTGTCGGAGATCTTCTCCTCGGCCCGGAGGACGGGCAAGCAAAGGCGCAACACTGATGACAAACAATGTGGGATTTTTGAAAAAGCCCGGCACCATGGAACCTGCCAAGACGCCTTCGGTGATAAAGCGGCTGAGCGCGGAGAGCCGGGCGCGGGTAGAACGGGTGAAGCTCCTTGTCGTGGATGTAGATGGGGTGCTCACCGATGGCCGGCTTTTTTATCACGATGACGGCACGGAGTCCAAGGCCTTTGATGTGCGGGACGGCCACGGGATAAAGATGTTGCGGCAAGCCGGCATAGAGACGGCCATTATCTCCGGCAGAAACCGTCCCTTGGTGGACAAGAGGGCCTCTGATCTGGGCATCAAGGAAGTCTTCCAGGGGGTGAAGGACAAGGTGCCGAGCCTCCAGAAACTGCTTTCTGCAAACAGGCTCCAGCCGGAGCAGGCGGCCTTTGTGGGTGACGATGTGGTGGACCTGCCGGTCATGAACCGGGTGGGCTTTGCCGTCGCCGTTGCCGACGCCTCAGAGCACCTCTTTGACGCGGCCCATTACGTCACCCTTGCCCCTGGTGGCAGGGGCGCGGTCAGAGAAGTGGCGGAGCTGATCCTCGGCGTACAGGGGTTGTGGGGCAAAGTTGCGGCCGTATACTTTGCCTGACGCACCGACGCAACAGGGCTTCGGCTTGGGCGGCATCCCGAGAGACCTTTGAACCGCGAAAGCGAGCGCATTCCCCGCTGCTTGCGGCGGGGTTAGCGAGCGAATCTGAAAATGAAAAACTTCCTTACGGTGAAGATTCCCCGTGGCTTGCCGCGGGGAGCCTTCAATAACCTCGCCTCGCTCTTTGATATGGCCGAACGCAACCTATGCAAAGGTCTGTGAAAAACGGGCGCTTTGTGCCAATTCCTCTTCAATCCTCAATAGCTGGTTATACTTGGAAACACGGTCGGTTCTGGAGGCGGACCCGGTCTTGATCTGCCCGGCATTAACAGCCACCGCCAGGTCAGCGATGAATGTGTCTTCCGTCTCACCAGAACGGTGCGAGATGACGGTCTCATAACCGGCTTCTTTGGCCGTTTCAACCGTTTGCAAGGTTTCGGTCAAGGTGCCGATCTGGTTTAGTTTGATCAGGATCGCATTGGCGATGCCGCGATCTATCCCCTTTTGAAATATCTTGGGGTTCGTCACGAAGATATCATCACCCACAACCTGCACCTTGGACTCCAGGCGCTGCGTCATGAGCTCCCATCCCGGCCAATCCTGTTCAGCCAAACCATCTTCAACGGACAGGATCGGGTAAGTCTTGATGAGCTTCTCATAGTAATCAATCAAGGCTTCGGCACTCATCCCCTTCTTTCCCTCACCCCTCAGCACGTATTTTCTGTTATGGTAGAATTCATTGGCTGCCGCATCAATGGCCAGGGCGATGTCCGGGCCCGGCTGATAACCGGCCGCTTCAATGGCGGACATGATGAAGCGGATGGCGTCCTCATTGGAATCCAGGTTGGGTGCGAAGCCGCCTTCGTCACCGACTGCCACGTCGTGGCCCGCATCCTTTAAGACCGCCTTCAATCGGTGAAAGGTCTCCGCCCCCATTCTGATCGCTTCCGCAAAGGTCTTGGCGCCAATGGGAACAATCATGAATTCCTGAATGTCCAGATTGTTGGCGGCATGGGCACCGCCATTGATGATGTTCATCATGGGCACGGGAAGGAGTCTGCCGTTAATGCCCCCTATATATCGATAAAGCGGCAACCCCAAGGCGCCTGCTGCGGCCCTGGCTGCACCGAGAGACACCCCCAGCATGGCGTTGGCCCCGAGCCTGGACTTGTTCGGTGTACCGTCAAGTTCTATGAGTCTGCGGTCAAGTCCTTGCTGGTCGGCAGCGTCCATATCCAAGACGGCCGGCTTGATGGTCTTGATCACGTTGGACACCGCTGTCAGAACGCCCTTTCCGCCGTAACGCTTGCGCCGCGTGTCTCTGAGTTCCAGGGCCTCGCGTTTTCCTGTAGAGGCCCCGGAGGGGACGGCGGCCCGTCCCACAAATCCGCTCGCAACCATGACATCGACTTCCACGGTGGGGTTGCCCCGTGAATCAAGAATCTCCCTTGCCGTCACATCAACGATTTCAGTCATGACACCCCCTTGCTTTTTGGTCAGGAAACAGCCGTGCGCGTGCGCCGCCGAAAAACAGATCAATCGACCAAAGGCACTCAATGGAGGTTGTAGAGCACACAATCGTCAATCCTGTCAATGGGCAAACATGCCCCCTGGTCTCCTTCATGCCGTGGGTCCATAGAACACGACAGGAGGGCCTCCGAATGCCTATACACCACCCTTGCACACCCGGGCCAAGACAAGGCCTGGGGCAGCCGCTGCACCCAACACGCGGGGGGTGAGAGACCCCTTTGATCCTTGACTTGGATCATAAAACTGACTAATACGCACCCCATGAAGGACAAACTCGGCCTCATGGTTCGGCACGCCTTGGAATCCGCCGTGGCTTCCGGGCAGCTTCGGCCCGTCGAGGTCCTGCCGTCGATCGGCCTTGAGACGCCAAAGACGCCGGCCCACGGCGACTATAGCACCAATATTGCGATGGCCATGGCTTCAAGTCAGAAGAGGCGGCCGGAAGACATAGCAGGGATCATCATCGATCATATGGGCGACGCCGACCATCTGCTTTCAAAGACAGAGGTGGCGGCACCCGGGTTCATCAACTTCTTCATCGCCCCGGATCAGTGGTACGAGGTCCTGCAAACGGTCCATGACCAGAACAACGCCTATGGCAGCTGCGCAATGGGGCAAGGCAAACGTGTCCAGATCGAATTCGTGAGTGCCAATCCCACCGGCCCCCTTCACGTGGGCCACGGGCGTTGCGCCGCCGTGGGCGACACGCTGGCGGCCGTACTGAAGGCGGCGGGCTATGCAGTGGAAAAAGAATACTACGTCAATGACTCCGGTCGTCAGATATTGACCCTGGGCCGGTCCGTGTTTTTTCGATATCGCCAGCTGTTGGGAAATCCCGTAGCACTCCCAACGGATGGTTACCAGGGAGACTATATCAAGGACCTCGCCCGGATGCTGGTTGATCGTGAGGGTCAGGGTCTGCTCGAGATGCCGGAAGAGGAAGCGACAAGGCTTTGTGCCACCTTCGCAGCCGACGAGATCCTCGCGGGAATCAGGCAGGACCTCGAGGTATTTGGTGTATCCTTTGACCGGTGGTTCAGCGAACAGACCCTGTATGACTCGGGAACCGTGGAGGCCGCCATTGAAGACCTTAGACACCGGGACCTTGTCTACGACCACGAAGGGGCCGTGTGGTTTCGGACGAACAAGTTTGGTGATGAAAAGGACCGGGTTGTGGTTCGGGGCAATGGGCTGACCACCTACTTTGCTTCAGACATTGCCTACCACAAAGACAAGCTTGAGCGGGGATTCGACCGGATCATCGACATCTGGGGAGCAGATCATCACGGTTATGTCCCCAGGATTTCAGCTTCGATTCAGGCCCTGGGCCATGACGGGCAGACGTGTGAGTTTATCCTCGTGCAACTGGTCAATCTGCTTCGAGGCGGCAAACCCGTGGCCATGTCTACAAGGGCCGGCGAATTCGTTACTCTGAGGGATGTCATCGACGAAGTGGGGCGCGATGCCGCGCGTTTCTTGTTTTTGCTGCGCCATTACGACAGCCCGCTCGACTTTGATCTTGAATTAGCCAAGAAGCAATCCAATGAAAATCCCGTATATTATGTCCAATACGTCCATGCAAGGATCTCCAACATCCTCAAGAAAGCAGAGGAACGGGGTTACAAGAACAGGGGTTGGCACGAAGGCTTCTCCGAACTCATCAATCTGCCGGAGGAGCTTCAGCTGATCAAGCTCATGGCGCGCTATCCGGAAGTTGTAGCTCAAAGTGCTCGATTGATGGAGCCTCATCGGATCCCCTTTTATTTGAAGGAACTGGCAGGGGCCTTTCACGCTTATTACCACGACCGCAGCCATCACCAGGTCGTCAGCGACGACGCCGACCTGTCAGCGGCAAGGCTTTTCCTTGTGTCCGCTATTCGGATGATCATAAGCAACGGGCTGGCGCTGATGGGCGTGTCGGCACCGGAGATCATGTAAACCCCAGCGTTGATGGACTCGTAAAAAGTCGATTTTGCTCGCTCCGTGAACATTTTGGGCGCATTTGAGGTGCTCAGCTAAAATACTAACACGCAGTGAAGCTCTGCGCTAAACTCGGGCTAACGCCCTCAAACAGTTAGCATTTCTTAACGCTGAACACCTCAAGTGCTTTCTCCCCAAAATGCTCAATTTCGCTCACAAAAGACTTTTTACGAGTCCATCAACGTTGCATAAACAACATGGTAACCGATAAAAAAGCTTACAATAACAATTTTTGCAGCGTTGGAGTAAAGACTCACACCTCAGTATGAGCCAAAAGACCTCACCAACTAAGAAGAAGAAAGGTTCGGCAAAACACGGCCGATTCGGGTTTGAACTCACCCGAAAAGAGTTATGTCTTTGGCTGGGAGTGGGCTTCCTGGTCATGGTGTGGATGTTTACGTTGGGCGTTGTCGTGGGGCGTGGGCTGTCCCCGGTTCGCTTTGATGTTGAAAAGCTTACGAAAGAACTGATGGACCTCAAGGCACAAGCCCTGAAAAGGGAAGAACAAGGACTCGATGTGGAGACCGCCTCTAAGAAAAACGAGCTTGGTTTCTATGATGCCCTCACCGACAAGAAGGAAGAGGCCCGGTTAAGATCTTTGCCCAAGGCTCAGGAGAGACCTGCAAAGCCACTGGCAGAGCACCAGACCTCCCGCACGGAGTCAACCCTGCTGCCAAAAACGGTCGACAAACCACGGCCTTCATCCAACCAGGAAGGCCCCGGCGCAGGGCCTTTCACCCTGCAGGTGGCTTCCTTAAAGGATTCAGCCAAGGCGGAGGAGATGGTTGCCTCTCTTAAAAGCAAAGGCTACAGTGCCTATCAAGTCACCACTGAGGTGCCCGGAAAAGGCACCTATCACCGGGTCCGGGTGGGCCATTTCAAGGATCGCTTTGCGGCCAGGCCGACGGTTGCGGGGCTCAGGCACGAAAAGCTTGAACCGCTTATCATGCGAGAATGACAGAACGCTGGATGAGGAGCCTACAGCATGGTTAAGATTACCAGAGAAGAGATTGTCCATGTGGCAAAACTCGCGCGCCTGCATCTGGATGATGCGGCCGTTGAGCTTTATGCCCAGCAGCTCGGGGATATTTTGACGTATATGGATACCCTGAATCGTCTGGATACAACGGGGGTGCCTCCCACCTCTCATGCTATTTTCATCAACAATGCCTTTCGGGATGATGAAGTCAAACCCTCCATCCCCGTGACGCGGGCGCTGGCCAATGCACCCGAGTCGGAGGATGGAAGCTTTATCGTGCCCAAGGTGATCGGATAACCTCATCGGCAAGTCGCCAGACACTACGGACTTCTATCGTACAAGGAGACCTTTGAACAACTCATTTGAACGACTATTATGAGCTTTTTGGGGCACCCATCTCGGCGAAGCGAACGGCCCACGTTAGTGGGCAAATCCTAAACTGTTTGAGGCCGTTAGGCCGAGTTTTTAGGGTTTAGCGAGCAAGCCCTTAGATGGGTCAAAAAGCTCATACAAATAAGTGAGAAGGAGTTTTTCAAAGGTCTCACAAGGAAGGTTGTTGGATGGACCTTTATGCATTAACCATACATGAAACCCACGCGTTGCTGAAAAAAAAGGAGATCAGCGCCGTGGAGTTGACGGGAGCGGTCTTTGAGCGGATTGAGGAGGTGGAGGAAAGGGTCTCCGCTTATCTCACCTTGGCCAGGGATCGCGCCACGGCCGAGGCCGAAGCGGCAGACGCGTTGATTGGACGGGGTGAGTCGGGTCCCCTGACCGGAATTCCCCTGGCGATCAAGGATATCCTTTGTACCGAAGGGATGAGGACGACGTGCGGATCCAAGATACTGGCAAATTTCATTCCGCCCTATGACAGCACGGTCGTAAAGAAACTCAGGAGCGCCCACGCGGTCGTGGTGGGAAAGACCAACCTCGATGAATTCGGCATGGGTTCCTCCACCGAGCACTCTGCCTTTGCGTCGACCCATAACCCATGGGATTTGACACGCATCCCCGGGGGCTCCAGCGGCGGTTCTGCGGCCGCCGTGGCGGCCGATGAGTGCATGGCGGCCATTGGCAGCGATACCGGGGGCTCCATACGCCAGCCTGCCTCCCATTGCGGCGTGGTTGGCCTGAAACCCACATACGGTCGTGTGTCCCGTTTCGGCCTCATAGCATTTGCCTCCTCCCTGGATCAGATCGGCCCCATCACCAAGGACGTGACGGACTGTGCCCTCCTGATGAATGAGATCGCCGGCTATGACGCCATGGACTCCACATCGGTTCCGCGCCCGGTGCCCGACTATACAAGAGCGCTGGAATCCGGGCTCGACGGGCTTGTGGCCGGCATACCCAAGGAGTATTATGTTGAAGGTGTGGATGGGGAGGTGTCGCAGGCGCTGGACCATGCCATTGAGGTGATTAAGGGGCTGGGGGCAACCTGCCGGGACGTCTCTCTGCCCCATACCCCATACGCTGTGGCAACCTATTATCTGGTTGCACCTGCGGAGGCCAGTTCCAATCTGGCTCGCTACGACGGCGTTAGGTACGGGCTTCGAGATACCACATCCGCCGACTTGATGGCGATGTATCGAAACACCCGATCAAGGGGCTTCGGGCCGGAAGTCCAAAGACGGATTATCATCGGCACCTATGCCCTTTCAGCGGGATATTACGAGGCCTATTATGGCAAGGCATCCCAGGTGCGCACCCTTATTATGGAAGACTTCAAACAGGCCTTTCAGACCTGTGATGTCCTGCTCGCCCCTGTAGCCCCCACGCCGGCCTTCAAGCTCGGAGAAAAACTGGACGACCCCCTGGCCATGTATCTGTCGGACATCTTTACCCTGCCGCCGAGCCTGGCCGGCATACCGGGACTCTCAGTCCCCTGTGGGTTTAGCAGACAAGGGCTTCCCATTGGGCTTCAGATCCTGGGCAGGCATTTTGACGAGGAAAAGCTCATGAAGGTGGGCTACAATTTTGAACAAGCGACGGATTACCACAAGAGAAAGCCGGAGCTGTGAACCCCTTAGTTGGGGTAAAGGCTTTTGGCAAGAGAAAGGCGGGCCGATATGACGATTCAACCCGAAGGCGAAGACCTCAGAAAGGCGACCCGGTGGATATCAGATGAGCGCCTCAACAAGCCGGGGGCAAGCTTGCGCTCTTTGATCGAGCAGGCATGCGTCAGGTTTGACCTGCCACCCAAAGATGCAGAGTTTCTCATGCGCTTTTTTACTCAGAAAGACAAAGAGTAAACGCCCCGTTATCACGGCAACCTGAAAATGCTGACGCCCCAAAAGGTTCACGGAGTGAGTAAAATTGACTTTTTACGAAACCGTCAAGATTCATGGTTTTTGAACAGTGCCCCGGATAAGAATCCTTCCTGAAGGCTTGTCCAACAAGATCGCCGCGGGCGAGGTCGTGGAGCGCCCGGCCTCGGTAGTCAAGGAACTCATAGAAAACGCCATTGATGCCCAGAGTACCCGGGTGGTGGTGGAAGTCAAAAAGGGCGGACGGGCCTTCATTCGAGTCTCCGATAACGGGGTGGGCATGGAGCGCGATGACGCCCTCCTGGCCATAGAGCGCCACGCAACGAGCAAGATCCATAACGAGAACGATCTTTTTTCCATAGCCACCCTGGGATTCAGGGGAGAAGCCCTGCCCAGCATAGCCTCTGTGTCAGACATGGAGATCGTCACGAGAGCGGAGTCCGCCGATGCGGGCACCCGAATCATGGTTAGAGGCGGAGCGATCAAGCAGGTTGCCGAGGTGGGAGCGCCCAAGGGGTCGATGATTTCCATCCATCGTTTGTTTTTCAACACGCCTGCCAGGCGCAAATACCTAAAGACAGACCAGACGGAGATGGGGCACATCAGCGATACGGTCACGCGCACGGCTATCGCCTGGCCCCATATCCATTTTGAGTTTTTCCACAACGGCAGGGCCATGGCGAACTGGGCTTCCACCCCGAGCCCCCTTCACCGCATCACCCAGGCCCTCAAAGGCGACCTGGAAGATCATCTCCATGAAGTGGATGCCCGGAGCCGTGACGTCCATGTCCACGGGTTTGTGGCCTCTCCGGACATCACGCGAACAACATCACGCGCGCTGCACGTTTATGTGAATCATCGCTTCGTCCGAGACAAGGTCCTCCATCACGCCGTCATGGAAGGCTATGCCGGACGCCTCATGAAAGGGAAATTTCCCGTGGTCGTGCTGTTTCTGACATTGCCTCACGATCAAGTGGACGTGAACGTGCATCCCACCAAGAGCTCGGTTCGGTTCGAAGCGCCGCGGCAGATCTATGACACGATTGCAAAGGGCGTGGCAAAAACGCTTCAGGTCTCAGACCGGCCCGCGTGGGGACAGCGGCCGGCCCTCCAGCCTCTTCACCGCCCTCGCCGTTATACGATATTGCCGTCTTATGGCGAAATCAGAGAGCCCTCAGCCGGCCCCCAGCCCATGCGTGACAACCCCCCTCTCCACGCAACACCGCGCCTGTGGGAGGACAAGCCTTTTTCTTCCCTCAGGATCATCGGGCAGCTCCACAACACGTACATCGTGTGCGAAGCAGAAGAGGGGTTGGTCCTTGTGGATCAGCATGCTGCCCATGAACGGGTCGTCTTCGAGGCGCTAAAGGCGAGCTACAAGGACTCCGCCGCTGTGACCCAGGGCCTGCTCATCCCCGAAAGACTGGAGCTGAGCCATCGAGAGGCCGGTATCTTGGACACCCTGTTGAAAGACCTGCGTGACATGGGTGTAGGGATAGAACCTTTTGGAGGAAGGACTTACTTGGTCAGGGCTGTCCCGGATATTCTGGCGGGCAAGCCTGTTGAGCCGCTGGTCATGGAGATCATAGAAAAAGTCGCTGAGATCGGCCTTGCCTCCGGGCTCCATCGCGCGGTGGACGAATGCCTCATGATTATGGCCTGCCACGGGGCTATAAGGGCCAGGGAAAGACTCTCAGACGAGCAGATGAAAGCGCTCCTGAAACAGCTCGACGGCCTCGAAAATGCGACCCATTGCCCCCATGGCCGTCCGATCCTCATCCACCAGAGCCTCTACCAGATCGAAAAGGACTTCAAGCGCATCGTCTAGATACTCAGAATAATTGTCGCTTTCCGAGGTTATTGAAGCCTCCCCGCGGCAAGCCACGGGGAATCTTCACCGTAAGGAAGTTTTTCCTTTTCAGATACGCTCGCTAACCCCGCAGCAAGCTACGGGGAATGCGCTCGCTTTTGCGGTTCAAAGGTCTCAATCAGTGAGCCTTCTCCAGAAATTCGCCTTCCTTGCCAACGTCACCCAATGCCCTGTAGCATCTTGCAATGTGACCATTGACCTCTTTGGAACCTTGAAATTTGAGGAGACACGCCAGGGCCTTGTCATGGCGTTGTAGATTCATATAGCTGACGCCCAGGCAAACGTTCAAGGCTTCACTGCCTGGGAAATGTTGAACCCCTTGCGAAAGCACTTGAACGGCCTCCTCGTATTGCCTTTGTTCTTGCTTCAGCAAGCCTAGTCCCAGGTAAGCGCGATGGTTCGGGGCATAGCCCAAGGCTTTGTTGAATAGCCGCTCGGCGGCCTGCTGCCTATTTTTGACGGCCTCGTTGTTCGCATAATCGCCCTGACTGAAAGTCAGTCCCAGCCTCGAGCAAAAATCAGCATGCATGGCATAGAACTGCTCATCATCAATAAGATCCACGTCTTGCGAAAAACCGCTCAGGCGGCCATAGAACTCGTGCCTGAGCCGTTTGCCAAAATTCAAAATGAGTTCCTGTGATAAGTGTGGATCCGATTCAAAGTAGCAAATGCCCTCCATCTTGTTTAACCAAATGTCATCCGTTACGTGGAATTTTTTCTGATAGTCCAGGTAAAGCTTGGTCCCCGGATAAATCTCAAGGATATAGAATACACAGACGAAAGGCTTTATTTCCTGGATCATGTCAATGGTGGCTTGAATCGTATCCCATGTTTCCTCAGGAGAGCCATATATGAAATAGGCACGGGCCAATATGCCGTAACGATGCGTCAAGGAAAAGGCTTTCTTGATGTCGTCTGTTTTGAGACCTTTGTTCAACAGACTTCTGATCTGCTCAGAACCACTCTCCACCCCGTAACTGATCTGAATGCAGCCAGCCTTCCTCATCCAGAACAAGATGGTCTCGTTCACATAGTCGGCCCGTGAGATGGCGACCCAAGCGATCTTGAGCCCTTTATTGAGAATTTCCTTGCAGATCTCAACAACCCGTTGCTTGTTGACCGTAAAGGTATCATCTGAAAAATAGAAAAAATGAATCCCTTTGTTGTAGAGCAATTCTAGCTCTGCCACGAAGTTTTCCGGTGAACGCAATCTTATTTTGTGTCCCCAAAACCGAGGGCTCCCACAAAATGTGCATTTTCCAGGGCACCCTCGAGAAGACGCTACGTGCTGATATTGAAAATGGGTTGCCGGGATGGGCAGTTGATCCAGGTGGTCGATGGGTTTGGCAGCCTTTGTTCTGACGACTCTGTTGCCGTGTCTGAAGGCTATCCCTCGTGTGTTTTGAAGCTGCTGGACATGGCCTTGCTCAATGACTTGAACCAAATTCAAGAAAGCATATTCCCCTTCACCGATCACCACAAAATCGATGACCGGAAAATGAGTCAAAAAATGCTTCCACAAAAAAGTAGCCGCAACCCCACCGAAGACAATTTTCACCTTGGGGTCTACCTTTTTTGCGATCTGGGCAATCTCTATGCCGCCCCAGCGATTGGCGTTCAGGACAGAAAAGCCGATGATATCGGGTTTCTTTGCGCGAAGGGTGTCAATGATCCTTTGAGGGCTCTTGTGGATGTTGTACCAATTCAGTATCTCAACGTCGTAACCCTTTTCTTTCAAGACAGCGGCAACGTAATACACCCCGATGGGCACCACCCTGATATCTTCTTCCTGACTTCTATCAAAAAGCGGATACGGATAAATGATCAGGATTTTCATGCCACAAGCATTCCTTCCACCAGGGCTCCCGGAGCCCATGGCCAGACCCAAGAACCCTCAGATTGGCTTGACAGACACCTTGACAGGTCAAGCCAGCACACACTACAGTGCCGCGCACTCATAAGACTTAGTACCCTTACCCCAAGGTTCATTGAAGCGCCAAGGGAAATATGGTAACAGAGAGTTCCAAAATCTGGAATCAGAGAAAGGAAGCATGATTATCATGGCACATTTTCTAGTGACTGGAGGCGGCGGATTCATTGGTTCAAATTTGGTGCAGGCCCTCCTCGTCAGAGGGGACACGGTGCGTGTCCTGGACAACTTTTCCACCGGGCATCGCCAAAACCTTAACTTTCCTGACCTGTCTCCCGATCTCGTGGCCGCTCTGGAAGTCCTGAAGGGAGACATCGCCGATCTTGCCACTTGCCACAAGGCCACCGAAGGCGTTGACTATGTATTGCACCAGGCTGCGATACCTTCGGTCCCAAGGTCCGTAGCCCTTCCCATTGAGTCAAACCTTGCCAACATCGACGGTACCCTGAACCTTCTGGTAGCAGCACGAGATGCAGGTGTGAAACGATTGGTCTTTGCCTCTTCATCAGCCGTGTACGGTAATGCTCCGGGTTTCCCAAGGGAAGAAGGGATTACGCCAGCGCCTCTGTCACCCTATGCCGTCCAGAAAATGACCGCAGAACACTATTTGCGCGTATTCTATGAGCTTTACGGCTTTGAAACCGTGTCGCTTCGCTACTTCAATGTATTTGGGCCCCATCAGGATCCCAATTCGGAATATGCGGCGGTCATTCCCCGGTTCATCAAGGCCTTTATCACAGGAACACAGCCCATCGTATACGGCGATGGAGAACAATCCCGCGACTTCACTTACGTGGACAATGTTGTCTATGGAAATCTGCTCGCGGCGGAGGCTCCGGAGGCCCCGGGCAAGACCATGAACCTCGCGTGCGGCGGCCAACTGACCTTAAACCAACTCCTCGACATCCTGAGGCGTATCACGGGCTCTCATACACAGGCCCTTTACACAGATCCCCGGCCGGGCGACGTGCGCCACTCGTGGGCGGATATCACACTGTCTGAGCAGGTCCTAAATTACAATACCCAGGTGCCCCTTGAGGAAGGCCTTGCCGGCACCGTGGAATACTTCCGAGCTGTGTTCAATCCATAGGGCGCCAAAGTGGCAAAGGCTTTTCGGGCTGTCAAAACAAAAGGGGGATCTTTTTGAAGCTCCCCGTAGCACGCTGCCGGGGATCTCGACCGTAAGGAACGCTGCCTTTTTTAGATACGCTCGCTAACCCCGCAGCAAGCTACGGGGAATGCGCTCGCTTTTGCGGTTCAATAAGCCGGCATAAAACCGAAAAGGAATGAACATGAAAGTATTCAAGTTTCCCTCAGCGGCGGCCCAAAAAAGGCTGGATGCCGTCATCGGCCGACACCTTGCCTTCAGGGCCAAGGACCTGCAAGTGGTCAAGAAAATCCTGGCGGATGTTCGCAAGAACAAAGACAAGGCTTTGATCGGCTATATTAACCGGTTCGATGCGCCCAAGCTTACCGCAGACTCTCTGAAGGTGACAAAGGCTGAAATAAAGTCCGCCCGTCGGCTTGTAGACAAAGGGTTTGTCAGAAGCCTGAACAAGGCTGCCACACGAATCGAGACCTTCCACCGACATCAGCTTGAACAGTCCTGGTTTACGGCCGACACCGAGGGCATCGTGCTGGGCCAGCTTGTTCGGCCGGTCAAGGCCGCGGGGGTGTACGTGCCTGGGGGCAGAGGGGGAAAGACGCCCCTGGTCTCCTCCGTGCTCATGGGATGCATCCCCGCCAAGATCGCAGGGGTTGACAATCTTTGCATCACCACCCCTCCGACCAATACCGGCCAGGTCAACCCCTATCTCCTGGCAGCGGCCCACAGGGTCGGCGTAGACACGATCTTCAAGGCGGGAAGTGCCTGGGGGGTTGCCGCCCTCGCCTATGGCACGGAGACGGTCCCCAGAGTAGACGTCATTGTTGGACCCGGCAACATCTACGTGACCCTTGCCAAGAATCTCGTATCCGGCACCGTGGGGATCGACATGATTGCAGGTCCCAGCGAGGTCCTGGTCATAGCCGATGACCGGGCAAACGCCGCCTATATCGCAGCCGATCTCTTGTCTCAAGCCGAACATGACGCCCTTGCCTCGGCGATCCTCCTCACACCTTCCCACAGGCTGGCCAGGGCTGTGTCCCACGCGGTGTCGAACCAACTCAAAGACCTTCCCCGCAGGGCCCTTGCCGAGGCGTCATTGAAGGCCTATGGGGCTGTGATGGTGGTGCCCGATCTTGATACGGCCATTGATCTGGCCAACCAGGTCGCCCCTGAACACCTGGAGATGCATGTCGAAGAGCCCTTCCAATACCTCGGCGGCATTGAAAATGCGGGCGCGGTCTTTCTGGGGCCACACACGCCGGAACCTGTCGGCGACTACGTAGCAGGCCCTAACCACGTGCTCCCCACGGCAGGAACCGCCCGGTTTGCCTCTGCCCTGTCTGTGAATCACTTCCTCAAAAAGACAAGCGTTCTGTATTACGCTGAAACGGCGCTACAAAGAGATACGCCCGACATTATCCGACTGGCGGAGATCGAGGGACTCTCTGCCCACGCCAGGGCTGTAAAGATCAGAAACAAAACATAGCAAGCCTTGATGGATCCGTTGCCCCCAAAATGTTCACGGAGTGAGTAAAATCGACTTTTTACGAAGCCATCAGCCTTGACGAATCCCCGCCTGACTTTTGTCAAATGTTTGACAAGCCGGCCATTGGAAGTGAAACGAATCATGCCCGGAAGTCCGGGGGCCTCTCAGGAAACCCCATAATGTGAGACCTTTGCAGAACCTCGAAAAGCGACAATTATGAGGTTTTTGGGGTACCCA
>CAZCXI010000062.1:0-18239 GCA_964502635.1 uncultured Desulfobacterales bacterium
GCGTTCCTTACGGTCGAAGATTCCCTGTAGCTTGCTACAGGGAGCTTCAATCGATCGCTGAGCCCTAGTTTTTGAAAACGCAGCGGTCCTTCCTTTTGTGGCCCGGGCAGGTACTAAGGATCGTCTCGGTTTAAGCACTGGTTGCAGAAGGCCCACAATTCATGTAGATAAGAATGTCGTATGGATGAAGGTGGCACTAATGCCTAGTTAGGAGGATGGATCCATGCTGATGGACACGCAAATACAAAAATATGCCGACGTTTTGCTGTGGGGGCTGCAAACTTCTAGGAAAGGCAAATTCAAAAGCAAGGATATTATCTTGATTCGATATGAGCTGGATGCCATGAAGATAGCCGAGTGCCTTCAGGGGAAAATCCTTGATATGGGCATGCACCCCATCCTTCGCCTTGGCCTGACATCGAACATGGAGCGCATTTTTTTTGAGAAGGCCAACAACAGCCAGCTCGTTTTCCAGCCGCCAGGCGAGAAGGAACTCTTCGAACGTCTGAACGGCGGCATCTATGTGCATGCCCCGCAATCTTTGATGCATCTATCTGACATAGATCCAAAAAAGATAGGCAAGGCGGCAGTTTCCAGAAAACCGCTGCGGGACATCCTGGACAAACGGGAGGAGATGGGGATGTTTGGTTGGACCCTTTGTATGCTGCCGACCCCAGAGTTGGCAAAGCAGGCCAGGCTCACGATGAGGCAGTATACGAATCAGATGATTAAAGCCTGCTACCTCGACAGCGATGATCCGGTTCAAGAGTGGAAGACCATTTACAAACATGCTGTGGCTCTCAAGAAATGGATGAACAGCATGGAAGTGGCATACTACCATGTTGAGTCTAACAGCGTAGATTTGAGAATAACCCCTGGACAACATAGGAAATGGATTGGACTTTCTGGCCACAACATCCCCAGCTTTGAGATTTTTCTCTCTCCTGACTGGCGAGGAACCGAAGGGGTGTATGTTGCCAACCAGCCCTCTTTCCGGAGCGGAAACTACGTGAAGGGGCTGAGATTAGAGTTCAAGAAAGGCAAGGCTGCCAGAATCGAAGCGGAGGAAGGCAAAGATTTTGTTGTCAAACAAGTGGCCATGGATAAAGGCGCCTGCCGGATTGGCGAATTTTCTTTGACGGACAAACGATTCTCAAAGATCGATAGATTTATGGCCAATACCTTATTTGACGAAAACTATGGCGGGCGTTATGGGAATTGTCATATCGCTTTGGGCGCGTCATATTCGGATACGTACAATGGAGATCCCGCAGAGCTGACCCCGGAGAGGAAGAGGCAACTGGGGTTTAACGATTCAGCCCTGCACTGGGACCTGGTGAATACCGAGAAAAAGACCGTTACTGCCCATCTCACCTCTGGCGGCAAGGTCATCATTTACGAGAACGGTATGTTCAAATATTGACGATTGAGATGCTTCCGGGTAGCAGGAAAAGAGAAGAATGAAAGCCCCTTTGGCTAAGACCCGCTTTGTGGTGCAGGAGCATCATGCTCGGCAGCGCCACTACGATTTTCGACTGGAGATGGGGGGCGTCTTGAAATCGTGGGCGGTGCCCAAGGGGCCGTCCCTAAATCCGGCGGAAAAGAGGCTGGCCGTTATGGTGAATGACCACCCCGCAGAGTACTTCGATTTCGAGGGGATCATACCGGCAGGTCAGTCCGGAGCCGGTCCCGTGGTGGTATGGGACCAGGGAGCATATGATCTCTTTGAAGGAGGCGATCCGGTTAAGGCCCTTGAGGCCGGCAAGATCGTCATGACCCTTCGAGGCAAGATACTCAAAGGAGGTTTCACATTGGTCAAGATGAAAGGCCGTGGGGAAAAGAACTGGCTCTTGATCAAGAAAAAAGATGAATATAGTGATACCGGCTGGACCCTGCGGCAGGCGCTGACAGAAGAAAAGAAACGGCGACTCCGAGAAAAAATGCCGCCATGCGAAAGCCACTGATGATTGAAGCTCCCTGTAGCAAGCTACAGGGAATCTTCGACCGTAAGGAACGCTGACTTTTTTTGGATACGCTCGCTAACCCCGCAGCAAGAGCTACGGGGAATGCGCTCGCTTTTGCGGTTCAATTGTCCATCGTGTGTTTCATGTTGCAAGGCGATTTCAGGTCAAACACGACACTTGAAGCCCTTGTGTGTTTGTGCTGAGACGAACACCAAAGCCGTCGTTCACATGGCCCGCCAGATCAATAACGTGTTATTTGTGTGTACGGGAAATATTTGCCGCAGTCCCTTTGCCGAGGCCTTATTGAGAAACCTGGTTGATCCAAAGGGCCTGGAAGGCATTTCCGTTGACTCAGCCGGCTTGCTTGCTCTTCCGGGTCGTTCGGTCACGCCTCTGGCCCAACGGGTCGCGGCTGAGTTTGGTGTGGAGCTGTCAGAGTTCCGAGCCAAATCCTTGTCTCAAGACCTGGTGGCCTGGTCAGACCTCATCCTGGTCATGGAAAAATCCCACGAAGAGACGCTGTTGTCCGCCTTTCCCGATACGGCGGGCAAGGTCCTGTTGCTGAGGTATTTTGCCCGTCATGGTTCCAGGAGGCGTGGCATTGCCGATCCATACGGACTGCAATATGAAGCATACCGTTTCTGCTTTCTAGACATTCAGGACGCAGTCTCAGGGCTGGTGGAATATCTGTCTGGCGGCACCATGGCCTTTGAACCGATCTCGGTTCGCTGCTACGAGGGCTACAAAGCCGACGAATCTCCCCGATCCTTCGAATGGGCGGGTAGAACCTGTCACATTACAAAGATCATTGACCGTTGGTATGACGGCAGCCTGGATGGCAGATCGGAGGCAACGGACTATTTCAAGGTCCAGACCGATGATGGGGCTACCTATATTATACGGCGCAATCGTCTTTTTGACAGCTGGGCGGTCATGGCCCCTCAGCAAGTTAGTTGAGCCAAGAGGCCTCCCAGTCCTGATGATGGCGCTTTCAGCGCGACAAAAACCACTCGACAAGAAAGTCGCCATATTCTATATAGTTCCATGACCCGAAAGGGAAACGCTTCTGGGAGGCATGTTTGAAGTTAAGCCGGTTGCACGATATTAGCCTCAAGTGGAAGCTCCTGATCCCATTCCTTTTCCTCGCCTCTATGGGGGCCTCGGCCCTTTTTGTGGTTTCCTATCGTTTCCAAGCCGAGTTGATTCACCTGAACGAAGAAAAGCGCCTGAGAAATGACTATCAGTATTTCTTGGCCCTCATTGAATCCAAAAGGGCCATGACCCTGAGCCTTGCCTACACGGTGGCCAAGAATCCGGTTGTGGCTGAGGCCTTTGCCAAAAGAGACCGCAAACGATTGTTGGCGCTTTTGCAGCCCACCTATGAGACATTGCACCAAGATTTTGGAATCAAGCAGTTTCACTTTCATGTGCCGCCGGCCACCTCTTTCCTGCGCATCCACCTGCCGGGCCGATACGGCGAACATATGGAGGCCTATCGACAGACCATCAACCTTGCAAGGGAAACCGGTCAGGGCGTCGGGGGACTGGAATGGGGAGTGACGGGTCTTGGGGTGCGCGGCGTGGTTCCGGTCTTTTACAAGGGCAAGCAAGTCGGGACCCTGGAGCTTGGAGAATCTATTGAAGAACCGCTGCTAAGTGAGTTCAAGAATCGTTATGGCGTGGATCTCACACTCTACGTCCCGGGCGAATCCGGCAAAAACGTGCCAAGGGCCTTTGCCTCAACCCTAAACAAGGCCTTTCTTCCACCTGAACTTTTCAGCCGGCCTTTTAACACCGGAGATGTGGTATTTCACAAGGCCAAGCAGCACGGCAGAGAGATCGCTTCTGTAGCAGGACCGCTCCGTGATTTTTCTTCCAAGATCGTTGGTGTCGTGGAGATTAGTGTTGATCGGAGCCCCACGTTGGCCCTTCTCAGGCAATATGGATCTGTTGCTGCCGGCATCGGTCTTATTGGTTTTGCCTTTTCCATGTCCTTTGTGTGGTTCATATCCGTGGTCTTTACCAGGCGCATAGCAAAGGTTGTAGATGCAGCAAAGGACATCGCAACCGGCCATCGTGATGCCAGAGTAGAGGTGCGAAGCAGTGATGAGCTAGGGGTGATGGCTCGTGCCATTAATGAGATGTTAGCGTCCTTAGAAGCATCACGTAAAAAGGTTAAGGATTATGCGGAAAACCTGGAGTTGATGGTCGAGCAGCGGACCCGCACTTTGAAGGAGTCTGAGCAGACTTACAGAACCCTCGTTGAACATGTGCCCCTTATTGTTTATCTGGTCATGCCCGATGGAACAGCCATGTTTTTGAACAGATTTGTTGAGCACATGATCGGTGTAGCACCTCAGCAGTTGAGCGGACACCGCGAAGCATGGGCCAAGCACATCCATCCTGTCGACAGGGCTCGCGTCGTTGCCCATTTTGAGGCATGCCTCCGCCAGGGCAAAAACTGCCATCAAGAATACCGGATGATTCACAAGGATGGCCACAGCGTCTACGTGGTTGATCACGCCGTTCCCGTACTCGATGACCAGAACGAGCTTATCAGAATGGATGGCATCGTGTTGGATGTCACTGCCAGTAAAGAACTCCAGGAAAAAATCGTACAGGCCGAAGAGCTGGAAACCCTGAGTCAGGTCTCAGCCCGCCTGGCACATGAGATCAGAAATCCCCTGACCTCCATAGGAGGTCTGACTAGGCGTTTACTGAAGACTTTCGAAGCTCCGGATCCGAGAAGGGAGAAAGGCGAGTTGATCGTTCAAGAAGTAAAAAAACTCGAAGACATACTCAAGATGATGACGGCCTATATTGAGCCCAGATCGATTCAATTGCAACTTTTTGACCTCAACGAAGTTGTGACAAGAGCCGTAAAAAAGATCAACGCCGACTGCCAGGATCGGGATTTTTGCGTCACACCCCACCTGCATGGGAGCATCCCTCAGATAAAATTGGACTGTGAGCTGTTTGAGAAAGTCCTGATCAATCTTATGAAAAACGCCTTCTATCGAATGAAGAAGCAGGGCAACATGGAGGTGGCTACAGGGAAAGGCGATGAATATGCGACCGTCACTCTGGCGTACAGGGTCGGCTTTATCTCAGATGATGACATCGAGGACTTTTTCTATCCCTTTGTCGTCGATTATCCATTCCCAAAAGGCGTCCCCGATGAAGACATCATGGATGTCCCTATTTGCAGGGTGCTCATCCATAAGCATGGCGGCCTTGTCAACGTGACCAAAGAAAACGGCAATCTCATAAAGATTACGATATCCCTGCCTCTTGAGTAGTTCGGAAAAAACCCAAAGAAAGGAGCATGCACATGAAGATCCTTGTCTCCGGGTCATTGGCCTATGACCGCATCATGGACTTTCCTGGAAAATTTTCCGATCATATCTTGCCTGACAAGATCCATGTCCTCAATGTCTGTTTTACGGTGAACGGCCTGAACGAGAAGTTTGGCGGCACGGCAGGCAACATCGCTTACGGCCTTGCATTGCTGGGGGAGCGGCCGCTAATTTTGGCTACAGCCGGTAAAGATTTCGACAGATATGAAGCCTGGCTCCGGGAGCACCGGCTTTCCCTTGCAGGAATCCGCCGGGTTGAAGAGCCACTGACCGCCGGGGCCTACATTACGACCGACCAGGCTGACAACCAGATTACCGGGTTCAACCCGGGGGCCATGAAATACCCGTCCTTGTTCGAATTTGACGGCGTGGACCCTCAGAAAACGCTCGCCATTGTTGCCCCGGGGAACCTCGAAGACATGCTCACATACACCCGCAGATGCAAGGACAGGAAGATCGCCTGCATCTTTGATCCAGGCCAGTCGGTACCGGCCTTGTCGGCAGAGCAGTTGGTAGAAATGCTCACAGGCTCCAGACTATTGATCTCAAACGACTACGAGTTGGAAATGATCATGCGCGCCACCGGGCTTGAAAAGGCTCAGCTCCTCCAACGTGCCGGGGCCATCATCACGACCCTGGGAGAAGACGGTTCTCTGGTTTGCACGCAAGATGAGGAGATCAAAATTGCTGCTGCCCGTGCCGCCAGGGTCGTAGATCCTACCGGGGCCGGAGACGCCTATCGGGCGGGCCTGATCAAAGGGCTGGCCCTTGGGAAAAGTTTGACGGATGCTGCCCGTACGGGTGCAGTGTGCGCCAGTTATGCCGTGGAATGCCACGGTACTCAGGAGCACATTTTTTCTGAGGAAGATTTTTGGGCCCGGTATGAGAGGAACTTTGGGAGGCGACCTTGAGCTCCAACCCTCTCACCGCTTGAATTCAGGCAGGTATCCACTTACTTCGGTGAGCATGGTGTCGACCTGGCGATAGACATCCTTGAGTTCATTGAGGGCGGTTCCCAGCAAGGGGATGTCCTTGGAAACCTTGGTACGCCCGAGTTCCAGTAATCGGACAGCGTATCCCGCCACGCGATCGAAGTTGTTCAAAGAAAGAAACAGCCGGGGCACCCTTTCCGCGTCTTCCTTGGTCAAATCCTGCCGGGAAATCCGGACTGCATATTCAAATATAGCTTCCCGAAGGGTTTGGACCGCGGTGCGGTATGCTTCTACCCGGTCCAACAGCCTTTCGTCATTGTGCATGAATCCGTCCATGGCATATTTTATCATACTGCGAGAGATCTCGCCCAGTCTCACGATTTCTTTGATCGCCAGTTCTATGGCAACGACCGGCTCCTGGATAAACTTATCGTCCAGGTATTGGGGCGTTCCGATCGCAGGTTTTCGGACTTCTTTGGCAGGAACAATCCGGGCGATGAATTTTGAAAAGGGCACGACAATCGGCAAAAACAACGCAGCGTCCACCAGCTTTATCAAAACGTGAAGGTTGGCCACCTGGTGGGCGAGGTTGCCGCCCATTCTGGGGATGGACCAAATATAAAACTGATAGAATACCCCTAGGGTCAAAAAGGCTCCGAAGATATTAAAAAAGGCGTGGGCAACCGCGGCACGTTTTGCCCCGACCGCGGTTCCTATGCTGGCAATGAGCGCGGTAACGCAGGTTCCGATGTTACAGCCCAGAATCAATGGAATCGCCTGGTTCAAATCAGTCACCATGCCCTGGGATGCCAGCACGACAATGATGCCAACCGTGATGCCACTGGCCTGCACAATGGCGGTAGCAAGGGCCCCCACGGCCAAGCCCACGAGCACGCCCTTGAAAGTACCGCTGCTAAGCATGAAAAGTCTTTGAATCACCACCCTGGCCTCTGAAGGGATGGCGGTTTTCATAAGAACAAGCCCGAAAAACAGCATCCCGAAGCCAAGCAGGATCAGGCCGGCTTCCTTTACCTTGGAGTTCTTGCAGAACAAGTGCAGGATAACGCCAAGCCCTACGGCAGGAAGGGCCAACTGGTCAGGGTTTAAGGCGACGATCTGGGGGAGCACGGTGGATCCGATATTCGCCCCGAGGATCACCCCAATGGATTGCACAAAGTCCATGAGGCCTGCATTGATGAGACCCACCAGCATCACGGTGGTGGCGCTGCTGCTCTGAATCACACCGGTTACTACGGTGCCGAGGGCCAAACCGTAAACAGGACGCCTTGTCAGGGTTGCCAACACCCTTTTCATCTTGCCGCCAAGCACCTTTTCCAGGCTGTCGCTCATGAGGCGGAGGCCGAAAAGAAAAAGGCCGAGACCTCCAAAGACTTGGAACAAGGTGGCCTTGATAGGGCTTTCCGCCTTTTGTGAAACCTCGCCGGTCAAGAGGGCTGTTGGGCCCTTTCCCCCTGTCTGGCCATGGGTGACAAGGGCCTGTTTCAATTCACCTGGGGGATTTGATTCCCGATCAGACAAGGATTGGCGGGAAAGGGTTGCGAGCGGTAGAACCAGAGAAACCGTCAAGGCCAGGGCGGGCACCCAGAAACAACGTTTCTTGATCAACCGGAGCACAAATAAGGCAAAGGGAGACCGCCGGCCTAGGACATGAGCGGTGCCTTTGTTGAATTTGGAAAGGACCATGGGAACCATCTCAGAAGCCGATCAGATCCTCTCACGAATGACCAGGATATAAAGACGATCAGCCGCGTCCTCTATGACGTCGGAGATATACGTCATTCTTCGCAGGAATCTTTCCAGCTGCATCTTGTTGGCGAGGGGAAGGTCGGAATCGAAGATCTTTCTCATGAGCGACTCTTCTTGGTTGTCAATCTCGGATTCCAAGACACCGATTGCCGTTATCTTTTCTCGGATGGCAGCCAGGTCGTCACTGGTCTGGAGGGTCTCATACGGCGCATAGAGTCTTACGGCCTTGTGAAAGATGCCGAACATCTTTGCCACGGTCTCAACGATGTCGAGGAGGGTTTTCTTATAATCCTCCGGCACTTCAGGACGCTGGAAGACCACGACATCAGAAGCGGACTCGGCCTTGTTGGCTATTTTGTCCACAGACTCGGTCATCATGAAGATATCCTTCCGATCGATAGGCAGAAAAGCGCCGGAGTAAAGGTGGTTGCCGATTTTTCTCCGAAGGATATCGGCCTCGGTTTCGGCATAGTCGCAGTTTTCGTGGATTGTTTCGGTCCTGCCCCTGTCCCCCCGAAGAAAGGCCTCAAAACAACCTTTAAAACAGTCCAGACAATTCCCCACCTTTTCAACATGTTCATCAATGAGTTCCTTGACCCGTCTTTCTTTCTCAGTAAACATGGATTCCCCCCTTTTGCCAGGTCGCAAGCCTTTTCAAATCGACTCATGGTCGAAACGCTTATAACAGCCGCCGCTTCGACATGGTGACTATAGAGAGGATAGGAACATCAGTCAATATGCATATGCTGCGTGCCTCGAACAAAGCCTCTTGGTGAAATTTTAGGCCTGTGTTGCCATCAATTGCCTCTTGCCTCAATGACTTATCGATAGTAATAGGATAAGGATAGATACTGTTAACCAATCGAGATGTGGCAGGCCTTTATGAATGTCGATATGTCAAGGTTTGATAGGTGCCGCGTCCTGGTAATCGGCGATCTCATGATCGATGAGTACCTCTGGGGTGAGGTGGATCGCATATCCCCGGAGGCGCCGGTCCAGGTGGTTTCGGTGCTTAGGGATAGCAGCACCCTTGGTGGTGCGGGCAATGTGGTGAACAACCTGGTCGCCCTTGGTGCACGGGTGGCTGTTGCCGCCGTTGTGGGGGCTGGGGACAACGCCGATCTGCTGATCAAGAAGTTCCGGGAGCTTGACGTGGACACCGCCGGTCTTATACAGGATCCAACAAGACCTACCACCAGAAAAACCCGTGTTATAGGGGGGCACCAACATGTGCTGCGCATAGACCGGGAAACCAGGCAGGATATATCCGAGGCAGACGCTGACCAGCTGGTCCGGTTTGTCAAGGGCCGTGTTCACAGCTTCGACGTGATCCTGATCTCGGATTATGGCAAGGGACTTCTTTCGGAGACACTCTTGCGGCAGATCATGCGTGTGGCCAGGGAAAACAAGAAACCCGTCATCATAGATCCCCAGGGACTCAACTTTAAGAAATACGCAGAGGCCACGGCCATCACCCCAAACAAGCGGGAGGCCTCTCTGGCAGCCGGCATAGAGATTGTCGACGACGCGTCTCTGAAAGTTGCAGGCGAGAAATTGCTCCACGACATTCCGGTTCAAAAGGTGGTCATGACCTGCGGCAAGGACGGCATGGTTCTTTTTGAGAGTGGGAAGAAACCTTATTGGATCGGGGCCAAAGTCCGACAGGTGTTTGATGTGTCAGGGGCTGGCGACACGGTGTTGGCTGTCCTCGGGTTGGGTCTTGTTTCAGGGATCTCTTTTCGACATGCTGCATCCCTTGCCAATGTCGCAGCAGGAATTGTTGTGGGAAAGGTGGGTACGGCAACGGTTTCCAGGGAAGAACTCCGGAGGGCCATTGAACCTTCTGTCGACCCATTGTCTGCAAAACAAAAGACGCTGGCCGATTTGATTCCCATAGCCGAACGCCTGAGCTCAGAAGGCAAAACCATTGTCATGACGAATGGATGCTTTGACCTGCTCCACGTGGGCCATATCCAACTCCTTTCGGCTTCCAAAAAGATGGGAGACGTGCTTGTCGTGGCGATTGACGATGATGAATCCGTGCGGGCCCTCAAAGGACGGGGCCGCCCCATTATCGCGGCGCGAGAGCGGGTCCGCATCATCAGCGCGCTCGACTGCGTGGATTATGTCACGCTCTTTTCAACGAAAGAGCTTGAAAGTCTCATTGAGGCCATCCGCCCCAATATCCTGACAAAAGGTAGTAATTACACAACCGAGACGGTCATAGGTCGGCAGGTGCTGGAAAGGTTTGGCGGCCGGGTTGCCCTTCTGCCCATTACCGAGCCCGTTTCTTCAACCAAGATCATTGACCAGATCAAGAGCGGCCGCTCCGGGGATGAGAAAAAACGCTGAGCGATGACGTTCAATACGCACTGGATGAGGGATTAATCGTCGGTGTGGTGGGTTCAGGAAACCCCCGAGGGGGTCACATTTAAGGTCACGGTCCAGCCGAGGGCCTCGAGAAATGAAATCGTGGGCCTGCAAGGAGACGCCCTGAAAGTCAGGTTGACGGCCCCTCCCGTGGAAGGTGCGGCCAACAGGCTGTGCGTCGAGTTTCTGGCCAAATGTTTGAAGGTGCGAAAATCGGATGTAGAGATCATCCAAGGCAAGCGGAGCAGGGCCAAGAAGGTGCTGGTGCGCTCGGCGGGCCGCGATAGCGTCGAGTCTCTTTTGAAAACCAGATAAGTTTCCTACAGCATGGCATCTTCCCTACTCAGCATATTTCCTCAATACCATCACGGCATTGTGTCCGCCAAAACCGAATGAGTTGTTCATGACCACGTTCAGCTTCGCCGGTGTGGGTTCGGTGATAATATTCAGATCCATATCAGGATCGGGCGTTTTATAATTGATGTTGGGCGGGATGACCTGCCGTTCTATCGCCAAGGCACACGCGACCGCCTCAACTGCGCCGGCTGCACCGATGAGGTGTCCGATCATTGACTTGGTGGAACTCACCGGCACCTTGTAATCACCAAACACCTCGCGAATGGCCACGGCCTCGGCCTTGTCATTGAGCGGGGTGGAAGTGCCGTGGGCATTGATATAATCAACGTCTCCCGGCTCCAGACCGGCCATGTTCAGTGAATCACGTATGGCTTTCTTGACCATGCGGCCCCCCGGGTCCGGTGCCGTAATATGATAGGCATCCGTATTGGTTGCATACCCTACCATCTCTGCATAGATTTTTGCGCCCCTGGCCAGGGCGTGTTCAAGGCTTTCAAGGACCACAACACCTGCCCCCTCACCGATTACAAAGCCGTCTCGGTCTTTGTCAAAAGGTCGACAAGCCCCTTTGGGGTCGTCGTTTCTACGAGACAAGGCCTTCATGTTGGCAAAGGAGCTTGCCGCAATCTCCGTAAGAATCGCCTCGCTGCCCCCAGCGATAATGACATCAGAGTCGCCTAAGGCAATATCCTTGTCGGCATAGATCAGGGCATACGAACCTGTGGCGCACGCATTGGCCGTACATGGGCTCGTGCCCGTAAGCTTGTGGATAATGCTGACGAAGGCATTGACGGCATTTGGCATCATCATGGGAATCAGAAAAGGACTCACTCTGGATGGGTTTTGACTCTCGATCAGTTTTTTCTTTTCTTCTTCAAGGGTCATCAGGCCGCCAATCCCGGTGCCTATCATGGTCCCAACACGGTCGTTGTATTCTCCCAAATTCAGTCCGGAATCCTCAATGGCAAGCGCCGCCGCCGCCACGCCGTATTGGGTAAACAGGTCCATTCTCTTGGCGTCTTTGGGCTTGATGCCATAGTCTTCGGGGTCGAAGTCCCTAATCTCGGCACCTATTCTGGTTTTGAAACGGGAGGTATCAAATCTTGAAATAAGCCCCATACCCGACTTTCCCTCCATGAGGGCATCCCAGAACTTGTCCTTTCCAGCTCCAATGGGTGTCACGGCGCCAACGCCGGTGATGACGACTCTCCTTCTTTCCATAGTGCAATCCTCCAAGACATATCCCAGCGTATTACCGGGTATTGGTCACAGGGACCATAATATTGTGCCTCAAAGCGTGTCAACCAAAAAGGCGCCACAAGATCTCAGAGTCTCTGCCGGATCCAGATCAAGACCTTGTCGAACTCATCTTTGAGTTCTGCCAAGGCCTTTCCGCGGTGACTGACCCGATTCTTTTCTTCCGAAGAAAGCTGCGCAAAGGTCCTCTTCATCGGGGGGTAATAGAACACCGGGTCATAGCCGAACCCGTTGTCCCCGGCGGGCGCCTCGCCAATCAATCCCTCACACCGGCCTTCGTATGTGAGGGCCACGCCGGATGGAACCGCAATGGAAATCACGCACACGAAGGCGGCCGCCCGGTTGGCCTTGCCCTCCATGGCCCGCAACAATTTGGCGGCCTTTTCCTCGTCAGTGGCGGCAGGCCCTGCATAACGCGCGGAATGGATGCCTGGAGCGCCACCCAGAGCTTCCACCTCGAGGCCGGAATCGTCGGCCAGGGCCGGCAATCCCAGGATCTTGGCCGTCAAGGACGCCTTCTTGAAAGCATTTTCGTCAAATGTGATGCCATCCTCTTCGATGTCCGGCAGCGGGCCGAAGTCGTCCAGGTTCTTGATTTTCACGGGGAAATCTTTCAAAAGTTCACGAAGCTCCCTTGTCTTTCCCGGATTGCGCGTGGCCAGAACGAACAACTGCGTAGGTTTCATGACCTTTTCCTTCAAACTCGTCCCCGTTCCTTGCCAAACAGCCCTGTAGCTACTTGACGCGCAGTTGAACAGCGCTCCTTCGGTACAGAAGGGCTGTTAGGGAAAATGCGAATACCATAATACCATTGATAATAAAAGGCATTTTATAACCCCACAGGTTATTAAGCCATCCCGAGAAAGCGGCAAATATGAATATCGCCGACGTCCTCACACAAAAAATGACGCCCGAATTGCCGCCGAGCCTTGCGGCCGGGAAAAAGTGACCGGTGAGCACATCGGACTCCAGGATGGCCAAGGTGTCCCCCAGCGTATGAATCATCCTGACGACCAAAAGGCTGAAAAACGTGTTAGTGAAAGCCGTTACGACCTGAAAACAGCTCGAGATTAGAAGCCCTAGAAGAAGCAACAAGAACACCCTGTGTTTCTTGTCCATGAGAATGCCGGCAAAGGGTACCAAAAGGGCCATCCACGCCCCCAAGCAGAAAAAAACGATGCCGATTTCCTCCTTGTTTAAGCCGATGACATCCTTCATGAGGAGGCTAATGCTCGTCTGTTCCGTCCCGAAATGAGTGCCGAGTACAAAAACAACGGCCATCAAGAACAGGGCATCCGGCTCTTTAACGTCTTTCTTGTAGTCCTTGAAGCTGAAGACCACGGGTGGGGGATCCTGCACAAACAGCGTCAGCAGGACGATCGCCCATGACAGGAGCAGCGCCCCCTTGATCACAAGACCTGCACCGAAGGTTTCGTAGACATATCCTCCTACAAGCGGCCCCAGCCCGAAGCCCAAATATCCACCCAGGTGCAGGAACGCCACCTTCTTCCCCCGACCTGTATCATCGGTAAGCTTGAGGTATAAGGACATCAGGATGACCCTGATGGCCGAGGCTCCCACACCGCCAAGGATCAGTGCGAAACAGAGGCGATAGAAGTCCGTGAGGAAGATCAGGAGTAAAAAGTAGCCACTGTAACACATGGCCCCCAGGCTAAGCGTCCTCTTCGGGGAAAAGTAGTCTGAAAACACACCGAAGGGAAGGACCAGGAGGATGCTTGAAAGGGAATTCAGGCCAATGGCGACGCCGATCTGCTGGTCGGTAAAATTGTAAGACTTGAACAGAATAGGCAGGTAGGCGAACACCATCCAGAAGGTAAAGAAGTAAAGGAAATAAGAGAGAAAAAAGACAACTGATCTGGATCGGCCCATATATGTTTCCGGTCGTGCATCAGAAAGGAGGTGCGGGTTGTCAAGCCATCAGGCATCGCCGTGCGCCGGACAATGTGTCGAACACTGAGTTGTGACGATCATTAAAACCTCCCCGCGGCAAGCCACGGGGCATCTTCACCGTAAGGAAGTTTTTCATTTTCAGATTCGCTCGCTAACCCCGCCGCAAGCAGCGGGGAATGCGCTCGCTTTCGCGGTTCAAGGCGTGGGATGGCCGGCTCTCAGGCATCGTGAAGCTATTTAATCACCTTAAGCTTGTTTTTCTGATCCTTCTTCTCTTCTTCTCGTCGTTGGTCGCACACCTTGCAGATGCTCTTTTGGCAGGAGTCGCGAACCGACTTCACAACATACTCCAGGTGTTCTAATGGGTTTCCCTTCAAATGGCCACTGTTGATGTAATCGATGCCCACCTTTTGCAGTATGGCAAGGATCGTCCTGTATTCTTGCCTATAGGCCCTTATGAATTCTTCCTTGTCCATGGGACACCTCAAGACTTGATGGCTTCGGAGGCTGCTTCAGGGCGAAGATGATTAGAAAACCAGCGCTCCTTTCCGACATTATTACCGTTCGGAACAAAATAACTCAAGGTTTTTTGATGTCTTGTAGTGCCTCACCGGAAGAGGTACGGCGAGTTGGTATAACAACTTTGGCCGAGTTCTGGGGGGACTTTGCTGAACTGAGATGGGCACGAGATTGTGAGAAAACGTGCCTGGCTATCAAGATGAGAGCTGCCACGCTGGGGAGAAAGGGGCAGTTTAAGGCCGTACCCGGGGCCGGCTAGAGCAACCCTCCTGACAATGGGCTACCCTCGGCAGCAAAAATCGTGTCATAGTCTTACCTCCTCAACATGGGGCATCGTTCGAATGGACTATATATCAATAACAAATGGGCAGCACCGGAGCCGGGGTCGGTGTCTCATCCTAATATTTAATATAAGTGCGGTGAGGCCACGTGTTGCCACCGGCCCCAGACATCTGCCTACCTTAAAATATAAGCAACAAACATGCCGTCGTCAAGTCACGGAAAAAGCCTCTGAGGGACTACCTCAGAGGCTTAGGATGAGACACCGACAGACCCAGTCGGTTTGTCCGTGCAATTTTTTATCATTATTGGGGGAAATATCAAGCAAAAAAATGCAACGCCCAGGCTTTGCCAACGCTCTCTTCCACCGGTGTTGAACCGTGTGGAAGGTTTCGAGACTTGTTGTCCTCGCCACTCGACTTTGTCAGCAAGCTAACCCATTGACAGAAGCCGCTTTTTTTGATCCAGATCTATTTAATGCGGCGACGTATTAGCTCGAGCCTTGTGGTGTCGGTCACCATCACGCGGGACGGGCAGCCCCAGATGGTGAATTCCGTGTATCCGTCGGGAATGACCTGCGCGCCCTCAGCCGCCGCTTCGAGGGTAACCTCGCCGTCTTTCGTTCGGTGGATCGTGCCCTCGAGTTGACCGTTGTAGATGAATGCGGGAAGGGTTATGAAGCCGCTTCCGCTTCCAGGCTCGTCCTCAATCGTGTCTTCACAGCGATCATAACGATAGTCGTGTCGCTCGATCTTCACTGGCTGCCGGCATTCGAGACCCAGCAGGACTATGACTCGAACGTAGGTGGAGCTGGACCCCTTGGCGGCCTTTCCGATATGCGATAAAGATTCTTCTGAGAATCCACCCTGCATCAGTTCTTTGGATAGAGCCTCCTCCTCGTCCTGGGTCAGGTCGGTGAACGAAAGGCTAAGGTTAGCGTTCGCAAGTGTGCAGGTATGTTGAAGGATTTTGGAATTGGTCTTGTGAATCCAGGGCCCGGGAGTCACGACAGCATTGCGGCTCCCGTCCCAGCAGAGTCCCGTCGGTTCCCTCCACCACTGCTCATCGAACTCGTCCCTGAGCAAGAGAATCGTCCCTTCCATCTTCATGTTGGACTCGTCCAAAACACCGGGAGGATCATCCCCTTCATCGGTGACGAGGCTGATGGCGCCAGTGGCCGAATTCAGGTCACGCGCCTGAATCTCGCGCCCCTCTCTGCCCTCCTTCCAGGTGTGGCCACAGTGGTATTCCACTTTCCGGTCGAGCGACAGTGACCCCCGCCACTGCCACTTCGGCGTGCAGTGAATGTGAATCTCAGCGGTCGTCAACGGTTTTTCCGGCAACGTAGAGTTGAGCCCGTCATTGATGTTGCAGGAATTGAAAATCTGAAGATTCGCCGTTTGATCTCGGCATTGGTCCGGGGCTCGATAGCGAATCTGGACGACGCCCGCCGGGCCCACCTCGAAGACCCTCTCGGGGTCTTTGTCGAAGCCGTTGACCACGCGACCCTTGTCGACCGTAACCAGCAGCCTCTCGAACGGCGCCGACTGACGACCCTGTTGGTCCTTGATCTCCGTGATCGAGAAGGTCGCTTCGGTCCCGGCTTCGATGCTCGGCGTCTCGGGAACTACTTTGGCGGTGTCGGGAATCCGTTCGTAGTCGTAAATGATGTCGTCGAGCGGCATGAAACGGGTATTGACGAGATTGATGACCGCAGCGATCGCGTCGCCGGCACAAGTGCCACGCCATGTGGTGCTGCCGGAACGTACTACGCCGCCGCGAGCCGAGTCGACCAGGTCCAGCTTGAGCTTCCAGGTGCCATGGACCTTTCCCGGCACCCAGTTCGGCCGACCTTCGTATCCCTCTTCCCACTCGCCTTTTTCAACCTCGTCGATGCTCACCAGCGACAGGGTCGAACGGAACAGATAGTCAACATAGTCGGGTACGGATACACTCTCACTCTTAGACCCCATGCTCTCAGCTAGCTTCTCCATCATCCTCTGGGCATCACCCGTACCCTTCCAATCCATAACCCACACGTTTACCGGGCAGTCGTCCATTTCGGCGAAGTTCTCCGTCAGCACCTGATTGATGGCGCCGTTCAGAAAAGGGGTGCAATCCGCCTCCTCGGGTTCCGGCATCGCAATGGACGTCGTGGTAACGGTCCTGATACAACACGTCTCTTGCGCCATCGCGGAGTTGTTAAAGGTGAACAGGGAAAAAGATGCGGACAATACTATAATAATAAACTTCAAATTCATGATTTTTTTACCTCTATCTTTACCCTGACGTTGCAAAAGTCGAGGGTGCTGCAAATCCCAGGCGTCCAAGGGTGAGGCTGTAGTAAACTACGCCGAACCCTTGGCAACGCAGGAGATGCGGTATCATCGGCTTTCCCAAAGGGTAAACAACATGGCTGTTTTTCCAGTTTTCTGGATATCACTCACAATGCATTCCACAAAAGCGCCCAAAAGAATCGCAGATAGAGGCTATTGTTACTTCTTGGGACGTTTTGCCATGTTGTTTATGCAACGACAGGGTTTATTAGCCCAGCAGGACCTATTGGTCGGGTCTATGCAACTTACTCTTTAACCAACTCCACCCTGCGGTTCAAAGTTCGTCCTTCCTCTGTCTCATTGGAGGCTACAGGGGCTAAAGGACCCACCCCATAAGAATCAAGACGGTTCTGAGACACACCGTATTTTGTTATCAGGGCTTTCACAACAGCCTCGGCCCTTGCGTTGGACAGCTGCATGTTATAGTCAATTTTCCCAACACTATCGGTATGCCCCACTACATACAAATTCAAATTGGGATTTTGTTTCAAAAGCTTTGCTATCTCTTTCAGTGTCGGCTCGGACTCCGGTTTAACCGTGGTTTTATTAAAGTCAAAATGGATGCCATAAACAGATGCATGTCCGGTTGAGCTTATATCGCGAGCGAGACTTTTTGCATCGGCGACAACTTCCTGCACCATTGCCTCTTTTTCCACAATTATCAGCTCATAACATCCCCCATCACAATGAGGATATACATAAATCCACGTTATTTTTCCTCCCCTTTCCACCTTGAGCCATGCTTCTTCCCCTCCTGCTTCATAAACCGTTGAACCTCCTATCTTTTTTATAGCGTTTTCATAATTCCTCAAAATTTGTAGCTCGCTCGGAGCATTACTTCCCTCCTTGATGTCATATCTAATGTCATATTTGTGCCCCTCGACTTTAATATCTTCACCTTTATCATCTTTGAAATCAGCCGCGTCGAACTCTTTGTATTCATAGTCTGAGATGTAAAAATTGGGCATTCGTGTAAGAAGCGGATGATCTTTGCTGCCCGGCACATCCTCCTGTGCCACGGACAGAACAGGTGCTACTAAAAATGCGAATAGACAAAGGCCTAAGATGAAAGAAGCATGCTTTTTCATTGTATTATCCCTCCCTTTTAATCATGTGAATATAATATGGGGACGTCCGTAAGAAAGTAACTAACTCGCGAATCACCAAGTTCATTTACTTATTTACGGACGT
>CAZCXI010000063.1:0-17389 GCA_964502635.1 uncultured Desulfobacterales bacterium
GTTGACAAGGTCTATTTTTCACCCGGAAATCCAGGAATCCTGCGGACACCAAAGGGCCATGAAGGCAGAAAACTCATAGAGCTTGTGAGACTAAAAGACGTTGGCCAAGTCGCGGATTTCTGTGTGGAGCGCGGCGTGGACCTGGTCGATGTCGGCTCTGAAAATCCTCTGGAGGAAGGGCTCTGTGATGTCTTGAATGGGAGAGGAATAAGGACCGTTGGACCGAAAAAAGAATATGTGAGCCTTGAGAGCGACCGGGCATTTACGGACGATCTGTTGCGACGCATCGGTGTGCCCAAGCCGGAATATCAAGTTTTTACCGAGCCGGACAAGGCGAAACAATACGTTCGCAACATCGGCTATCAGGTGGTAGTCAAGGCAAATGGTCTTGCCGCCGGAAAGGGCGCCATCGTTTGCGACGACATCCCTGATGCCCTGGCCGCCATTGACAGGATCATGGTTAAAAAGGTCTTTGGACAATCGGGAGATAAGGTCGTTATTGAGGAGAGAAAGTATGGCACAGAGATCTCCTTTTTTACTTACCTTGACGGCAAACATGTCCTGCCACTGAGGATGTTTGCCCAGGATTACAAGCCGGCATTTGATCCCGATGATCAAGCATCCATTGAACAATTCGGCGGAAACCTGAACACGGGTGGCACGGGCTGCTATTGTCCCCACAAGCTGGTCAGCCCGTGGCTGGTCAACAGGATCATCAAGGAGATCGTCAATCCTACGGTCAATGAAATCTACAACCATCTGGGCTGGCAATACAAAGGGGTCCTTTATTTCGGGTTGAATCTCGATCCCTATGACAACCTGGATGTATTTGAAATCAACGTGAGGCACGGAGACCCCGAGTGGGAAGTCTTGGCACGCAAACTGAGCACGGACCTCTTTGAAATCGGCATGGCGGTGTGGGAAGGGACTTTGGATCAGGTCGAGCAGGCGTGGAACAACCAGCACTATGTGGACGTCATTGCCATGGAGGGGCGCTCAAAGGCTTCCAGGGGATGGAACAAGGGATACCCAGGCCGCTACGGAAAAGGCCACAAAATTGTTGGCCTGGACGACATAGAAAGGGGCATTGCCATCTATTTCGCCGGTGTGGACGAGGATTCAGAAAAAGGCCTCGTCACATACGGGGGCAGGGTCCTGCATGTTGTGGCTGGAGACCTGAGCTTGGAAGGCGCAAAGGAAAAGGCATACCGAAACATCAAGAAGCTCGCCTTTGTGGATCACAACAACAACGGCACAAACTGTATGAGATTCCGCCATACCATAGGTTGATGAGGAAATGGGGTCGCATATGAACCGAGTGGAGGACAAAGACAGTACGCCATTGGTGGGCATTGTCATGGGCAGCGATTCAGACTGGGGCGTCATGCAAGAGGCCGCCTCTGTGCTGAAAGAGCTTGAGATACCCTTTGATGTGACCGTTTCGTCGGCCCATCGCAGCCCGGAACGGACGGCTGAGTATGGCCGATCGGCGCGGGCCTCAGGCCTGAAGGTCATTATTGCGGGGGCAGGGGCTGCGGCTCATCTGGCGGGGTCCATTGCGGCGGTTACGACACTGCCTGTGATCGGCGTCCCCCTGGATTCTTCATCCCTCAAGGGCCTGGACGCTCTGCTGGCTACGGTTCAGATGCCCGCCGGTGTGCCGGTGGCTACCATGGCCATAGGCGCTGCCGGCGCAAAGAATGCCGCTATCCTGGCCGCGCAGATCCTTGCTACCACCGATCCTGAGGTGGAAGCCAGACTGGAAGCATACAAAGAGCACTTGGCCGCTCAGGTGGCCCATAAGGCGGAAACGTTGCGCCAGCGTATGTAGTCGGCGTCCTTGGGGGAAAACGCCAATGGAGGGGTGTGAGTTTGTTTCCGTGGACCCCCAGTCACCTGATCAGGAGATCATCGGCAAGGCTGCCAAACTGATCAACAAGGGCAGGCTTGTGGTTTTTCCTACCAGCACGTTTTACGGCCTCGGAGCCGACGCCTTTGATTCGGATGTGGTGGACAGCGTCTTTCGGGCAAAGCAGCGTCGCCCACAAAAACCCATTCTCGTCCTGATCGCCTGCCTGGCTGATCTCATCCCGCTGGTTCGGTCCTTCCCAGTGGTCGCAAGACGCCTGATCAAGGTCTTCTGGCCGGGAGATGTCACCCTCGTTTTCCAGGCTTCAGACGTCTTCCCGCCGAATCTCACCGGTTATACAAGAAAAATCGGCATACGCCTTGCCGCCCATCCCGTGGCCCGTGCCTTGGTGAAGGCGGTGGGAAGTCCCATTACGGGAACCAGTGCCAACCTCTCCGGAAAAGGCGGCTGCACGACAGTGAGCGAACTGAACCATCCGATCAGATCACGGGTAGATTTGGTGCTGGACGCAGGAGGGCTTGGTGGTGGAGAGGGATCGACCGTGGTAGATGTGACGCAAATGCCCCCCGAGATCTTGCGCGCAGGCGTTGTCAGTGCCGAGAAGATCGCGGCCGTGCTCGGCCGTCTTCCAGACAATGGTTCGCTCTAAGCCCAAAGAGCAGCGCGGAGACAGATGCCGCCGCCGTGCAAAGGGTCCGTCCTATGGAGCCGGGTACGTGAACTGGCTCGAGATCCAGCCTTCTTGCCCGGATGCCGTCCGCACATGGGCCCACCCTCCGCTGTGCCCAAGGACCGCGAGGCGGTCTCCGCCACGAAGCCCGAAAACGACCGGGTGCTGGGTACCGGGGCCGCTCCGGGCATTTAATGCGCTGGGTTTTACGATGATCGTTTCCCCGCCTGCGGTCGGCGAGGACGGGGCAGGCGCCACCGAACTGCCATAATGATAATAATTAGGTGGCGTCTTCGAGACGACAAAGTTGACAGCTTCCTTGATGCAGACCCGGAGAGCTTTTTCTGTGGGAGTGTTCTTCCAACCCGAGAGGCCGCCAGCCAAAGCCCCACTGCCGCCATATCCGCCGATAAGCCCACCGAGGTTCACATCCGTGGCCTCGCCTTCGACCGATGTCGCGGCAACGATACGGGAGGTTCTTGCATCAATGAGCCTCAAATCAATCGCCATGTGGGCCTTCTTGAACCCCCCCGTTATGGCGCCGAGGATTCCGCCGCCGATGCCGCCTATACCCCCTCGAGCTCCTGAGGCCGCGCCCTCAAACTCCGTTACAGCCCCTACCACCAGGAGTTCGGCCCCCTCGATCTGCCCGATAGGCGCGGCCGTATCACTTCGGACGCGTCCGGACGCACCAAGATCCTGCTCTTGGAGCACGTCACCTAAGGTCTGCCTTTCCAATACAATATACCTGTTGGTATTGAACAATGCGGTCACCAATTGATCTGCCATGCCGTCGCCGATTTGGCCGGTCCACCATCCCTTACCGGTCTTGTCCTTGAAACGGCTCACGGCGATCCTTGCCTTAGGTCCATTGTAAGCCTCAGCCTGGGCTTCAGCGATCGACGGACCGCCCTGGCCCGAGGTGACCGTCGTTTTTGTCCCGGGTGTCACGCATCCGAGGCCCGCCATGACGAAGAACACTGTGATGCAATAGCCTGCCAACGACCTTGTATAATTCATGTCCTTTTCCTCCTCTTGGTATGATCCCCTTCAGAAACCGCCTTCGCGGCCTCACTTTCCCACGAGAGCCCCCTCGCTCATTACAGGCTTTACGGGACCGAATTCAGATGAAACCCGTAAAGGATTCTTCAGGAAATGTCAACACTAAACGGCAGGCAAATAAACGAACGCAACAGGGGAAGGGACTCGAACAATATGAGACTTGCAGCGGGCAGCTCGCCTCGCCGGGGTGCCCCAAGAACTCCGTAATGGTCGTTCAAATGAGTTATTCAAGCATCTCATGACTCGACCGGTTGAAACTCTCGCAAGGTTGTGGTTAGTATAGGCTGAATGGTTCTCAAGAGGAGGATAGGATGAAGAGTTATCGAAAAGAACTCTGGTTTGAGGTGCCCAGCCGACGCGCCTTCATCAACATCACCCCACAGGTTGATGAGTGCTTGAAGACCAGCGGGATCAAGGAAGGATTTGTGCTTTGCAACGCTATGCACATCACGGCCTCTGTCTTTATCAACGATGATGAATCAGGACTCCATCATGACTATGATGTGTGGCTGGAAAAGCTGGCGCCCCATGAGCCGGTTTCACAGTACCGCCACAACGTGGGTGAGGACAATGCAGATGCCCACATGAAAAGGCAGATTATGGGGCGGGAGGTCGTGGTTGCCGTGACAGACGGCAAGCTGGATTTCGGCACCTGGGAACAGATCTTCTATGGTGAGTTTGACGGCAGGCGCAGGAAGAGGGTCCTGGTCAAAATCATCGGTGAATGAAAAAAAATAATGTTATTCCATCTCATCTTCTGGAATATAGTGGTCGGGGCTTGTTGAAATAGCTTCCACCATGGCTGAGTAAGAAGATTCGGCTGGATACGGAAAGGTCTCCTCGGGCTCAGGCATCGGCTCTTCCGGTACGGGCGTTTCCGAAACTGAACTGATGTAGTCCTCCGTCTTCCGAAGGATGTCGCGCGATCCATTGGAGAGATCGGCATGCGGGGCCGCCGCCGGGATTCCTGCTGACATCACTTCTTCTGCCAGGTTTGCGTAATCTTTCTGACCAATGGCATGTTTATCATAATCTCCCACAGGAAGGCCATAATCGACGGTCTCTCTGAGGCGGATATTATAACGAATGACTGTCTCAAACACCCTGTCCCCAAATTGCTCTTTGACCTTCTCCAGGACCTGCCTGGAGTATCGAGTCCTGTAGTCATACATGGTAACAAGGGCGCGGGCTTCTATGAGATGACCACATTTGTTCTTAAGGAGGATAATGATGTCTGTGAGTCCGGCAACACCACGAAGAGAAAAAAGGCTCATATCGATTGGGATGATCGCCTCCTCACAGGCACGAAGCGCGTTGAAGCAAAGGTGCCCGATGCTTGGGGGACAGTCCACAATCATATAATCATATTCTTGGCCGAGTGGTTCGACCGCCTCAAAAAGTCTGTTCTCCCTGCCCTTCATTCCCGCAAACTCCTGCTCGATGGCACTGAGCCTGATGTTTGAGGGAGCAATATCGAACTTATCTTTTACAGGTACCACAATGTCCTCAATGCCCAAGTGTTCACTCTGCTTGGATGTCATGACATTGTACATGCTTTTTTCATGATCGAAATTCACATCCAAACCCATCGTTGCGTGTGACTGAGGGTCACAGTCAATGAGTAGAACCTTTTGCCCTTGCGACACCAGGCAAGATGAAAGGTTGATGGCTGTTGTCGTCTTACCGCATCCGCCTTTTTGATTTGCAATTGCAATGGTTCTCATGAGCCCTCCCATTTTTTGATTCTTCCAAGAAAACGATGCCAGTCACCAACAAAAGGAATCGACTCAATAGCAAAGGGACAAGCAGCCGTCAAGAAAAAGATACTATATATGGAAGTTTTTTTTCTAAGAACCCCTATACATGGCATATTCATCGGGGGGCGCATCGGGGCTAACCTCTTGACAGCCTTGTCCAATTTGTAGCCCTGTCCCCAGTCTTGCCCCTCCGACCGGATGACTGTTTCAGGATCGGGGTTTCACATGCTTATTAACCCAGCCCACGATGGTGTCCAGGGAACTGCCGGAAGGAAAGATTTCTTGAATGCCCAAGGCCTTTAGCTTTTCTATATCTCTTTCGGGGATGATCCCGCCACCGATTACTATAATTTCATCCGCACCTTCGGCCTTTAGTAGGTCCATGACTTTTCGAAAGAGATAGAGATGGGCGGCAGCCAGGCTGCTCATGCCGATGAGGTCCACGTCTTCCTGGATGGCTGCGCTTACAATCTGCTCGGGACTCTGATGAAGACCGGTATAAATCACCTCGAAGCCGGCGTCTCGAAGGGCCCTGGCAATGATGCGGGCCCCTCGATCATGGCCATCCAGTCCGGGCTTTGCCACAAGTACTCTTATCTTGCGTGCCATGACCACTTGACCGTTTCCATGTTTGGCAAAGTCCAAGAAAGTCTTTGCTCGCTGTGTGATCGGTTCGGGAGCCGTTAAACGACAGGTCCATGCGTCTGCACATGTCAGAAGGTGCTAGGGTCGCGGTAGACGCCGAATACGTCTCTGAACACATCACACATTTCCTGCAGCGTGGCATAGGCCGAGGCCGCCTCTACCAGGTACGGCATCACGTTGTCGTTTCCGGCACACGCTTCGCCCAACCGCTCCAGACACTGTTCCACTTTTCTTTGGTCCCGGCTATTCTTGATCTGATTTGTCCGGGCAATCTGGCGCTCTTCCAGGGTCTCATCAACGTGGTAGATGTCAACGGGAAGCTCCTCATCGACGACATACTTGTTGACGCCGACCATAATCTTTTGCTTTGCGTCCAGCTCCCGCTGAAACCCGTACGCAGCATCGGCAATTTCCATCTGTGGATAGTTTCTCTCGATGGCCTTCAGCATGCCGCCCATGTCATCGATCTTGTTGATGTACTCATAGGCCGCCGCCCCTGTCTCGTTGGTCATTGCCTCCAGGAAATAAGACCCGCCCAGTGGGTCTATGGTGTTGGCTATGCCGGTTTCCTCACCCAGGATCTGCTGTGTTCGCAAGGCGATGGTCGCAGCCTCTTCAGTGGGAATGGCCAGGACCTCATCAAAGGAGTTGGTATGCAAAGACTGGGTGCCGCCCAGGACGGCAGCCAGCGCTTCTATGGCGGTGCGAACCACATTGTTAAAGGGTTGGGGCGCGGTCAGGCTGCAGCCAGCCGTCTGTGTGTGGAAGCGGAGCCACATAGAGCGTCCTGATTTGGCCTTGAACCGGTTTTTCATGATGTCTGCCCACATCCTGCGGGCTGCACGGTATTTGGCTATTTCTTCAAAAAAATCAATATGTGCATTGAAAAAGAAGGAAAGGCGAGGAGCAAAGGCGTCCACGTCAAGGCCTCGCTGAAGCCCCGCTTCTACGTAGGCGATGCCGTCAGCCAGGGTGAAGGCAAGTTCCTGCACTGCCGTGGAACCCGCTTCTCGGATGTGATAACCGCTGATGCTGATGATGTTCCATCTGGGGACCTCGCGCGTTCCAAACTCGATAGTGTCCACGATGAGGCGAACGGACGGCTCAGGCGGGCACATAAAGGTCTTTTGCGCAATAAACTCCTTCAACATATCGTTTTGAATCGTGCCTCCCAGCTTTTCCCGGGGCATGCCCCGCTTTTCCGCCATGGCAATGTACATGGCCCAAAGGACCGGGGCCGGGGGGTTGATCGTCATTGACGTGGTCAATCGGTCTACGGGCAGCCCGTCAAAGAGAATTTCCATGTCCTTCAAGGTGTCGATGGCCACACCGCACCTGCCACATTCCCCCCGAGATTTGGAATCCTCCGTGTCATAACCCATCAGTGTGGGCATGTCGAAAGCTACGGACAGCCCCGTCTGCCCCTGGTCGACCAGGTAGCGAAACCTCTCATTGGTTTCCTCAGCGCTTCCAAGGCCCGCGAACATCCTCATGGTCCACAGCCTACCGCGATACATGGAGGTCTGCACCCCACGGGTATAAGGGTAGTGTCCCGGGAAACCCAGTCTCGCGTTGTAATCAAAGTCCCTGATGTCGCAGGGCGTATAGAGCGCCTCCAGCTCCCTGCCGGAGACGGTGGAAAAACTCTCTTTTCGCCGCGGTTTGGCTGAAAGCTTTTCTTGAAGATGTTTCTGCCAGGCCTTACTCGCTGACTCTATCCCGGCTAATTCATCTTCATTAAACAAGGGGCTCATAGAGGACCTCTCAATGCTCTATACCAATCCGAGCCGCCTGGCCTCGGTCGAAATAATGCTTGGTGCATTCCATGGTCGTCACCAGGTCGGCCCTCTCCATGAATGATACGGGGGCGTTTCGGCCCGTGAGGATCAACTCTACGTGGGGGGGCTTGCTGTCGATGAGATCCAGCACCGCTTCTTCGGGAACCAGACCCATGGAGACGGCCACATTGATCTCATCTAAGATGAGCAAATCGCAAGACTGCTCGCGCAAGATCTTTCGAGCCTCCTCAAGGGCCCCCTGGGCCAGGGACAGGTCTTCGGGACGGGGGTTGGCAGGGTTTATGAAGCCTTCTCCTCCCATGGGTTTGATCATCAGCTGTGGGGAAAGACGCCGTGCAGCGGCGAGTTCACCCGTCTCAGGCCCCCCCTTTAAGAACTGAATCATGATCACTTCCAGGCCGCGGCCCACGGCACGCAGGGCCAGACCGAGGGCTGCCGTGGTTTTTCCTTTCCCATCGCCCGTATAGATCTGTATGAATCCCTTCTGGAGTCCCATCAAAGTCTATTGTTTTTTCTGTTTCAAGAGATTCCGGGCGATGACCAATCGCATGATCTCATTGGTTCCCTCGTAGATTTGGCAGATCTTGGCATCCCGCATGTGGCGCTCCATGGGAAAGTCCTTGCAGTACCCGTAGCCGCCAAGGATTTGAACCCCTTCAATAGTCGCACGCATGACAATATCTGAGGCATACATCTTGGCCATGGCAGATTCCTTTTCAAAGGGTTTTCCGTGGTCCTGCAGCCAGGCGGCCCGCAGGAGCAAAAGCTCTGCTGCATCCAGTTGGGTGGCCATGTCCGCCAGCTTCCACTGAATTGCCTGGAAGCTGCTGATGGGTTTGCCAAATTGCTCGCGTACGGTGGCGTAGTCCAGGGCCTCTTGCAGAACGGCCCGGCCGATTCCCATGGCCTGAGCCCCGATACCCAGACGACCGGCATCCAGGGTGGTCAGCATCTGCCTGAGTCCCGAACCTCGTTCCCCAAGGAGATTCTCCTTGGGAACACGGGCGTCATTGAAGACCAGTTCTGCCGTGCCGGAGGCCTTAATGCCCATCTTGTCTTCTACCCGGCCCACTGAAAAGCCCGGTGTATTCCTAAGGTCCACGATCAGAGAACTGATCCCCTTGTATCCTTTTTCTTTGTCCGTCACGGCGGCTACCACGCAGTAATCGGCCACGTTGCCACTCGTGATAAATTTTTTCTCCCCGTTGATGACCCAGCTATCTCCATCGGATTCCGCCGTGGTACGCATGGAAGCCGGATCCGAGCCCGCCCCGGCCTCTGTCAGGGCGTAGCAGCCGATAGCTTTCCCACTGGCTACGGGTTTGAGATGCTTGAGTTTCTGCTCATGGGTGCCGAAGGTGTGGATCGGAAAACAATACAAGGAGTTATTCACAGACATGATGACCCCGGTAGAGGCGCACGCCCTGGAGATTTCACTCACGGCCAGAACATAGGAGATATAGTCCATGCCGGCCCCGCCGTATTGCTCTGGTATGGCGACCCCCATGAGGCCGAGTTCTCCCATTTTCTGACACAGCTGCCCGGGGTGTTCCTTTGTTTCGTCGAGTCGCGCCGCCACCGGCTTAATCTCATTTTCTGCAAAACGCCGGCACATCTCCTGAATCATCTTCTGCTCTTCGGTGAGCTCAAAATTCATCCAGCCTCCTCTTTTATACCAGCTTCCCTGAAAACTTTGGGGGTCGCTTTTCCAGAAAAGCAGCCGTTCCTTCCTTTTGATCCGGGCTGGCAAAACAGATGGAAAAGGCATCGGCTTCCAGGGCACATCCGTTTTTCAGGTCCACGTCATATCCGTTATCGATGACATGCTTGATGGCTCTGAGGGCCACGCGGCCTTTGTCCGTTATGGCTCTCGCTATTTTCAGTGTCTCTTCCATCAAGGTTTCCCCCGGAAAGACCCTGGTCACCAGCCCCATGGCAGCGGCCTCTTGCGTCGTGATGATGCGCCCTGTCATGCAGAGTTCCTTGGCCCGGGCCCTGCCTACCAACCTGGCAAGCCGCTGGGTGCCGCCAAAGCCTGGTATGAGGCCGAGATTGATCTCTGGTTGTCCGAACCGTGCCTCCTCTGATGCGCACACGAAGTCACAGGCCATGGCAATCTCGCAACCGCCGCCCAAGGCAAAACCGTTGACGCAGGCAATGACCGGGATGTCCATGGCCTCCAACGCGAACAGGGCCCATTGTCCTGACTGGGCAAACTGCTTGGCGCCGAGGGGATCAAGGTTCTGCAAAACAGTGATATCCGCCCCGGCCACAAAGGCCCTGCCGGCCCCGGTCAGGATGAGGACCTTGACCTCGGCCTCTTTCTGGATATCGGAAATGGCCTTGTGAAATTCGGCGATCACCTCAAGATTGAGGGCATTGAGCACCTTTGGCCGGTTGAATGTGAGGGTGGCGATCGCGTCAGACACGTCAAGCTTGATGGTCTTGTACGACATCTCGGCCTCCTTTTAGTCCCTTTCTACCAGTAAACAGACGGCTTCGCCGCCTCCTAAGCACAGCGATGCCACTCCCCGCCTTGCTCCGGCGTCCTTCATCAAATACAGCAGGGTGACCAGCACCCTTGCACCGCTGGCGCCGATGGGATGTCCCAGGGCCACGGCGCCGCCTCGGATGTTGACCTTGGCAGGATCAAGTCCAAGCGTCTTGTTAATGGCCACGCTGGATGCGGAAAAGGCTTCATTGATGTCAAAGATATCAATATCATCCATCGTAAGCCCGGCCTTTTTCAGGAGTTTGGGAATGCCGTAGATAGGGGCTATCAACACGTATGTGGGATCAATGGCTACTGAACACTGTGGACCCACACGGGCCATGGGCGTCAGGTTCATGGCGTCAGCCTTTTCTCGGGCCATGACGACCACGGCTGCGGCCCCGTCACTGATCTTGGAGGCATTTCCGGCCGTGACCGTTCCGTTCTTTTTGAAGGCCGGGGCCAGTCCGGCCAGGGCTTCCATGGAGGTCTCACGGACCACCTCGTCCTTCACAAAAGTGATGGGAGCGCCTTTTCTCTGAGGGATCTCTACGGGAAATATTTCCTGGTCAAAGGCGCCTTCACCTTGGGCCTTCAAGGTCTTGTTGTATGAATTCAGAGCAAATTCATCCTGGTCTTTGCGCGTGACCTCATACTTTTCTGCACAAAGCTCCGCGCTCATGCCCATATGAAAGTCATTAACACGGCACCACAGGCCGTCATGGATCATGCCGTCAACGAGTTTGCCGTGACCCAGACGATACCCTGGTCGTGCCTTTTCCAAAAAGTAGGGGGCCAGATTCATGTTTTCCATGCCGCCGGCCACGATGACGTCTGCATCGTTTACCATGATGGCCTGGGCGGCCATCATGACCGCCTTTAAGCCGGAACCACACACCTTGTTGACGGTCGTGGCTTCCACATCATGGGACAGGCCGCCCTTGAGCCATGCCTGCCTGGCCGGGTTCTGGCCTAAGCCGCACGGCAGGACATTGCCCATGATGAGTTCATCCACGTCTTCCGAGGAAATGCCGGCCCGCTTCATGGCCTCCACAATGGCATAGGCCCCCAGGTCCGTGGCGGAGATACTTGACAACGTTCCTTGAAATGCCCCGATGGCGGTTCTTGCAGCACTCACGATGACAACTTCTCTCATGCGTCCTCCTTTTTTGTGTCCCAAACTTGACGGTTTCCTAAAAAGTCGATTTTATTCACTCCGTGAACATTTTGGGGGCCCTTGAGACATTCAGCTAAAATGCTAACACGCAGTGAAGCTTTGCGCTCAACTCGGGCTAACGCCCTCAAACAGTTAGCATTTTTTAACGCTGAATATCTGAAGTGCCTTTCTCCCAAAATGCTCAATATCGTTCGCAAAAGCCTTTTTACGAGTCCATCAATCTTGCGGGGTTTATGTGGTATGCGCAGCCTCGGGTTCGCCGACGCACGGCTTACGGGCCTTGACCGGCGTGAACCGTGCACGTCGCGTAATACCCTAATTGAGCAAAAGTCGAGGGTGGCAACGAAGAAGATGGGATGGCATCGGCTTTCCCGAAGGGTAAACAAAATGAAAAAATCTCTCAAAACCATATCTCATCAATGAAAGACATATTGAACCGAAAAAGCGAGCGCATTCCCCGTAGATTGCTTGCTGCGGGGTTAGCGAGCGTATCTAAAAAAGTGAAGCCTCTCCCGCCCTAAAGGGCGGGGCTTCCCGGTGAGGAAGAAAATCAGTTTTTTTATAGCCGGTCAGCGTTCCTTACGGTCGAAGATTTCCTGTAGCAGCTTGCTACAGGGAGCTTCAATTGTGAAAAACATAACAAAAATGATTACTATCTTAAAACTTTACCCCTGTTTTTCATTTTGTTTACGATCAATTAGGGTAACACTCAATGATTGCCTGAAGCTTCCGGCCTGAAAAATGGTGTGAAGACAATCTTGTCTATGGTCCCCACCCAGAATCGCGCACGCTTTTTTCTCTGGAGATCATAAGCGTCCAGAAACAGCCTGGTCTGCTTAAGACGGAATCCAAAAGGGTCCAGTGCGACTCGGCTGTTTGGCGAACGATCTCGAAAGTGCACCAGGATGCGCCTTTTCTCATCAACTGCCCGCATGACGTCTTCCAGCACGTCGGGCGTGCAACCAAAGCCGCTTTTGATGATGACATCCTGCGTCAGGGATCTCAAGAGTTGTCTTTGTGGTTTTGGTAAGTGGTCCACGATCCTATAAAGGCCCTTCAAGGCCCTTCTCACGATGGAAAAGTCCCTGGTGGCGAACAAGTGGCGCGTGGCCAAAACCAAGGCCAAGATCTCGCTCAGCGGCAACTTTGCTATGGTCACCACCGGATCACTCAGAATCGTGAATCGCCCCTTTGCCCTGGAAAATCGGAACCCCATACGGGCGAGGTGATGCCTGTCGTAGTAAAACTGTCTGAGAGAAATTCCCAGGTCCTCGGCGATCTGTTCGGGTGGTTTGTGCGGCTGGGTTCTGACCTCGACGATCATGCGGAGAAGGCGTGCAAGACGGCGACTTTCCATAAAAAAACCATAAATTTTCACAGGTTCAAAGTCAAGTCAAAAATGAGGCGGGCCGTTGGCGGGTCGCGGTTAAAGCCTCTCGCAGCATATTTGCTTCATAGTGCTGGTCACACCAGGCCGGCCCTATTCTTATTGACATCCTGAAAGACCTCCTGATAACGATGCCCCCATGGCTGGCGACATCCGTATCGGGGCTCTGATCTCAGGGGCAGGGAGCAACCTGCAGGCCATCATTGACGCCTGCAAGTCCGGGCACATCAAGGGAAGCGTCGTTTTCGTAGGTTCGGACAACCCCGAGGCCGAAGGACTGAACAGGGCGAAAAAACAGGGGATCTCCACGTTTGTCGTCGATTATCAGGCCATCTTGGCGCCATCGAAGGCATCGTCATTGGAGGCGTCGGTGCCAAGCGATTTTGTCCTGGAAAGGGTGCTTGCCTCACAACATGTCCTGCCTGTGACCTCTGACAGCGACAAGCGGGTAGAATACTTTTGCACTCGGGCCGTTGCCGAGGCGGCCCTGCTCAAGGAGATGGCGGCTTATTCGTTTGACCTTCTGGTCCTGGCGGGCTTTATGCGGATGCTGACCCCCTACTTCATCGACCGGGTCAACACAGATCCGTCCAGACCACGGATCATGAACATTCACCCCGCCCTCTTGCCTTCTTTTCCTGGCGTGGACGGCTATGGAGATACGTACCGCTATGGCTGTAAGGTCGGGGGCTGCACCGTCCACTTTGTGGACTACGGAGAAGACACCGGGCCTATCATCGGGCAGAAGGCCTTTGAGATCGAGCCCGAAGACACCCTTGAAACGGTTCAAGAAAACGGCCTTAAGCTGGAGTGGAGGCTGTATCCGGCTTGCATTGCACTTTTTGCACAGGACCGCTTGAGAGTGATTTCCAAGACGTTTACGTTCCAAGACGGCACGACGTTCAAGAGAAAGGTGGTTGAAATTCTCCCCTAGGGCGTCCATGTTTCAGAGGTCTCAGTGGCCCTTGAAAGCGCCTTGCAGGCCTTTCCAGGGACAGCTGCCTCGAGGCGGCTGTTCGGAAGTTTATCATGCTTTTTCAACAAGTTGGCCATGTTTCTTGCCGTCCGTTTTTGCTTGACAGGTAGGCGAGCTTTCCTTATGGATAAAGGGCTGATGGTCGTCCCATCCCACAAGACATAAGAGGCGTATTCATCCCAGACCCGTGTTCGGGTCCCAGGCAGGAGGAACCCTTATGCACGTTGGCCGTGTCATGCATACAGATCTTGTCACAGTGTCCCCGGATACCTCCCTGGTAAAGGCCAGGGATATCATCGCTGAAAAGCAGATCGCTCACCTTTTGGTAGTGGACAAAAAAGGGAAACTGGTCGGAGTGGTTTCGGACAGGGACCTGAAGCAGAGTTGGGCATCTCCGGCCACAACGTTGAGCGCTCACGAGTTGAACTATCTGTTGAGGCAGTTGACCGTGGATATGATCATGGTGAAAAAGATTGTAACCATCTCGCCCGACACAACCATTGAGCGTGCTGCCCGCATGATGCAAGAAGACAGGATCAGCGCCCTGCCGGTCATGCAAGATGAAAAGCTCGTCGGCATCATTACAACCACCGATGTCATGGAAATGCTCCTTGAAGCCATCGGTTTCGACGGCGACAGCGTGCGTTTTACCGTCCTGGTGCAGGACCGCATCGGGATGGTTGCTGAGGTGGCGAGAATTTTGAAGGAGCTCAAGATCAACATCCGAAGCCTAGTCACTTTTCCCGAGAAAGAGCACCCGGGGATTTATCACTTGATCATGAGGGTGGGTGCCGCAAACGGCGACAAGGCCATTTCAGCCTTGACCGGAGCTGGGTTCAAGGTGATGAGGAAATACGTTGAGGATCTCACCCCGTATTTGCCAAACTCATAAACGGCGAGGGGGACAAACGGCTCTGGCTTACCCGCTGCCGGATCTTTGGCCAATGTCCTCTTCCTTGTGGAAAAGATGAAGCCGACCATTGCCCTCATCGGTTGCGGTACCGTGGGAAGCGCCATGGGAAAGCTGCTGGCCCGTGCGGGTTACCGCATCACGGGAGTGGCTACGAGGAGTCTTGATACGGCCGGCAGAGCGGCCAAAATGGTGGGTGCCGAACGATTCTCCGACCGCCCTTGGGACGTGAGCCGCGGAGCCCAGATCGTCTTCGTGACCACGCCGGATGATGTGATCGAATCCACATGCAAGGCCATTGTCAAACACAGGGGTTTTGACAAGAATGCCGTGGTGGTTCACTGCAGCGGCGCACTTTCTTCTGCGATTCTGTCTTCCGCAAGACGCTGTGAGGCTGCGGTGGCAACTCTTCATCCCCTCCAAAGCTTTGCCTCGGTGGACCAGGCTGAAAAACTGGTGCCCGGCTCTTTTTGTGCTATTGAAGGCGACAAGGCGGCCCTGCCTGTGGTGCGCCGACTGGTCCAGGACGTTGGGGGGCTTCTTATGGAGATCACCCCGGAGGGCAAGACCCTGTATCATGCAGCAGCTGTTGTAGCTTCCAACTATCTGGTGACCCTGATGGATCTGGCCCTTGCCTTGAATCACGAGGCCGGGATCTCCCCTGATGTCTCCTTCAGGGCGCTCCTGCCCTTAATCAATGGAACGTTGAGCAATATCGGCGCCAAGGGGATTCCTGAGGCGCTGACAGGACCCATCGCCAGGGGAGATGTGAACACGGTTGCAGCTCACCTTAAGGCCATAGAAAACCGTGCCCCAGAGTTCCTTGAGATTTACAAGATGCTGGGCCTTTGTGCCGTTGATCTTGCCAGGGACAAAGGAACCTGTAGCCAGGAGGCAGCGGAAAGGCTCGTTGCCCTTCTCGAGCCACAGACACCCAGGAGCCACGGGTGACAGAAGGTCCGGAGTTATCCTTGCCTCCCAGGCCCTGCCGTCTATTATTTTTTTCTCATCACTTGGCAGCTCGGTGGGTAACGTCGTTCACCCCAACGCTGCATAAACAAGATGGCAAAATGTTCAAAAAAGCAACAATAGCCTTTCTTTGCGGTCTCTTTGAGTATTTTTGTGGAATGTACTGCGAGTCATATCCAGAAAACCAGCAATGTTGTTTACCCTTCGGGAAAGCCGATGATACAGCATCTCCTGCGTTGTCAAGGGATCGGCGTAAACGACTACAGCCTCACCCTTGACGCCTTGCATCTGCAGCACCCTCGGCTTTTGCAACGTTAGGGTTCATACGCGTGGAACGACAGCGTTTGTCTGTGTGAAGCTGCGGCTAGTCTGATTCGACACGCTTGACATGATTGATCACTACCGGCGTTGCCGGCACATCTCTGAATCGCCCCGCAGTGGTCGTCTTGACTTTGGCGATGCGGTCAACCACATCCATGCCGTCAATCACCTTGCCGAAAACGGCATATCCGAAACCCGTGGCTGTCTCATCGTAGTGATTGAGAAAATTATTGTCCTTGAGGTTGATGAAAAACTGAGACGTGGCGCTATGTAGATCGCGTGTCCGGGCCATGGCGATGGTGCCGCGGTCATTTTTCAGATCGGCCGAAGCCTCGTTCTTGATGGGCTGGTGGGTGGGTTTTTTTGTCATGTCAGCGGCAAAGCCCCCGCCCTGGATCATGAAGTTGTCGATGACCCTGTGAAATATAGTGCCGTCGTAAAACCCCTCGTCGGCATAGCGCAAAAAATTCTTGACCGTCATGGGGGCCTTGGCAGGCCAAAGCTCAATCTTGATCGTACCTTCCGAGGTTTCCATCATGACGACTGCTTTTGTCGTCTCCGTCAAGCCTTTCTCCGCTGCAAAGGTTGATTCAACCCAGGTCATGGCCACCACGGCCAAGGCCAACATAATTACCCATGTGCATCTCATCGCGCAACCTCCTTGTTTGTATTCTTGAAATCCTGTGCACTCTATTTCCTGTGCGTGTTTTCTTCTCTCTCGGCTCATCAAAGTGAGCACGGAGACAGCAAGTGCCGCCATGTCTGCGGTAGAACCCTTTTGGCTCCACACGAACCGTCCAGCGCCATTTGCAATCTGTCTGTAGCAACACAGGCATGAAATTATTTCTCAAACTTGTTCGTGTTAGTCAAGGACGAACCCTTTTTCCCTGTGGGCTTGAGCCTTCTCAAAACCTGAGGTCGTCGCGGCAAAACGGCCCTGGAGACAAAATATGTTGAGGGATTCGTGCGCGTTATGCACGGATGTGCCCTTTCGCCTGTCTGTTCCCTTGCCTCCCATTGCGATGATCATAGTCAACCGTTGGTTGACCATCGTCCGTGGAGTGAGCAGGTCGGACCATGCCGTGTCAGGCCATTGCCTAATAACCGCTTGGAATGCCTACCAAATATGCGAGGATCCTTAAGACGGCATTATCGGCGTTGAAAAAGCCCGTATTGGACGCCTGCAGTTCCGACTTATCTCCTTCCTTTTCCTCTTTGCCATATTGTTATACAATTCTTAAAATGAAAGGTCGGTTTTGGTTTCGAGTAGCCTTGAACCGCGAAAGCGAGCGCATTCCCAGCTGCTTGCGGCGGGGTTAGCGAGCGAATCTGAAAATGAAAAACTTCCTTACGGT
>CAZCXI010000064.1:0-16978 GCA_964502635.1 uncultured Desulfobacterales bacterium
TCAACCTTTGGAGTTGAAATATCAAACCGCGTGATTTATCAGGGTTCATGAAGATCGGGAGCTTGGTCTTAGAAAATCCCCTCATTCTGGCTCCTATGGCTGGAATCACCCAACTTCCTTTTCGACGGTTGGCCAAAGAGGCGGGATGCGCCCTGGTGGTAACCGAGATGGTCAGCGCAAACGGTCTTGTCCACGGTGGGTGGAAGACCCTGGAACTTCTGAAAAGCCACCCCGCAGAGCGCCCTCTTTCCGTCCAGATATTTGGGGCAGACCCCGCGGTGATGCGGGAAGCGGCCTGCATTGTTCAGGCTCAAGGTGCCGATCTTTTGGACATCAATGTGGGCTGTTCGGTCCGCAAGGTCGTCAGGCAGGGGGCTGGAGCGGCCTTGATGGGCCAACCGGAAAAGCTCGGGGCGATTTTGAAAGCAGTCCGCACCGTGGTGGACTTGCCGCTGACCATTAAGATCCGCTCAGGCTGGGAAGCCTCTGGAGACCAGGCCGTGGCGGTGGCCCGTGTGGCCGAGGATGCCGGGGTGGATGCCGTGGCTATTCACCCCAGGACAGCCCTTCAAGGATTTGGCGGCAGCGCCGATTGGTCACTAATCGCACGGCTGAAGCAGTGTGTCTCTATCCCGGTTGTAGGCAATGGCGATGTCCGGACACCGGATGATGTCGTCAGGATGCAACGGGAAACCGGATGCGACGCTGTGATGATCGGGCGGGCTTCTATCGGAAATCCCTGGATCTTTAGCCAGGCCCTTGATCTTCTCCGGTCTAGACCCCCCGTTTCCGCCGATCTATCGAAACGTCTCCGCGGGACCCTGCGTTACATTGACAATAGCGTGAATCATTTTGGAGAAGCGCGGGCCGTGCGGATGATGCGAAGCCGTGTCCCCTGGTTTGTTAAGGGGCTCCCGGGATGCAGCCGTTTCCGGTCCTCCATTATTCGTTTGACATCTCGGCAGGAGATGAGAGATGCCCTCCGGGGCTATTTTGAGGAGCTTCAGACCTCAAGTGCAGAATCTTGACAGACTCGCAACAAGTGTTTTACGAGTCCATCAACCTTAGCGCGTACCCAGAAATCAAAGGGTTCTATGAGACAGGGAGGAGAAGATGACAGGGCTCTTATTTATCGACGATGAGGAAGGGGTGCGGCGCTCCATGGAGCGGGCACTGAAGAACGAGCCATACACGGTTTACACGGCCCGAGATGGCGAGACAGGGATACGGTTGTTTCAAGAAAACCTTTCCAAAATCGGCGTTGTGATTTCAGACTATAAGATGCCCGGGCCGGACGGCCTGGAAACCCTTGCGCGAATCGCCGGGTTCAATCCGGAGATCACGCGCATACTCCTGACGGGTTATGCCACCATGGAATCTGCTATTCGGGCGACCAACGAGGGGCTTGACGGCTTTCTCACAAAACCCTTTGACAATATCGAACTGCGGAGCAAGATTCAGGAAATTATGATTAGGAAACGTCTGAGGCAGTTTATCTCTGATCCCGTATACCAGGAGATCAAGAGCGACCCCACCGTTATGACTCCCAGGAAACACAAAGTGACGATTCTCTTTAGCGACATTCGAGGGTTCACTGAGATGTCCCAGAAGGTGCCCCCACAAGAGATCGCGGAGTTTCTGAACGACCACTATTTCACCCCCCTGGGAGAAATTGCGTATCAATACAACGGCACGGTGGACAAACATATCGGCGATTGTATCATGGTGATTTATGGGTCCCCGGTGTCACACGAGGACGACATTGAACGGGCCATTGGATCAGCCATGGATATGCAGGAGACGAGTCGAGCCATCACTCAGAAATTGCAGCAGATCAATGGATTTGAGCTGCACATAGGCATCGGCATTTGTACCGGCGAGGTCGTAACCGGCGTATTTGGTTCTTTGAGAAAAAGGGAATATACGGCCTTTGGTATGCCGGTCAATATCGCCGCACGCCTGGAGAAGCTGGCAAAAGGGGGTGAGATACTGGTCAGTGAGACCACTTACAGAGAAGTATCAGACCGGTTTGCGGCGGAAGCGATGACGCCACCCCTACCTGTAAAGGGTCTGGATGAGCCTATTCCTATCTATCGAATCTTGGGGCTCGCGCAACAATAACTTCACATTTTTGCGCGAGCCCTTAGGACCCGCGTGAGTTCACTGCTTCAATTGGACAAAACTGCTCTGTTCAAAGTCATAGCCGAGCATGCCGGCCGCCTCAGCCCGATCCTTATGGACCTTGGTGACTTTGATTTCGCCGATCTTGGGCCCTGAAACCAAATAGACGTGACCTTTCTGACCCTTGATCGGCTCGCCCAGGCCAAAGACCTCCAACACATCCCCTGCGGCAAGCCCTACATCCATGCCGGCCGAAAGGGTGAACGTGTTGTCCGACCGGCTGATAATGTAGCCTTTCCACGGTTCTTTGGCCAAGCGCTCGCAAATCATCTCGCCCATCTTGCCTGTCATCCTGGCAAGGAGTTGAGAGGCGATGCCCTTGTTGTATGCATGAGCCGCCTTGATGTTGTTCCAGTCGTGTTCGGAGACTTCCACATCCTCCCGGACGATTTCATCCAAGAGAATCGCTGTTGTTTGAGTGTCATATACCCTGACGCGGAAAGAGACCCGTGCGAGTCGGCAGGTGTGCCTGAATCCCCAGATGCCGCGCTTTTCCGTGAGACATTCCATCGGTCCGATTGTTTGCTTCAGCACAGCATCGAGGCCAAAGGTCCTGCCAAGATTCGCCAGAGCCGGGTTATCGATCTGGCCGGAAGGAACGCGGCATACGCCTGTCAGGGCCTGACGGATGTCCCGAGAATCTATGATCCTGACGCTGTCGCAACGGCGGCGCAGAAAAGCCCTTAGTTGTGCCGCGGCCGCCTTTTGAAAATCTTCGCCCCCGTAACCAGAACTGTCAACAGGAGGCAAGAACGCAACCTTTTTCCTCAGCGTCCGTCCCTTGCCAAGGATGTCCGCGCGTATTTTCTGGGTCGTGGCGCAGCCGCTAGTCAACAGGCAACCCACAAAATAGAGCGCTGCGATCATGCATGCTTTCGTGCGCACGGTTTTGGCTTTTCTCCTTCCCTGTTACTCGAGGCCTTGAGGCCCAGGCGCCATCAAGGTTGACGACTTCGTAAAAAGTCCAACTTCTGTGTTGCGCTGCATCCTTCGTCACTGCGACGTACTATAAGTACGCCTCGCTCCTCAAGATTTGCCCGTCTTGAACCGCAAAAGCGAGCGCATTCCCCGTAGCTGCGGGGTTAGCGAGCGTATCCAAAAAAAGTCAGCGTTCCTTACGGTCGAAGATTCCCTGTAGCTTGCTACAGGGAGCTTCAATTTGGAGCTTTTTACTTTGTCGTCTAATTGGGACTTTTTACGAAACCATCAAGGTTGCACCGATCTTTCCCGCCGATGCTCCACCCTCGCGGTCGTGGTTAGACCACCGCGAGGCGTAAAGGTCCCTATGACTTCCATGAACTTGGGATCAAGAAGGGCCACCAAATCCTCCAGGATCCGATTGACCACATGTTCATAAAAGATGCCTACGTTACGATATTGCAGCAGATAATACTTCAGCGACTTCAATTCAACGATCTTGGCCCTTGGACTGTAGCGCAGCGTGATTCGCCCGAAGTCGGGAAGGCCGGAACGCGGGCACACCGAGGTGAATTCAGGTTGGTCTATCTTGATTTCAATATCCCTTTGTGTGCCGTATGCATAATCGAGGACTTCAAGGATATCCCGGTCCACGGTATCAGGCCTTTCAACGCTAGCCAGCAGCTTCTTCGCTATGTCCGGTATATCCATGCAGATTCCTTTCTATCGTAACGGAACAAAACAGCGGGGGATCGAGAACGGCGATCACAAGCTCTGCCACCTGCCCCCAAAAAGCGACAAGCCAACCCATTGGTTGGGCTTCCTATAGCACACTCTGCCCCGTGGTGAAATACCAACGACAACACGCGAGCCCCAAGAGGCGCCGATTCGTCACCCTCCAGCCTGCCTTTCCCTTTGAGAGGTGACCCTTTCAAGCGCCTTGCTTGCGCGGAGTTGTCCGCAGGCGGCAAGAATATCCCCACCCTTGCTGCGGCGAACCATGGTGGTGTAGTGACGATCCACAAGGACCTGCTGAAAGGCGATGATGGTGGCCTCGCCGGGTGTTTTGAACGGGCTTCCATCAAAGGGGTTGAAGGGTATCAGGTTGATCTTGGCCCGCAACGGCCTTAAGATCCTTGTCAGGCGTCTTGCATCTTCTGGACTGTCATTGACACCGGCCATCAAGACATATTCAAAGGTGATCATGCGCCGAGATGGGAGGGAAAAGTTACGGCATGCCGACAGAAGCGCCTCAATCGGATAGGTGCGGTTGATGGGCATCAACTGGTTTCTGGTCTCGTTGTCCGCAGCATTGAGAGAAACGGCCAGATTCACCGTGACGTCCCGCCCAAGGTCATCCATCCTGGGGACCAGTCCTGCCGTGGAAAGGGTGATGCGGCGACTAGAAAACTGAAGGCCATGGTTGCTGGTGATGGTGCCAATGGCTTGGATCACGCTCTCATAATTGGCAAGGGGTTCGCCCATTCCCATAAACACGATATTCGTTAGAGGCTTCCCGTTTGGCAGATCCTTTTGAACGGCGCACACCTGGTTAACAATTTCAGCGGGTTCCAAATTGCGTACAAGGCCGCCATGGCCGGTCAGACAGAACTTACATCCCATGGCGCACCCCACCTGACTGGATACACATAGTGTCCAATGACCCCGCTCCGGGATCAGCACGGTTTCAATATGATGCCCGTCCTCAAGCCGGAACAGGTATTTCTTGGAGCCATCCATGGAATCCTGGACCTGTGTCGGTTCCAGGCGGCTGATGATGAGTCGGCCGGCCAGCCATCGCCTGAAATCCTTTGACAGATCTGTCATCTGGGCAAAGGAACAGCTGTTTCGATGGTATATCCATCTGAGGATCTGGCCGGCCCGATAAGGTGCGACGTTGTGATGTTCGAGCCAACGGGTAAAGGCTTCCCGGGTGAAGTTTTTTACATCGCGTTGCGTGGACATGAGGGAAAAAGGGGCGTCTGCCAACGTTTCTCGAGAAAATATTCTCTTGACACAAACAATGATGAATAATAATAAAAATAAGTTTAGACTATAAAAGAGGCGGCTATGTTTGAGAATCTCACCGACAAACTGAACCTGACCTTCAAGAGGCTCAAGGGGCACGGCAGGTTAACCGAGAAAAATATCGAAGCTGGACTGAAGGAAATCCGCATCGCCCTTCTTGAAGCCGACGTTCACTACAAGGTTGTCAAACAACTCCTTGCCGCTATCAAGGAACGCGCGATTGGCCAGGAGGTATTGGCTAGCCTGACACCGGGGCAGCAGGTTGTCAAGATTGTTAATGAAGAACTGACCCGGCTCATGGGAAACACGCACGAAGATCTGAGCCTCAGCGGTCGACCTGCGTCTGTCATGCTGGTGGGCCTCCAGGGCTCAGGCAAGACTACAACGGCCGGCAAGCTAGGCAGGTTTTTGACCAAACAGCACCGAAAACCTTATCTGGTGCCGGCTGATATCTATCGCCCGGCGGCTATTGATCAGCTCAAAAAACTTGGCGAAGAACTGGGCATGGGTGTCTTCCCCTCTACACAGGACATGGATCCTGTGGACATTTGCCGGCAGGCCCTTGGCATCGCTAGCCAGAATGGATTTGACAGCCTTTTGATTGACACAGCGGGCCGTCTCCACATCGACGAGGCCCTGATGGCCGAACTGAAGCGCATCAAGGAAGCGGTTCAGCCCTCTGATATCCTGTTGGTGGCCGATGCCATGACGGGACAGGATGCCGTCAACATGGCCGAGGCTTTTAATGATGCCCTGGATATCGGCGGCGTCATTCTCACCAAGATGGACGGTGACGCCCGGGGTGGCGCGGCCCTTTCTATCCGAGCCATCACCTCAAAACCGATCAAATTTGTAGGTGTGGGTGAAACATTAGAGGCCCTGGAGCCGTTTCATCCAGACCGTATGGCATCCAGGGTCCTGGGCATGGGTGATATGCTGTCTCTCATTGAGAAGGCCCAAAGTGCTGTGGACGAAAAAAAGGCCCGGGAACTGGAAAAGAAGCTTCGAAAAAACCAGTTTACCCTGCAAGACTTTCGTGATCAAATGATCCAGGTTAGAAAGATGGGTCCCATGGAAGATCTCTTGGCCATGATCCCCGGTATGGGCAAGCTGAAACAAATGAAGCAGCTCAGCGTGGACGAAGGGGACTTGGTGCGCATTACAGCCATTATTGACTCTATGACTGTCGAGGAACGGCTCAAGCATCATATGATCAATGCCAGTCGACGGAAACGGATCGCCAGTGGCAGTGGAACCACGGTTCAAGAAGTGAACCAGCTTTTGAAGAATTACGTCCAAGTGCAGAAGATGATCAAGAAGTTGAATAAGGGTGGCCTTCGTACCCTTGGTCGGGGGGGGCTGCCGTTCCAGTAAGGAGGAATAGCGTCGGATGCCCGTTAAAATCAGATTGGCCAGGTATGGCGCAAAGAAAAAACCGTTTTATCGAATCGTGGTGGCTTCCAACCAGGCCCCTCGGGATGGCAAGTTTCTCGAACTCGTTGGAACGTATGATCCACTCAGCGAGCCCGCGGCGGTGCGCTTGAAAAATGATCGGATCAAGGCATGGATTGCAAGGGGGGCCATCCCGACGGCAACGGTCAAGAATTTGTTAAGGAAAGAGGGTTTTTTCCAGGAACCAGGAAGTGCATAAGGCGGTCTTTCCAAGCCAACTCACCTTTGTAGGCGTCGGTCTTATCTTGTAACGCAGTGAGGAGGGCGGAAAATGAAGGATCTGATCAAGCACATTGCTGAAGCGCTGGTGGATGATCCGGAGGCCGTGGAGGTTTCCGAAGTGCAAGGCGAACAGACCTCGGTCATTGAGCTGAAGGTGGCTAAGGATGACCTGGGCAAAATCATCGGCAAGCAAGGCCGCACCGCACGTGCCTTACGAACTATTTTGGGCGCTGCTTCTGCCAAGATCAAGAAAAGATCCGTATTGGAGATCATCGAATAGGGCGCCATGGGTAAGGATGCCCTGATCCCTGTAGGAAAGATCGTGGGTACCCACGGGATCAAGGGCCACCTCAAGGCAGTTTCCTATGGCGACCCCCTGGATTTGTTTGTCCCCGGCAAGGATCTGGCCCTCGGCCGAGGGGGGGAGGTCCTTGCGACGTTTCGCATCGCATTCGCCAGTCCTTACAAACGTGTGATCCGTCTTGGCTTGGAGGGGATCGGGTCAATCGAAGCAGCGGAGGCATGGATAGGCTGCCAGCTTTTCATAGACTTGGCCGCCCTGCCTCAACTGGAAGAAGGCAGTTATTACTGGTATCAGATCGTGGGGCTCGAGGCCTTTACGCTGCACGACCGACGTCTGGGCCGAGTGGAAGCGATTCTGCCCACGGGAAGCAACGATGTTTATGTGGTGAGAGACGGGAAAAAGGAAGTGCTCATTCCAGCAACCGATTCGGTGGTGGTCGATATTGACCTTAAACAGAAAATCTTGCGTGTGGATCTTCCCGAAGGGCTGGAAGATTGATGGATGAACATTACGGTTCTTACGTTGTTTCCTGAGATGTTTTCCACCTTGCTGGTGGGAGGCATTATCAGGCGAGCAGTTGAAAGCAACCGCCTGTCCATCGAAACGATCGATATCAGAGATTTTGCCAAAGGCCCCCACCGCACCGTGGATGATCGCCCTTATGGCGGTGGCAGCGGCATGGTCATGAAGCCTGAACCACTGGCAGGGGCTATTCGGCATGCCAAACAGAGACATCCCGGGGCTTTCACCCTCGTGCTCACACCACAGGGTCGACTGTTTGATGATGGGCTGGCCAGGGAACTGGCCCGCTGTGCCGAACTCATCTTGGTCTGTGGCCGCTATGAAGGGGTTGACGATCGAATTTGTCATGACTTCGCAGATGAGGAGCTGTCCATCGGCGACTATGTACTCACCGGCGGTGAATTGGCGGCCATGGTTGTGATCGATGCGGTAGGCCGACTGCTTCCCGGCGCACTGGGAAACGAACAGTCCGCTCAAGAGGATTCCTTTTCAACGGGCCTGCTGGAGTACCCGCAATACACACGACCCAGGTCTTTTGAGGGATCCCAGGTGCCGAACATGTTGCTTTCCGGCAACCACGCCGCCATTGAGCAGTGGAGGCGACAGGCATCGCTGGTCAGGACGTTTTTGAAAAGACCTGATTTGCTGTTAGACCAACCGCTGACGCCAGAGGATATCGTGTTCCTTGAAAAGCTTCACCGGGATATAGAAACCACCTTAGAGAGGCATTCCGCAACGTCTTGACAGGTGCAGGCAACCTCTACTTGGCCCTGATACACCATCCGGTGTATAATAAAAAAGGCGAGGTGATCGCCTCGGCGGTCAGCAACCTTGATTTGCACGACATATCGAGGGCGGCCAAGACGTATGGGGCACAAGCCTTCTACGTGTTGACCCCCCTGGTAGACCAGCGGCGACTGGTTGCAAGGATTGTATCTCATTGGACCCACGGCCTGGGGGCAAGGTACAACCCAGATCGCGGCGCCGCCCTGAAGCTGGTTAGGATTGAGGCCTCTGTCGATGCTGTAGTGGATGAGATCTCCGGCAGGGGGCAGGGCAGACCGACTACGGTCGTCACGGATGCCCGGCCGCACCCGGAAACCATCAGCTATGCCGGGCTGTCAGGCATGTTAAAGTCAGAGCGCCCCATTTTGCTCAGCTTTGGAACCGCGTGGGGACTCACACGGGAGTTTATTGAAACAGCCGATTATGTCCTGGCCCCTATCATGGGGCCGACCGGTTATAACCACCTGTCCGTGCGATCGGCTGCAGCCATTGTCCTTGACAGGCTTTTGGGACAGAGAGATTGAGTGCCTAAAGTTGACGGCTTCGTAAAAAGTCGATGTTACTCATTCCGTCAACGAGACCTTTGCAGAACCTCGAAAAGCGACAATTATGAGGTTTTTGGGGTACCCACCCGGGCGAAGCGAATGGCCCGCCCTAGCGGGCAAATCGCAAGCTGTTTGAGGCCGTTAGGCCGAGTTCTTGCGATTTAGTGAGCGAGCCCTCAGATGGGTCAAAAACCTCATATCAAAAAGCGAGTCGAGGTTATTCAAAGGTCTCGTCAACATGTTGGACGCTGGTAATATTTTAGCCCTTTGAAAATGCTATCCGCATACGGGCAATCCGATTCTAAAGCGTGTCAAACTCAAACAGTGCCTCGCTTTAGAATCGAATCACCCGTATGCTTTGTTACACACGTTTTTTGAATAGGCTAAACTGATACGGACGCTGGGAGCTTACTTCTATCTGGAGGCAGATGTGGAAACAATTAAAGCGATTGAAAAGGAACAGATGCGGTTTGATCTTCCGTTTTTCAAGCCTGGTGATACGGTAAAGGTCTTTGTCAAGATCAAAGAAGGGGAGAAAGAGCGGATTCAGGTTTTCAAAGGGGTGGTGATCAGGAAGCGGAAAGGGACCACCAATGCCACATTCACGGTGAGGAAGATATCTTATGGGATCGGCGTGGAGCGCATTTTCCCTTTGCATTCTCCGAGTATTGACAAGATTGAGATCGTGACGCGCGGTCGGGTCCGTCGCTCTCGCCTTTACTACCTCAGAAAGCTGAGAGGCAGAGCAGCCAGGATCAAGGAGCTTCGCTCAGCCTAGTTCTGAACCGCAAAAGCGAGCGCATTCCCCGTAGCTTGCTGCGGGGTTGGCGAGCGTATCCAAAAAAAGTCAGCGTTCCTTACGGTCGGAGATTCCCTGTAGCTTGTGCTACAGGGAGCTTCAATCGGTTTTTGCCCCAGGCCCTGAGAGCTTTGAATAACTCATTTGAACGACCATTATGGGCTTTTTGGGGTACCCATCTGGGCGAAGCGAACGTGCCCACATCAGTGGGCAAATCCTAAACTGTTTGAGGCCCTTGGGCCGAGTTTTGAGCGCTACGCTTCACTTCGTGTCCGATTTAGAGAGCAAGCCCTTAGATGGGCCAAAAAGCTCATACGAATAAGTGAGAAGGAGTTTTTCAAAGGTCTCGCCCTAAGATACCTCATGTGGGCTTGTTTCGTGTGGAACCTGCCGACAGTCGTTCAAACCAAGTTCTCCGGATCATGAATCGTGGGCATCAATCCTGAGCCGCTTGAGGAAAAAGCTCGGCAAGAAGGGTTCTCAAGCGTCGCCGGCATCGACGAGGCCGGCAGGGGTCCCCTGGCGGGGCCGGTGCTGTCCGCCGCGGTCATCCTTCCTGACCGTGTGCGCCTTGAGCACTTGGATGATTCCAAGCGATTGAGTCCTGGAAGGCGAGAAGAGCTCTTCGGGGCGATTTATGAACAAGCTGTTTCTATAGGCATCGGCCTTGTGGACCCCATTGAAATCGACCGTATCAATATCCTTCAGGCCTCACTCCTTGCCATGCGCATGGCGGTGGACAATCTTCGGCCCCCTGCAGATTACTTACTCATTGACGGGACGATTCCCATCCGATCTCCCTTGCCTCAACAGGTCGTGAAGCACGGCGACAGGCGGTGTCTGTCCATCGCCGCGGCATCCGTCATAGCCAAAGTGACACGAGATCGACTCATGAGGCTTTATGATGAAGAATTTCCCGTGTTTGGCTTCGCACAGCACAAGGGGTACGGTACAAGAGCACACCGTGAGGCCATCCGCACCTTTGGCTGTTGTCGGATTCACCGAAAAACCTTCCGCGGTGTGGAGGAATATGCAGACAACCATTGGTGAGCTGGAACCCCGGAGAGCCAATGTTTAGAGATCGGAGCTGCCGGCAACCGGACACACCGGGCGACGATCGCTGCCACACTGGCGCCCGCGGTGAGTCCCTTGCCGTCAAAGCCTTGAAGGAAAAAGGATATAGGATTCTTGAGAAGAACTATCGCTGCAAGTTGGGCGAAATCGACATCATTGCCAAAGACGATGGTGTGCTGGCCTTCGTGGAGGTAAAGGCCCGGCGCACGGATCGGTTTGGAGATCCAAAGCTGGCTGTTACCCCCCGGAAACAGCGCAAGATATCTATGGTTGCCCTTGAATATCTGAAAAAAACAGGGCAGATTGGGGAAAGGGCCCGTTTTGATGTCGTGGCGATCCGCCTGTGGCCTGGGCGACCTAATATCGAGATCATCAAGAATGCCTTCGAACTTGCCTACTGAGGGATCTACCCAGATTGCTTCCCCTCCGTCTGGGACACTTTTTGTGGTGGCCACCCCCATTGGCCATATGGAAGACATCACCCTACGGGCTATCCGCACCCTGAAGGAAGTGGGTGTCATTGCGGCAGAAGACACCCGGCAAACCCGCAAGCTCCTCACGCGCCATCAGGTTTCTACGCCCATGGTCTCCTATCACGACCATAATAAAGAGAAACGCACGCCGCAGCTCATGGGGAAACTCAAGGCCGGAACATCGATTGCCCTTGTCACGGATGCGGGTACTCCCTCCATCTCAGATCCGGGCCATTATCTTGTTCGTGAGGTTATCCGGAATGCTGGATCAGTCGTGCCGATTCCGGGCGCATCAGCCATGATTGCGGCGTTGAGCGTTTCAGGCCTTGCTACGGACAGCTTTGTTTTCATCGGCTTTGTTCCCAGGAAGCCCGGAAAACGTAGAGCATTGCTGGATCAGTTAAAACAAGAGCCACGAACGCTCATTTTTTATGAATCCCCCTTGAGACTCCTTGGCCTGATGCAGGAGATCCTTGCTGTGATGGGAGATCGGAAGGCTGTGACGGCACGCGAACTGACCAAGCTTCACGAGGAAATCCTCAGGGGACCCCTGAGCAAAATGGTGAAAGAAATGGCAGCGAGCCCTCCTCCGAAGGGTGAGTGTACCTTGCTGGTGGCAGGCTGGGAAACGGGAAGAGAAGTTGACCGGGAGTCCATCCAGAACCATCTACGACGCTTGCAGCACGAGCAAGACGGCTCCCTGTCCGACCTGGTCAAGGTGGTGGCCAGAGAATATGACCTGCCCAAGAGGGTCGTCTATGAAGAAGCCTTGAAGCTGAAGCAAGAAGGTTAAGCTCTTTGTTTTAAACGATCTTTGTCGCCAGCCCGTTGTTTCCCAGTAACCGGTGGCGATTAAAAGGCTTCTCTTCGGCATCCAATGCCTTGACCGGCCTGCTTCCCGCAGGCCCCGACCTTTGGTCGGGGAGCCTCATATAGAAGACTGCTTGAATCGTGGAAAATCACCAAAAAGCAAAATGGCTCAAACAAATGGTAGACAGCGAGAGCCTCCCTTCTCTGTCCCCCATAGCCATCCAGTTGGTAGAACTCGCTGCAGACGACCGAAGCACTGCACCAGAGCTGGCCGCCATCATCGAAAAGGACCCCGGTCTGGCTACACGACTTCTTAAGTTGGTGGGAAGCGCATTCTATGCTCGGCCGGAGCGCGTGAGTTCCATCTCCCAGGCCGTTGTCCTGTTGGGCTTCAACAAGGTGCGCGTCATGGCCTTAAGCCTTTCTTTGCGCGATGCTTTTCCCATGGGCGAGCATGAGGGCCTGGACTATAACCATTTCTGGAAGACGTCACTTTACCGCGCATTGATTGCGCAGGATTTTGTCCGCGCTATGCGGCCCATCAACAACTTGTACCCGGAGGAGGCCTTCATCGCTGCCTTGATTTCAGAGATTGGCATACTCATATTCTACAATGCATGCCCTGAGGAGACAAAGAAGAGGTTCCCCGTAGGGACGCTGCCCCTTAAGGAGGCCATTGCCTGGGAGGAGGAAAACCTGGGCATCAACCACAGGGAGATAGGCAGTGTCGTTTTGCGGCGCTGGCGCTTTCCAGACCATTTTGTAGAATGCCAGAAGCTCTTCGGCCCAGAGACCCTGGAACCGGACAAGCCAATCCTGTGCAAGATTGTGGAGATGGCAAGGATGGCTACAGAAATCGTATTCGGTCAAACCACGGATCTATATGAGGTGCAGCAACGGGCTCAAGCTGTTTTACAACTGGAGCCCGAGGCAGTAAACGGGATCCTGTCACAGACCTTTGACCAGGTCGAAGACCTGGCCGAACAACTTCGTGTCCAGGTTAATTCCCAGACCGACATGATAACGCTGCTGGAAAAGGCCAACCAGGCCCTTGCCCGGGTCAATGTCTCTATGGAGTCTTCCTTTCAGGAGCTCTTGGGCCATGTGAGCCACTATGACCAGGCGTTGACCACCATGTCTGAAGAAATGGCCCGCAGTCGCAGAGAAATCCTTCAGAACACCTTGGATGCAGTGGCTCACGAAATTCGTAATCCTCTGCTGGCCATCGGGGGCTTTGCCAAAAGGCTTGCACGCCAGTGCGGCGAAGAAGCACAGGGCGGACAATATGCGAACATCATTGCCAAGGAGTCCAGACGCCTGGAGGGCGTTTTGGAGGCGATTATCGATTACTGCCGCGACTACGAGCCTACGTTTGTTGAGAAAAACCTGGCTCCGATCATAGACGAGGTCTTGGATGAACTTGGAAGTCTTTTCAGCGAAAAACATATTGACATCATTCGAGATTTTTCTCAAGAACCGGCTCGGGTGCCCCTGGACCTGGATGGCATTACCCGGGCCTTGCACCAGCTTTTCCAAACCGCCGTTCATATGATCGGTCCAGGCCACGGCACCGTGACCGTGTCCATTCGACCCTTGCGGCAAACGGGGCAAGTCTGCATCGCGATTTCCGACAACGGCCACGTCATGCCTGATGGCGTGCGAGATGCCTTGCTTGATTCGAATCTTTCCACGACGACCTTCGGCGAGGGCCTGGGGCTCCCCATGGCCCGGAAGATCATCGAAGCTCACCATGGCCACATTGAATTGAAGGTTCAACTTGGCCGAGGCAATACGGTTAATCTGTATCTGCCGACATCTCAACCGCCTTCCGACCCCACGGCTGCCCCATTATTCTGTTGACCCATCACTTCCTTGCCTATTATATTAAACAAGGGCGTTTTGCTCCTGATTCTCCTTAAGCTGGGCGATGCGTGAAGAGTAAGGGGGGTGAGAAAGAAGTACCATGCCTATCTATGAGTTTTATTGCGGAGACTGTAACACCCTGTTCAGCTTCTTCTCAAAGACGGTTAACACGACCAAGCGACCCATTTGCCCGAGGTGTAAACAAAAGAAGCTGAAAAGGCAGATGTCCACCTTTGCCAGAGTCACAGGGGCAAAGGAGGAGACTGATCTGGATGATTTCCCGGTGGACGAGGCCAAGATGGAAAAAGCGATGGGCCTCTTGGCCCGGGAGGCTGAAGGAATCAACGAGGAGGATCCACGCCAGGCTGTCGATTTGATGCGCAAGTTTACAGATGCAACGGGCGTTACCCTCGGCCCGGGCATGGAGGAAGCCTTGAGAAGGATGGAGGCCGGCGAAGATCCTGAACAGGTCGAAGCAGAGATGGGAGATCTCCTTGAAGAAGAGGAACCTTTCATGTTTGGCGAAAAAAGGGCAAGAGGGACCAAAGGGGCCAAGCCCCGTCGTGACGAAACGCTCTATGAGCTTTGAAATAGCCACACTATGACCACAGAACAAGTCATCTTGAAAGCCCACGACATTGACCGCATCCTGACCGGGATGGCCCGTGAGATCCTCCAAAAGCACAGGGGGGCGGAGAATCTGGTGCTCATTGGCATCAGGACCGGAGGGGTATTCCTGGCGGACCGATTGAGGGCAAAGATTCTTTCGCTTGAAGGAGATGATATCCCCAGGGGCGATCTTGATATCAATCTTTACAGAGACGACTGGACCCGCATAAGCCACCAACCTATTGTTCAGAAGACGGAGTTGCCTTTCTCACTGGATGGAAAACAGGTAATCCTGGTGGATGATGTCCTCTTCACGGGCCGCACCGTACGGGCAGCCATGGATGCCCTGATCGATTTTGGCCGTCCGGATCGCATTGAGCTGGCCGTTCTGGTGGACCGAGGTCACCGCGAACTGCCCATCGATGCGAACTACGTGGGCAAGTACCTGGAAACCATCCACAATACCATGGTTAACGTGTATCTGAAGGAAACCACAGGACGGGACGAAGTGGCAGTCACGGCACAATGACCTGGCGTTCAGCCGGACAACGCCTTCGCCCATGTTGGGCCTCCTGAAAGGAGCCCCAACAGCAACGGGGCAAGGTTAATTTTCCCATCCGTCCTTTTTGGTGTTGACAAAGACGGTTTTTTCGTGTAGGAGTCAAACGATATTTTTCGTGGCTAGGAGTGGGTGTCAAACAAATAATGGCGGATAATAAATTAAGGAAAGGAGGGCGTTGGCATGCCGACAGTTGAGTTTGAAGGGAAAACTTTTAATGTGGATGAGGATGGTTTTATTGATGATTTCAAGAACTGGTCTCCGGAGTGGGTCCAACACGTCAAGACCGTAGAGGGGATTGATGAACTCAACGACGAACATTGGAAGTGCATCAAGTTCTTACAAGATTATTATGAGAAGAACGGCATCGCTCCCATGGTCCGGATCTTCTCTAAGGTGACTGGTTACAAACTCAAACACATTTACGAACTGTTTCCATCTGGCCCTGGCAAGGGCGCGTGCAAGATGGCAGGTCTTCCTAAGCCGACCGGCTGTGTATAGGGAAAACTTTGTGATTTTGTGAGACAATTAGGACGTCCGAAAAAGAGACTTTACCCCGGGTAAAGTCTCTTTTTTTTTGAGGAGGCGCCTTGAACAGGATCCTGACGGTCAAGACCCGCTCGAAGACTGAACTCATAGACATCACTGCCGAGGTGGAGAAGGTGATTCAGGTCGAGGGCATTGACCATGGGATTTGCTTGCTTTTTGTCCCACACACCACGGCGGCCGTGACCATCAATGAGCATGCGGACCCGAGCGTCAAGTCAGACATCCTCATGGTCTTGAACAAGATCGTTCCATGGCATGAGGCCTACCGCCATCTCGAGGGGAATTCCCCGGCCCACATCAAGGCGAGCCTGATCGGGGCCTCGGAGATGATAGCGGTGGAAGGGGGCCGGCTGAGCTTGGGGACATGGCAGGGCGTGTTTTTCTGCGAGTTCGACGGGCCCAGAACCAGAAAGATCCATATGCGGTGGCTGTCGGGACACCGTCCGTCGTCTGAAGAAAAGTGATGGATTTGCTTGACACAAAAAGCCATCCTGTGATATGGGAAACTGTGGGGATGTTTTAGTAGGTTGTTGAGCTTCACACCTTCGGGTGAGGCAAAGTGGTGGTTTGGGATTGGAGCTTTGTGGAGTAGAACAATAGGCCATCAAGGCACAGAGACCTTGGTGGCTTTTTTTGCTATCAGACCCATATCCCAGCTAAATAATCTTGTGAAAGGGGGGATATGGTCGTGGCAGAAGGCACTGTAAAGTGGTTTAACGAGAAGAAGGGCTATGGTTTTATCAGCATGGACGAAGGCCAGGACGTCTTCGTCCACTATAGCTCAATTCTTGGCAGTGGTTTCCGGTCTCTGTATGAAGGTCAGCGCGTTCGATTTGACGTCGAGCAGGGCCAAAAGGGACCGCAGGCGGTGAGCGTTGAAACCGTGTGAGGTGGGAGATCAATAGGCTGTCGCCCGGAAGCCGTTGGACGCAGCTTTGTAGCTATCGACCAGGTGAAGAGCCCTCACCAACCCCGCGCATAAGGCAGGGGTTTTGGAACGCCGGCGAATTGATAACCCCGTCATCAAAGATGACGGGGTTATTTATTTGAACGCCGCCATATTGCAACACAGGAGGCAGATGCCCTGGCAGATCACGAGACCTTTGAATAACCTCGCCTCACTCTTTGATATGAGGTTTTTGACCCATCTGAGGGCTCGCTCACTAAATCGCAAGAACTCGGCCTAACGGCCTCAAACAGCTTGCGATTTGCCCGCTAGGGCGGGCCATTCGCTTCGCCCGGGTGGGTACCCCAAAAACCTCATAATTGTCGCTTTTCGAGGTT
>CAZCXI010000065.1:0-3328 GCA_964502635.1 uncultured Desulfobacterales bacterium
GCAGCTCTGTGATGGGAAGCATGGCGGTGTGGTTGGAGTCCAGGAGGATGGCCCGGATCTTTTCCCCGATCCGGGTGGCGCCGGGCTCACGTGTGGCAACGCAGTCATAGCCCTTTGCCTGCAGCACGGCGACAAGAAGCTTTATCTGGGTGGTTTTGCCGGAACCCTCAATGCCTTCAAAGGTAATGAACATGGACCATTTTCAATGCGACGTTTATTGTCCTCGACCAATCAAAAGGGGTTCTTCTCCCGATTGGTTGGTACTAAGGGTTCGAGGATTCAAGGATTCAAGGGGTCGAGTGCTTTTCTTTCCAATGATTTAATGAGTCCTTTAAGCATCCTCTCAACCTCACCTATTCCCTCCTGTAGGATCTCTAATTTACCAGTCTCAATATAACCCAAGTCCCCAGATAGTAATACCTGGGTTTCCATCTCACAATTTGAGCCATAAGCTATATATAAGAACCGAATATATTCTGGGGTTGTTTTTCTTCCATATCCTTCTGCTATGTTACTAGGGACAGAGACTGCGGCCCTCCTTATTTGCGATGTCAGGCCGTATCTTTCTTCATTAGGGAATCTTTTCGTTATTTTATAGATTTCTAAACACAGCTGATATGACCTTTGCCAAACTTTTAATTCTTTATAACTCTTAAGCATTTCACTCGAATCCCTGACCCCTTGGCCCCTCGAATCCTTATGATCTTCAAACGGTAACCACTTGCTGTGCAGATTAGTCTGTCCCAGTTATCGGAAAACGTCAAGGACGTCTTGGCCCTTTTATCCCTGGTGGCAGGGTCGCGCCACACCTTTGCGGCTTCTTTCCATGTCTGCCGGTGATGACGATACTCAAAGTTGGCAACTCTTTTCTCAATTGCTAACCAGAGTTACCCAATATTCCAGAGGTCCGTTTTGTCGCATAGCGTGCTAACTATTTGAATCTTCCGCAAAAACATGGCATCGCCCAACTTGGCACGGTGTTTGATCATGGCTTAGTGTATCTGCATAGGAACCGATGTCTCGGGGGTGAAAGAAGGAAAGGAGGAGAATGAAGCGGTTTCTGGGGGTCTCGTGCGCGATCATGCTCATCGTGGTGGGCATGGCAGTCACCGTGGTGGCTCAGCAAATGGTGCCGTTTCCTGAACCCTCCACCATGGTCCTGATCGGTGTGAGCCTGATCGTGCTGGTGGCGCTAAGGCACAGGACAGCTCACCGCAAAGACGATGAAACCGCGGACTCGCGCTGACACACATAGACTAATGGCTCCGCGACCTGCGGGGCCATTAACCGTCAATGCCCTTCGGGCATAATGAAACTAATTGAAAGATGCTATCGTTGATATGAAAGACATCAAGCCCATTCGGCCGAAGGCGGCGAAGGATGCGCTCATGCTCATGCGTAGCAAGATCGTCGGATACTTTCTCGAGCTGGTGGCGGTGGTTTTTTTTATGGCCGCAGCCGCCTATTATGGTGATTACAGCCATGATCAGATGCTGGGCGCCTTGCTCACGGCTTGTGTGGGGTTCGTGCTTCTGGTCTTGGGTGTCAGGGAGGCAAGGGCCGATCATTCCAGCGGCAAGCCCAAGAATTCCTGGTAAGGGGGAGGGGGCGGTTTTCTTAACCCTTGCTCCACTTTCTTGGTCTTTTCTACGGCCTCTTCATCCAGGCGCTTCCGCTCGGTTTCCAACACATAAGGCGTAATCAGCACCACTAGTTCGTCCTTTCCAATGCTTCGAGAAGTGCTTCCGAACGCCCGGCCCAAACCGGGAATACTGCCCAGGCAAGGGACCATTTCTCTGGTCTTCGTTTTCTGATCCTGGATCAAACCGGCAATAAAGACCGTCTCCCCGGTCTTGGCCATGAGCCATGTGGACACCGTCGTGGCCTTCACCGTGGGGATCCCGCTGGCAGCGTCAATCGTCACCGAATTGATGCTCGGCTTCACATGAAGGAGCACATTGCCTTTGCTCCCGATGTATGGGGTGATATCCAGGATGGTTCCCGTGTCCAGGAATTGCACGCTTTCGGTGGCCAGGCCCGTACCGGTTACGGTGGTGACTTTGTAGCCCTGTTGTCCGCCCACTTGCACTTTCGCCTGTTTGCCGTGAATGGCCAGGATCTTGGGGGCAGAAAGGGTGTTCACCTTGGTCTTGGCCTGCAGGGCATCCAGGGCAACTGCGAACTCATGCCTCGTCCCGGCACCGGTGATCATGTTGGCAAAAACACCCGTTCCCGTGCCGGGCACTGGGGAGATCCCCTCGGCCGTGGGCGGCACTGCCGTGCTGAAGCCCCCTGTCCCGATCCTCAGGTCGCCGAGTATCTTGTCCCAGTTCACACCCAGAGACATCTCATCCGTGAGGCGGATCTGTAGAATCTTGGCCTCGATCATCACCTGCCTCGGCTTCCGGTCCCAAAAACGGATGATGGTTTCAATCTTTTTGATGTTTTCAGGGGTATCCTGGACAATAATGGTCTTTGATGGCTCATGTACCTGGATGACACGCTTTCCGGGGATGGCATCCAGCACTTCCTGGACCTTGTCGACCTCGGCATATTTCAGCTCAAAGATGCGCATCTGGAGCCTGTCCGCCTGTGGATCTGCTTCTTCTTTGGGTTTGTAGATGACGTGCATGGTTCCCTCTTTCATGTAGGCAAAACCACCGGACAGGGCGATCGCGTGAAGGGCTTCATCCAGGGTCACCCGGTAAAGATGCAAGGAGACCATGCCGGAGACGTCTTGGGCCATCACGATGTTGATCTCCCGCTTGATCGCCAGCGCCGAGAGGAGCTCTCGAATGTCCACCTGGTGAAAATTGAGGCTGATCAGGCCATCAACGGCAATTTGCTCAACTACCTTGGAGCTTTTCTTAACAGGTTTGGGCGCGGACGCTTTGGCTCGTGTGGTTTTTCCCTCCGGCTTGTTTTCCTTGACTGTCGCTGCGTCCGGGGCCTTTTCCACGACCAGGGCGAGGGGCTGCAAGGCCTGCTTGTCGGGCGCAGGCGCTGCCTGGCTGCGACCGGTTGCCATGTCTTGAGGTGAGGGGGCCAAGGGCTCCTTTTTCTCATAGAGGTTGAGGACCAAGCGGTCCGGGTGTCTCATACGAAAATGGCTCATCTTCAGGAAATTTTCAGGAAGGCCCACCCGGACATTCAGGTCGCTGCCGTCCTTTTTCAGCATGACCCAGGAGTCGAAGCTCTTGTATTGACGAAACGGGATGAGTCTTGTGGTGACGTTTTGCAGCCTGAAGAAAACTTCCTTTCCCTGAACCCTTGGTTTTTCAGACAGGACCCCGCTTCCGAACTGAAACACAATGGACACATAGCCCGG
>CAZCXI010000065.1:3428-16941 GCA_964502635.1 uncultured Desulfobacterales bacterium
CACACACGAAAGGTTCGCCCATCAGATGGCGTCATGGATCTTCAAGACCTTCAAAACCATTTGATGGGTGTCAGCGGTCAAGACCACCTCATTCTTGGCGATCCTCACGACCTGGTATTCGGCAATCCAATCGCCGGTATGGACAAATTGATCATTGATCACTGCAATGGGTTGCTCTCCTCCCACAATAGTCCCTTTGAGGTTCAGGGACACGGTCGGCTTTGAGGGCCTTTGCTTCGATTGTTGAATATCCTTTTTCGGTGGAGGGGTTTTCAACGGCTTGAAAATATCCCTGGCAATGGCCGGCTTTGACTCAGGGGCTGACATTTCGGGCTGTTTGGCCGTTTGCACGTTGGGTAACCGGACCTGGGGCACCACCAGTCGAGCGACGCGAGCCTTGTATCGTGCGGGAACGGCCGCATGGGTGGTCTTCTTGTGGAAGAAACGAAAATAGACCACCACGATCAGCACCATGGACAGCACAACAATAAGATAGATTTTGACGCGTTCTGGTTTTTTTTCAGACATGCAGCGCTACCTTCTTACGTGTATCCAAATCTCTACCGTTCAAAAATGCTCGTTGTGAGGTCAAACCGGCATTCCCCTCCCTCGTTGACGCTGGTCAGGATGGTGTCTTCCACATCCACCAGGCGGCTCATGGTTTCTAGGTCACTGATGAGCTGGTAGATGTTCACAAAAGAGCCCCTGGATATGAGGCGAATGGGGATTCTGGTAAAGCGTTTCTGTTCCACCACGGGCAGGGGCTCAAAGCTTTCCAGGACGATGTGTCTTTCTTTCATCAGCGCGTCCAGCTGCTTCAAGAACTTGCCGATCTTTGCGGTGTCCGGGATGCGTTCGTCCAGGGCCTTGATCTGCTTTTTCGTTTCGTCAATCGCCGCGTTGAGCCGCTGCAGGTTGGTCTCGGCCAGGGCCAGGTCCGTTATGCTCTTGGAAAGCATAACCTTCTGCTCCCGGATCTCCCGGAGTTGCCTCACGCCGCCATTGACCACCCAGTACCCGCTCGCCAGGGAGACAACAACCACCATGATGAGGCAGATTCGATCCAGCATTTTGATGTCAAGATGCATAGGGAGCCCCGTTTCTACAGGCTATTGCCCAAATCCCTTTTCGCTTGTTCTGAAACGTTTTTTGATAAATCTAAAGCTCACTCCAGGCGATGTCAAAACTCGCCTTCCCGGCTCAAACAGTTGACATCGCCGGTCTTCCGCTTCGCCAAGATTGATGGACTCGTAAAAAGTATTTTCCGAACGACATTGAGCATTTTGGGGGAAAGGCACTTCAGATGTTTAGCGTTAAAAAATGCTAACTGTCTGAGGGCGTTAGCCCGAGTTTTAGCATTTTAGCTGAACATCTTAAGGGCCCCCAAAATGTTCACGGAGTGAGTAAAATCGACTTTTTACGAAACCATCAAGATTTATAAACAAAAAAACGTTTCAATGAACCGCTTAAAGGCATTCCTGTTTGGGCAACATCCCGTCTAAACATGACAGTCGATCTGGAACTGAACCAGGGTCAAAGGGACGGCCGTCTTCTCCTTGGAACGTCTTTCTTTGGTTTCCTTGGCGAAATTCAATGCCACGGCCTGGAACATGGGCTCGCCGGCCAGCTGGTTCAGGAAGTCCCCCAGGTCCTTGTTGGACTGGGAGAATCCTGCCAATTTCACATTGGCCCTGCCGGCCACCTCCTTGTCGGCCTCGACGGCCAACAGGGTGAGCCAGGTATGCTCGTTCATGATCTCTGCCAACCTTTGGAGGACCTGAGAATAAGGCCGGTTCTGGGTCATGTGGCCCATGGCGCCCTGCTCCTCCGTCAAATTCTGCAATTGTTGTTGGATCTGCCTGATCTCCTCGATTTTAGCGCCAAGTTGCCGGTGTTGTTCTTTGAGCTTCATCAGGTCGCGCTTCTTGGCTGTGATCGCGTGCGCCTGGTACCCATAGATAGCGAATACAAGGGCCAGCGCAATGGCAAGGCATCCGCTCCAGAAGCAGACATGACGTACCAAGTGCTGCCGGTACACGATTTCGGGAGGAATGAGATCAATCTCTCTTATGGCCATAGCACCTGTCTCATGGCCAGGCCGAGCGCCAGGCTGAAGGGGCCCCCCTCGGACGGGTCGGTCAGCATGCCGTCCTCAGGCAGCGCCATGTTCGTCACTGGATTAACGAGTTTGATTGGGATGTTCAGTGTGCTTTCCAGGTAACGATCCAGATCCCGGATAAAATTTGCATGCCCGTAAACGTAGCCTTCTTGAATGACGGCGTCCGGCTCCTCCGACATCATGTAGCCGATCACATTGTGAAACTCATAGATCAATGCCTCAAGGTATGGCGTGATGATTTGACGGACCGCCCGCAGTACACTCTCCTGCATCGTGTCCTCATCCGTCAGGCCCTTGCCTTCATCAGGAAGCTTGCGACCCCTGCGCAGAAAACCGCATGCCATGAGCAGGCCCCTGGATTGAGCCCTGGATAGCTCAAGGTTTTTTTCAAGCTTGACGAGAAGCGTCTCGATGCCCCAGGCAACGGTGCGGTGGACAATCATGCGGTCTTTGGTGGCCACAGCCAGCAGCGTTCGTGTGAATCCCACGTGGCATAACATGGTGGGCGTTTCATTGACCTCGTGAAGATAACCATGCAGCCGCATCAAGGAAGAAATGTCGGCATCCACGGCCTCCACGCTAAGCCCGGCCTGCTTCAACGTGAGAAGGAATTGCCGGACCTGTTCGGTGCGGGCCGCGATAATGGTTGCCTTGTGCTTGTCTGCCTTGCCTGAAGCCACGGAGGCGATGGAGGGATAATCAAGGGTGGCTTCCTCGATGGGAAAGGGAAGATGCTTTGCCGATTCGGCAATAATGGCCTCTTCCAGGGTGCCGCCCTCGTCAACCCGAACACTCACGGGGAACGTGTAGAGGTAGGGTGACGGCAGGTGCACCACCGCCCGCTTGCCCCGGAAACCCGTGTTCTTTACCATCCCCTTCAGTTGAGAGGCAAGGCCGTTGCCTCCTTCCAGGGCCTTCTCGGCCCAGCCCTCCCCTTGTCGGTGGGCCAAGGCCCGAACGGCCAGGCCGCCCCCGGATTCTTTGAGCTGGACCGCATAGATATTCTGACTGTGGATGTCAATCCCGATCGGATAAGTAGGTCTCAGGTTCAGCATATGACGTCTTGAACCCCTTCATGCCCTTATAAATGGTCTGCAACGCGCCAAATAATTGACGGCTTCTAAAAAGTCCATCTGCGGCGTTGCGCTTCATCTTTCGTCGCTGCGACGTACCGTAAGTACGCCTCACTCCTCAAGGTTTGCGCGCCTTGCATCTGGAGCATTTTACTTTGCCGTCCGCCTGATGACTTTTTACGAAACCATCATAATTGACAGGCTCCAAAAAGTTTTTCTTTGAGTGCCTATTTGAGCGCAAAAGGCCCTTCAATCCTTGGTAGTGCAACAGCAATATCCATACCACCAAGGGAAGAAGGAGGCTTTATAATGAGGGTCAAGGTCCGGCAAGGGCCGGTGGGCTCAATGAAGGGCCCTTTGAGAGAAATCGATCCATAGGGCATCAGGGGTTAGTAGGGTATTTCTGGCACCGGCTGCAGGGTCAGCATACGGATGCGGTCATTTTCCGTGTCACTGATAAAGATCTTTCTTCCCCCCCGGATAGCCGCCATGACAATACCAGCAGGCGCATTGAGTTCAGCCGTGACGGCCGGCAGGTCGTCTCCGTTATAGCCGTTATTCCCGTCTCCGGCTGATGTGTGGATGGTGCCGTCGTGGGCGCATACCATTCGGATCACATGATTCGCCGTATCCGCGATAAAGATATTTCCCGCGGCATCCACAAAAACGTCTTCTGGTTTGTTGAGCAAGGCGGCGGTAGCGGCCCCCCCGTCGCCGGTATAGCCGCTGTTCTCAGGCGTGCCGGCTACGGTGGTAATGACAAGTGAGGAAGCATCCACCCTTCGGATGCAGTGGTTTTCCGTATCAGCGATAAAGATGTTTAAAGCTTCATCCATAAACACGCCGCCAGGCTTATTGAGTTCGGCGTTGGTGGCCAGGCCGCCATCTCCGCTGTAACCGTTGCTGCCAGTCGTTCCTGCGATGATGTACATCCATCCTGTTCCATCTACTTCCATAATGCGGTGGTTTTTTGTATCAGCAATATCAAGGAGAAATGTGCTTGCCGAAACACCGCCAGGCGTGTCAAGCTCCAGTGCCGTGGCCCAGCCGGCGTCTCCGTTATTCCCGTGTGAACCGGTACCCGCATAGGTGGTAATCATGCCTGTTGCAGCATCTACCTTTCGGATGCGGTGATTGCTCGTGTCAGCGATGTAGAAATTTCCTGATGGGGCCACACAAACGCCTCCCGGCTTGTTGAGCTTAGCGCTGGTGGCCGGAATCCCATCTCCGTCGTAGCCGCCGGAGCCTGTTCCGGCCACGGTGGTGATCCAGCCTGAGGTGTCCAGCTTTCGGACGCGCTGATTGTCCGTGTCGGCAATGTAGACGTTGCCCGTTGCATCCATGGCCAGTTGTCTGGGGTGATTCAATGCAGGCGCCCCTGTCCCGGTAATGGTGGAGATGATATCCCCCAGGTCCACCTCACGGATGCAGGAGTTCATCGTATCAGCGATCACCATTTCTCCCGCGCCATTGAGACAGACCCCCCTGGGACTATCGAGTTCAGCATTGGTAGCCAGCCCTCCGTCACCTGAGTAACCAGCCGTTCCTGTGCCTGCTAAGGTATCGATATCCCCTGTAGCACCATCCACCACTCTTATGCGGTGATTTTCTGTGTCCGCGATAAAGACGTTTCCCGCGGCGTCCACAAAAACGCCGCGAGGTTTATTCAGCTCCGCATTGGTAGCTGGAGCGCCGTCTCCGCTGTAACCGCAGTGGGCACTCATGTTTCCAGCCACTCGCGAGATGTTGCCGGTTGAGACATCCACCTTTCGAATCGAGCAATTCTCGGTGTCGGCGATATAGATATCGCCAGAGGTGTCTACAAAGACCCCCCGTGGCTTGTTCAGCTTGGCGTTAGTGGCCGGGCCTCCATCGCCGGTTTTGCCTGAGCTGCCAGTGCCTGCGACGGTAGTGATGTTACCGGTTACGCCATCCACCTTTCTGATGCAGTGGTTATCGGTATCGGCAATAAAGATGCTTCCCGACGAATCTACAAACACCCCGTTCGGCTTCTTCAGCTTTGCGTTGATAGCCAGGCCCCCATCGCCGTCGTAGCCTCCCGAGCCGGTGCCGGCCACGGTGCTGATGTTGCCTGATAGACTTACCTTTCTGATACGATGATTCTCCGTATCCCCAATGTAGATGTTTCCCCACCCGTCCACGCAGACACCTTCTGGTTTATTGAGCTGGGCGCTGGTGGCCGGTCCTCCATCGCCGCTGGACCCGCTGGTGCCGTTTCCAGCCACCCTGGTCAAGGCGCCCGTGTTGCCATTCAGCTTCCAAACTGAGTGGTTGAGAGGGTCAGCGAAGTAGATATGGTCCAGACTATCGCAACAGACTTGACTGGGTTGGATGACCAGGAACGGGGTTTCGATGGAATGGATGTAATAGCGGAAGGATGCCCCCATGGCCTTACTCGCGCCAGGGGCTGAGGCTGCTATGGTCACGGCATCCGTGTAGCCGGCCACAGTGGAACTCTCTACCGTTCGTATGTAATCAATGCCATGGAAGGTAAATGTGTCGTTTACCCGCCAGCACGGATCCTGGGTCAACTGCCATACCGCCTCTTCGATGGCGGCTTCCTGACCAAAAGCAGTCTGGACGGCCTCGGTATCGTTGGCGGCCATCCTGGCCTGTAAACCGGCTCGCCGGTTCAGGGCCACGGCGGTCACGGCCACGAGCACCATCATGAACAGCATGCCCAGAAGAATGAAGCCCTTTTCTTTCATATCATCAATGGTTTCGTAAAAAGTCGATTTTGCTCTCTCCGTGAACATTTTGGGGGCCCTTAAGATGTTCAGCTAAAATGCTAAGACTCTCCGCCTCCGGCGGATCAAACAGTTAGCATTTTTTAACGCTAAACATCTGAAGTGCCTTTCTCCCAAAATGCTCAATGTCGCTCGCAAAACACTTCTTACGAGTCTGTGATCATTGTCAGTTAATCAGTCTGGCCTTCACCCGCGATGTCAGGCTCACCTCGCTCTTGCCGTGGCCCAGGGTGAGCGTGATCTCCACCAGGTTCCTCGCCAAACGGTTGCAGTGAAAGGCAGTCACATGCTCGCACAAGACTTCCTTGCTCATGGCATCAGCGAGTGCCGCTGTGCTGTAGTCCGGCATCTCTTCCCGGAGCCTCCAGTTGGCGGCGATCGATTTGTCCACGTCAAAGGTGATCCAGTCGGAGGGGTCCGCGCCCCCTTCGTTGACCAGCCCGTCCCCGTCGTTGTCCGCGTCCAGGAGCCCATCACCATCCTCGTCATAGGCATGGCTGGTGTTGTTGTGGGTATCGAGAACCCGATCGCTTACGATCAGGACTTCTCCATCGCCCACATCCTCGGGCGCTTGAATCGCATCGGTTTCTTTTGCGAACATGACCATGCGGCCCATGGCATACCGGGCCTCGGCCAGGAGTTCCTGTTTGGATCTGGTATCGTCATAGGTCGATGTAGCCGTGCTCATCACCTGGTGGAGGCCAACGACGATCATGCCGAGGATGGCCATGCTGATGAGAAGCTCAAGGAGGGTCACGCCGTTTTGATCATGGGTCATGGTTCGTCACGACTCCGTCTTGAGGGTGACGAGGCTCACCTGGTCCGCGGCCACGGTGATCTCGAGCATGCCCCCCAGGCCCCCGCTCACATCGGCGATGGCCACGGTGGGGGTATAGCTGCTGCCATGAAAAGAAAAGGTTTCCTTGACGGCCTCGGCAGCCGAGCCGAAGAGCGCGGCGAGGTCCACGGGATTGCCCTGATGGTTGTTGAGGGTAGCGAAATCAAGGGTCGCCACACGATTCAGGGTGCCCCTGGCCTGGTTCGTAAAAACCCCCACCTCGTCCTCCACGGCCGTGGAAAAGATGGCGGGCCCATAGGCGCCCACCATGGGGACAATGGCGATGGCGAGCAGAAGCACTGCGATGATGATCTCTACCAGCGTGAAGCCCTTGTTATTGGACATCGATCCGCCCTGTGGTGCCGTTCACGGTGATGGTTCTTTGGACGCCGCTGTCGCCCAAGACAAAGGTGCTGTCCGAAGAAGACGAATGGCCGTCGGGATAGAAACAGACCGTGTTACCGGCCGGTGCGGAGATGATCCCCACGCCATTATAGGTATCCATCGTGTCATAGTCTATGATATACCATGTTTTGTCCAAGGGGTTGAGGACCACGCCAAAGGCCTCCACGGGTGGCACGAAGTCGTGGTGCGGGCTGGCATCTGTCTTGTACTGATCGTCATAGACGCGGAACCAGTCGCCGGCCACATTAGCTCTCAGGCCGAAAGGCCTCTGATATTTGACTGCCAAGTTGCGGGCATACTGAAGTGCGGACACGAGCTCGCCAGAGGCCGCGTTGAGCCGTCTAGCCCCCATCATGGAATGGAATTGAGGCACGGCCACGGTCCCCAGGATGCCGAGGATCACCATGACCATAACAAGATCAAGGAGGGAAAAACCGAGTTGAGGATAGAGGATGGTAGGCCTGGAACCTGTCAGATCGATTGAATCGTCATTACTCTGTATCGTGGGCACCATCGTCTGCCATGAGGACGCCTGTCAGGCTATAGAACTTCCAGGCCGTTGACCCGTCTGAGGCCTTTACGGTAATATCTGTCTCGGTTCTATCCAAATGCACCGTGTCGAGGTTGTTGTACGGGTTTTCAGGCAATGCCCCGCCCTTGATGTAAGGACCAAAAGGGAAGTTGGTACGATCTACGTCGTCGGACACGACACCGCTTGCATTGGTATACCGGGTAAGTTGCTGCACGAAGGCCGTGGCCGCGGCAGCATCGTCTGCGGGCGCACCTCCGGTGATACTTAAGGCGCCGGGATACGTCGAGTTGTGCTGCGCATAGTAGATCTCGACCGCATTGCGCATGGACGTCAGGTCGGTCTGCAGGGTGCTGAGCTGGGCGTCGCCGGTGGTCACGGCGATCTGCGGGATGATGACCGCAGCCAGAATCCCCATGATGATCACCACAATGATCATCTCGATCAACGTAAAACCTTTTTGGTTAAGCAAAAACCGTTTCATCAGTCTCCCTCCCGGGGATTTTGTGACATCGGGCCGAAACCGGCCGACCATGTTAATCATCTTATCGGACAAAATGAGTGACACTTTAAGCCATTACCAAAGGTTGCCGTCAAGTTCTTCCATGCCGGACCTGTCGGTTTCCCGGGGTCCAACGTTCAGGAGTCAGTGCAAGGCCTGTGCCAGCTTGAACAAGGGCAGAATGACGGAGGAGACGATCAGCCCCACCACCGCACCCATCACGATGAGCCCCAGGGGTTCGATCATGGAGGAAAGCGTTTTCATCTCCTGATCCACTTCTTGATCATAGAACTCGGCCAACCGCAACATGACAGGCGGCAGCCTGCCGGCCTCCTCGCCCGTGGCCACCATTTGTTTGACCGATTCCATCATGTAAGGATAGCTCGCAAAGGGCTGAGAGAACTTTCCTCCCTGCTCCACATGAGACATGATCTCGGTGACAAAACGGGAGAAATACCGATTCTTGATCGTGGCCCGGGTCACGTCCAGGGCTTCGAGCAGGGCGACCTGGCTGGCCATGAGGTGTCCAAGGGTTCGGAGCATCTGACAGGTATAAATCTTGTTGAACAGACCGCTCAGCACAGGAGCGCTCACGCATAAGCGGTCGATGAGGGCCCGGCCCGGCGCACTGTCCTTCCACCACAGGAACCCCGCGACGAGTCCGGCAGCACCCAGAACATAGGCCCACCAGTATCCCTGCAGGGAGGCACTCAGGGCCATGAGGGACCGGGTCGTCAACGGCAAGATGTGCTCCTTGCCTTCAAAAAACTGGGTAAACTTGGGCAGCACGCCCACCAGGACAAAGACCACCACGAGGACGCCAAGCACACACAGGATCGCGGGATAGGTGAGGGCTGATCGGACCTGAGCAATCAGGGCCTGGCGCTTTTCCTGCATTTCCACGATTCGATCCACGATGTCCTTCAAGAAACCGCCGGTCTCCCCGGCCTTGATCATGCTCACATAGACCTGGTCGAACACACGAGGATGTCGTTTCATGGCGTCAGAAAGCTGACGGCCTTCTTCGATATCGCCGAGCATGGCCCGGATCACTTCTTTAAAGGTGGGATTGTGGGTCTGCGCTGCGATGGCGCCCAGGGCATTTTTCAGGGACATGCCGATCTCCAGCGTCAGAGAGAGTTGGGACATGAAGAAAATCCGGTCCCGGGCCTTGATCTGCCTGCCGAATCTGGAGACGATGGCCTGCCACGGGGACGCAGAAAAGCCACGCTTCGCTGACGCTGCTTCGGGCTGTTTTGCCTTTACTCGGACGGCCTTATGATGAAGGGATATGGCCATCTCTAAGTGTCCACAAAAGTGGCCCGCGCCACTTCCTCTATGGTCGTGACCCCCTCCAGGACCTTCTCGTAGCCCAGATCCTTCAACGTCCTGTGACCTGTTTCCTTTAGATAGCCTTTTAGTGCGTCACTGTTAGGATTCGTCAAGATGAGAGATTTAAGCCCCTCATCGACTTCCAGCAGTTCATAAAGGCCGATCCGGCCCTTGAAGCCTGAATCGTAACACTCAGAACACCCCTTTCCTTTGAACAACTCTTTCTTCTCATTTTCATCGATCCCCAGTTCCTTCAACACGCTCTTAGGGGCATAATACCCCGTCTTGCATACCGGGCAGATGGTTCGCACCAGGCGCTGTGCCAGGCCAGCCAGCAGTGAGGAAGAGATGAGATAGGACTGTACGCCCATTTCAAGGAGCCGCGTAATGGCGCTGGGGCTATCGTTGGTATGCAGGGTGGAAAGGACCATATGCCCGGTCAGGGATGCCTGGATGGCCGTCTCTGCGGTTTCCCGATCTCGAATTTCGCCGACCATCACAATGTCCGGGTCCTGTCTCAAGGTATGTTTCAGGATCTTGGCGAAGGTGAGGCCGATCCCCTCCTTGACCTGGCTCTGGTTGACCATCTCCAACTGGTATTCGACAGGGTCTTCAATGGTCACGATGTTCTTTTCAATCGTGTTGAGCATGGTGAGGGCCGAATATAGCGTCGTGGTCTTGCCGCTGCCCGTGGGTCCACACACGATGATGAGACCATAGGGCTTTCTGAGGAGGGTCTTAAACCGATCCAGCATCTCCGGTGCAAACCCCAGCTTATTGAGGTCCAGGAGTGCCTGGTTCTTGTCCAGGATACGCAGGACCACTTTTTCACCGTGGATGCCGGGCATGGACGAAAACCGGATATCCACCATGCGGCCTTCGGCAGCCACCTGTATGCGTCCGTCCTGAGGGATGCGTCGTTCTGCGATGTCGAGATTGGCCATGACCTTGAGCCGGGAGACCACGGCAGGGTGCATCTCGGCCTTGGGCGACATGAGTTCATACATGACCCCATCGATTCGGACCCGTACACGAAACTTATTCCGATCGGGCTCGATATGGATATCGCTGACCCCGTCGCGGATGGCCTTCAAGAGGATACGGTTCGTCAAATTAATGACAGGGCTCCCCTCGGCCATTTCCGCGATCTCTTCAACCTCCTGCTCCGCCAGGTCGGGCACGAGGTCGATGTCGGCTTCATCGATATCCCCCATCAGGTCGTCCATGCTCACCTCTTCGTCGTAGTAAAGCCGGATGGCCTCAACGATGTCATTCGTGCGGGAGAGCACAGGCTGGACCTCAAGGTTGGTGATCTTGGCCACTTCGTCAAAGACGAAAAGGGCATGGGCGTCAGCCGTGGCCAGGGTGAGGGTATTGTGAACCCGAAACATGGGGATAACGCGAAACTGGAGGGCCTTTTCTTTGGGCAGGACGTGGACGACCCGGGGGTCTACCAAACCCTTGCGGAGCCAGATATGGGGGATGCCGAGCTGTTCTCCGAGGCAATAGGCCAGCTCCTCTTTGGTGAGGATCTCATTCTCGATCAGGATGTCGCCTAATCGCTTGGACGTCTCCTTCTGAGTGCGGAGACACTCGGCCAGCTGTTCCGGCGTAATGCGGCCCTGGGTGAGCAGGATCTCCCCGATTCTCTTTCTCTTTGGTACAGGTGCCCTTTTCATGCGCCATGCCTAATGGCTTCGTGGACGTTTTCATAGACGGGAAAAAGACTGATAAGACGGGTTGCAATTAAAATATCCTTGCAAACGTCGTTCAGGGCGGTGAGCTTGAGTATCCCCCCCCGTTCTCGAAGCTTTTCGTTGATCTGGACCAGGAGTTCCAGGCCCGCGCTGTCCACATGAGACACGGCCTTACAGTCGAGGATAATCTCCGTCTTGTGTTGGTTGATGGCCTCGTTGAACATGGCCGTGACTTCTTTACAGTTCTGATGAGTCAGGGGTTCCTTGGGGGTGAGGATGGTCCTGGCGCCGCCCGTGCGGCCGCCCGCGGCAGATGGCTTGATCTCAACAACCTTATTCGTCATGACCTGTTTCAAACTCCGCCTTGAGGGTGTTCTCATACACGACCTTGAAAGCCTCGACGACATCCGGGTCCAGCTGTGTTCCAGCCACTTCCTTGACGATAGCCAGGGCCTCTTCGGCTGCCTTGGCCGATCGATATGCCCGGTTCGATGTGATGGCATCAAAGGTATCCGCCACGGCAATAATCCGGGCCAGGAAAGGAATCTCCTCGCCTTTCAAGCCATGGGGATAACCCTTGCCGTCATAGCGCTCATGATGGTGGAGAATGCCCGGCAGGGAACTGTCCAGTTGTTCAAGGGGCTCCAGGATATCGTGACCCTTGCCGGGGTGGCGCTTGATGATGCTGAACTCGTCGTCATTCAGCCGGCCCGGTTTATTCAAAATGTTTTCGGGAACGCCGATTTTGCCGATGTCATGCAAGATGGACGCCCAGTTCAGGATATTTTTTTGGGTCTTGTCCAGCCGGAGTCGTTCTGCCATGAGCATGGCATACCGGTTCACCCGTTCTGAGTGCCCGCGGGTATAAACGTCTTTGGCCTCAATAGCGAAGACCAAACACTTGACCATGTTGATGACGAACTGTTCCAGATCGTGGTACAGGTCTACATTGGCCATGAGGACGGAGATCTGCTTGGCCATGGATTGCAGCAACCTCAGTTCACTCTGCCGGAAGTGTTCTTCCAATTTGAAGGATACCAGCCCCAGCCACCCGTCGAAGGTGCTGTTGTGCGCCACCTTGACCGCCAGGAAGCGATAGGGGTCGGGATGTAATTCCCTGAATCCCGGCGTGTTGGCGGCGTTATTCACAATGAAATAATCTTGCCCCGGGGCGGCTGCTTCCGGCGGGATGGACCGGATGAGGTTTTGAGTAAAGGCTTGTTGATCGGAGACCCTGTCCGACAGCCCTGTCCCACTGACGATGGCGTTGTACTGCCCGCGCTCCGGCAACTCAATGAAGGCCAGGTCAACCCTCAGGGTTTCCTGGAGTTCCTCGATCAAGGCCTTGAGCATTTTCTTAGAAAACCGCAGGGATCTCATATGGGTCGAAATCCTGGCATACAGGGTCAAGTCTTCAAAACTCTGGGAAAGTTCTTCAGCGACCTCTTCGATTTCTTTTCGGCTCGCCCAGGTTTCTTCCGCCAAGCCGGCCAGGTGTGTGAGAAACGGTTCCATTTGTTTGGCATCATAGGTTTTCACGTGGACGCTGTCTTTTGACAGCAGCCCGGAGTGATCATTGGAGCCGGAGACAATGAGGGAAGCGATGACTTCCTGCCCGTATTTGATGGGCATGCCGAACATGGGGGCTCCGCCGTTATGGGAGCTGGACTGATAGGCGGCCTGGTTCATGACATGGTCCGCAAAGACCTGGTGTTCGGTGAGGTTGGATGACTTGGCCCCGTTGTCTGATGAGTAGACCAGCCCGTTGGCATCCCAGATTTGAAGACTCAGCGGAAGCAGAGAAGAAAGGCTGGAAAGAAACCCATGCAATGGATCCACGCATTTCATGATGTGCTCCTGCAAAAATATTCATCAATACAGCCCAACAGGCGGGTGGGACTGAATGGTTTTTCCATGAGCTTTGTGTCCTGCATGGCCTTTACCCAGTTCCGGTCGTCGGGCGATATGCGGTTCGTCATAACAATGGTCAGGAAGGGCCGCTGTTGCTTAAGATGATTCGTTTTCTTGCAAAGATTTTCCCCGTCCAGCTTGGGCATCATGATGTCCGTGACCACGGCATCGGGCTGTTCCGACTCAATCAGGTGCAGCCCTTCCTCCCCGTTCATGGCCATGAGCACATCGTATCCACGTTTTCTCAACTTGAGTTCAACCACGCGCCGGATCTGCGCGTCATCATCGATGACCAGGACCTTCTTATTCTTGCCCAAGATGAAAACCCTCCTTTGGTAA
>CAZCXI010000066.1:0-16820 GCA_964502635.1 uncultured Desulfobacterales bacterium
CTGGCCGCCAAAGCGATGGGCAGTGAGCCCCGGACCGGTTTGATCCGTCCGTCCAAGGAGAGCTCACCTATGCGGCGGCCCCGTAAGTGGGCCTTGTCGCAAAAAAGACACGTCGGTCGGCCACCGTGTATTTTTTCCCACACATGGCCGGCGGTAAAACAGCAGAATGTTGGAGACGGCAGGCGCTTGGAAAAGTGTGGATTCCCGGGCCAATAGCGCCTTTTCTGCGACAGGTTATAGACTGGCTGGACCTGTCTTGGGCACCGAAGTTCACCCGGGTACGCCTATTGCATAACGATGCTTTCAAGAGCGGGTCAGGCAAAAACTTTCGGATCATCTCCAAAAAAGTTGGCAGGATCATCAGGATTGAAGGATTCAAGGGTTCCAGTAAAATGCTTAACGAGATATTACAGGAGGCAACAGGTGAACTTGAGACGATGCTCAAATTTCTGAGTAAATGGTTAGAAAGAAAAGCACTTGACCCCTTGAACCCTCGAACCCTTTCCATGGACTCATGGAGAAAAGCCCCCAGTTTCTTATTGACAACCATCTGATTTTCAAATAGAAGGGGCACCTCTAATGGATTGTTGTCAGCACACATTGACCCGGCCGGTGCAGTGTACCGGCATTGGGCTTCATTCGGGCAGGAAAGTGACGTTGACCCTCAAACCCGCCCCGGTCAACTACGGCATAAGATTCGAACGGAGTGATCTTCCCCACAAGCCGGTTATCAGTGCCCATTTCCGGAATGTGATTGACACCAGTTTGGCAACCACCCTGGGTGCGGATGGCGTCATTGTGTCCACGATTGAACACTTGATGGCTACCTTTGTCGGTTTCCAAATAGATAATGCTTTGGTGCAGTTGGATGCCTATGAAGCCCCGATCATGGATGGCAGCGCCGGGCCCTTCGCGTCCATGATGAAGGAAGCCGGCCCTAGGGCCCAGTCCGGAAAGCGGTATTTTCTTGTCGTCAAGGAACCGATAGAGATGGAGGACCATGGGAAAAAAGTCGGTCTCTATCCGTCAGACACCCTCAGGGTGACGTGCACCATAGACTTTGATCATCCCTTATTGAAACAGCAACGTTATTCTGTTTCATTAGTAGACGGCTTTTTTGAAAAAGAGATCAGCCGTGCCAGGACCTTTGGTTTCCTCCGTGAAGTTGACTACCTAAAGCGGAACGGATTCGCCAAGGGCGGGTCTTTGGAAAATGCTGTGGTCATCGACAAGGACAGAATACTGAATCCGGAAGGCCTTCGATACACAGACGAATTCGTCCGCCACAAGATACTGGACTGTATCGGAGATCTTTCCCTCCTCGGCATGCCGATTATTGGCCATATCGTAGCCCACAAGTCCGGCCACACCCTCAATCATGCCCTGTTGAAAAGGTTCATGGACCAAAAGGCATGCTGGGAGACTGTGGAGGCGTCGGCCGCCTGATTCATCGGGTCTCAAAATCCCTTGCAATTTGATCCCCGGCTCGTTATCGTCATCCCACGTGGTGATGGCCTGCGGGACAGGCCTGTTTTGCCCCATTGATCTCTGCACCGCGGACCTTGGCCATAAACATGAGAAGAATAGTCTGGACGTTCATCATTTATATATGCCTATTGACCTCCGGATTGGCCTGGGGTCAGGATGCGAGGATAACAGACGTTATCGTTACCAATACCACGGATGATCTTGCCCTGTGTTTTAAAGTAGAGGGGTGTTTCACGGAAGATTTACAAAAAGCCATCCTGAACGGTGTGCCCACGACTTTCACGTTCGTGGCCTCGCTGGATCGCGTTCGAAGTTTTTGGAAAGACAAGAACCAAGGGCGTCTGGAAATACGCCACACGGTCAAGTACAACAACCTCAAGACCGAATTTGTGATCACCCGGAGCGAGGATAATGGAAGATCCATTGTGGTCAATTCCCTGGATGAAGCCAAAACCATTATGGCTGCAGTGGAGGATGTTAGAATAGCCAAGCTCAAGAGCCTCGAACGAAATCATCGGTATCAGGTCAGGATAAAGGCGGAACTCAGAAAGATCACCCTCCCGTTCCATCTCCATTACGTGTTTCGGTTCTTCTTGTTCCTTTGGGATTTTGAGACGGACTGGTATACGACCGACTTCATGTACTAGGGCCAGGTTTTCATGTCACAGGCGTCCCAAGACGAAGCCAAACGGCGGAAGCGCGAGCGGGTCATTATTCTCGCGCTGGTGGCCGTAGTAGCCATTCTTACCTATGTAGAGACCCAGGTTGTTCGTTTCGGAGCAGGACTTCCCGTTTCCAATACGATCATCACGTTCATTCTCATCAACCTCAACATGATGCTGCTGTTGCTGCTGATTTTTCTCGTACTGAGAAATATCGTTAAGCTCCTCTACGACAGGAAGCGCAAGGTCATGGGGGCCAAGCTGCGAACGAAGCTAGTGGTGGCTTTTGCCTGTTTGTCCCTTGTTCCGACGGCAGTGCTTTTTTTCTTTTCAGTCCAGTTCATCACCTCGAGTGTCGCTTTTTGGTTCAACGTTCCAGTCGAGCAGTCTTTGGAAAAGTCCTTGGAAATGGGCAAAGAGGTATACAGGCATGTTGGAGATAACAACCGGTTTTTTCTTGAGCGGATCGCTTATCAAATTGTGCGCAGGGACTTGCTGACCGATGAAAACAAAAAGGCCCTCAGGCACTACATTCAAGTCGTGCAGGGGGCATTCAATGTGCAGGCTATCGAGGTCTATTCGAACCGGTCCGATCGTTTGGCCGTGGCACTCGACCCAGATCTGGAAGGCACACCCCTCGAGCCGGTACCGGCCGATAGGATCCAAAAAGAAATTCATGAAAACAGCTTCTCGTCGCTCACGGCGTTTCTTCCTCTAGGAGAGATCGTTAGGACCCTCGGCTGTATTCCAGCCAACGCGGGCCCGGACAGGGCCTTGGGAATCGTCGCTGTAACGGCCCTAATTCCCCAAAGCCTCTCAGAGAATATGGCGGCTGTTTCGCGGGGCTTCGATCAGTACCAGCAGATGAAAATGGTGAAAAAGCCCATGCAGGTCAGCCATTTGGTCACCCTCTCAATCGTGGCCTTGCTGATCATGTTCTGCGCGACGTGGTTTGGCTTTTACCTCGCAAAGACGCTGACGGTGCCAATCCAGGGCTTGGCCGAGGGGACGCGCCGCGTGGCCGAAGGAGATTTGAGCTTTACCATAGAGACCGTGGCTGACGACGAGATGGGCACCCTGGTAGATGCCTTCAACAAGATGACCAGGGATCTGAGGATGGGCAAAGAGCAACTTGAGTTGTCAACCCGGGAGCTCAGGAAGAGGAACGTTGAGATTGAACAAAGGCGTCTGTACATGGAGACCGTCTTACAGAACGTATCTACCGGCGTCATTTCTCTGGATACCCGAGGGTTTTTTACAACGATCAACAAATCCGCACAGAAAATGCTCGGTCTGCAGGGAGATCAGTTCCTGAGGCGAAGCTACAAGAAGGTGCTCAAGCCCGAACACCTGCCGTTGGCGAGAGATTTCATGGAAGAGCTGGAAAATAGTCCGAGTAATGCGGTGCAAAAGACGATCAAGGTCGTCATTGGTCAGACAACCCGCACCTTCATGATCCACATGACGGCTCTTAAGGACGATAAGGATCACTTCATAGGTACAGTGGTTGTTTTTGATGATCTGACGGAGATCGCAAAGGCCCAGAGGATAGACGCTTGGCAAGAAGTAGCAAAGCGCATTGCCCATGAGGTGAAAAATCCCCTGACGCCCATCAAACTTTCTGCGCAAAGGCTCAATCGAAAGTATGGTGAACAGATTCATGGGGACAAATCAGTCTTTGGCCAATGCACGGAAACCATTATTGATCAGGTCGATCTGATTGGAAACCTGGTCAGTGAATTCTCAGCCTTTGCGCGGTTGCCTGCGGTGAACCCCGCACCTTGCGATCTGCCAGACATTGTTGAAGAGGCTGTGGCGGTCTACCGGGAAGCACACCCTCAAATCTTTTTCGAGGTCGAGATGGACCGAGAGATTCCCCAACTGAATGTCGACCGACGGCAGATAAAGCGTGTGTTGCACAATCTGATTGTCAATGCCATTGCCGCCATCAATGGAGATGGGCGGATTACGCTCAAACTGACCTTTGATCCGGTCTTGAAGTCCGCCCGGCTTGAGGTCAGTGATACCGGCATCGGGATACCTCCAGAAGACAAGGGGCGTCTCTTTGACCCTGATTTTTCCACCAAGAAAACCGGCATGGGGTTGGGTCTGGCTATCGTGAATGCCATCGTTGAAGATCACTATGGGTCCATCCAGGTGGAGGACAACCACCCGAGCGGGACCAGATTCATTGTGCAACTGCCGGCTTGAAAATTGGTTAGTGCCCATCCATGAACGCAGGCCACCCGAGCCAACATAGCTCAGTTAACCACTACAAGGTGTCCATTCAGAAATGGTAGATTTTGGTCCGAGGCAAGGCCGCACAAAGATTTTCGCCGCAGGCGCAGCAGCGCTACGTCGAGGACGGCCTTTTCACAAGCCGCAGGCGCAAACCCGCGGAGAACGCCGCATCGGGCCCAAAGATGCCATTTATGGATGGACACTGCTGTCGATCACTGAAGGAGATCAACCATGTTTCCCACGATACTGATTGTAGATGATGAAACCACCATATTGCAGTCTTTGAGCGGCATCCTTTCCGATGAGGGGTATGAGACATTGACTGCCTCAAATGGATATGAAGCCTTGAAGATCATAGAGGAGGAATCTCCGGACCTGGTCCTCTTAGATATCTGGATGCCCGGCATGGACGGCATAGAAACCCTCCGGGAAATCAAGAGAACAAACCCCTTTCTCCAGGTGGTTATTATCTCCGGGCATGGAACCATTGAGACAGCCGTGAAGGCAACCAAGCTGGGAGCCTATCATTTTGTGGAAAAACCGCTATCCATCGAGAAGGTTGTGGTCACCATCAACAACGCCCTTAACTTCCGGCGCCTGGAGGAGGAGAACCGTTTCTTGCGCAAGAAGACCCTCGAAAAACATTCCATTACCGGAAGCAGCCCGCCCATCCAGGCCCTTAAGAAGCAGATTGCCATAGCGGCCCCTACCAACGCTTGGGTTCTCATCACCGGCGAGAACGGGACGGGCAAGGAACTTGTGGCTCGGACCGTCCACCAAATGAGCGACCGACTTGACAAGCCGTTGATTGACGTGAATTGCGCCGCCATACCGGAGGAGCTGATTGAAAGCGAGCTTTTTGGCCACGAGAAGGGGGCCTTCACGGGTGCCACCACCAGGAAGCGTGGCAAATTCGAAGTGGCTGACAAAGGCACCATCTTTTTGGATGAGATCGGAGATATGAGCCTGAAAACCCAGGCCAAGATCCTTCGCATTTTGCAAGAGAAAAAATTCGAGCGGGTGGGTGGCACCCGAACGCTGAGCGTCGATGTTCGGGTGCTGGCGGCCAGTAACAAGGACCTGGAACAAGAGATTGAGAAGGGGACCTTTAGAGAGGACCTGTATTATCGCTTGAATGTCATTCCCATTGAAGTGCCGCCCCTGCGCAACCGTACTGAAGATATACCCTTGTTGATCGAAACATTCCTAAGTGAATTCGTGCAGGATGGCGACTGCGTTCAAAAGACCATGACGCCCGAGGCCATCGCACACCTGGAAGCTTACCCGTGGCCCGGCAACGTCCGCGAGCTAAAGAACCTGGTGGAGAGGCTGGCCATCATGATCCAGTCTGAGGTGATCCGCGGAGAAGACATCCCCTTATCGTACAGGCGCCAGAGGGCGACGTCTTCGGACAAGGATCTTTTGCATGAGGATTCCCTGAAAGAAGCAAAAAGGGAGTTTGAAAAGGTATACATCCAGCAAAAGCTTTCCGAAAACAATAATAATATTTCTCAAACCGCAGACGCTATTGGCATTGAGAGGAGCCACCTGTACAAGAAGATAAAATCATTCGGCCTCAGCCTATGACCCAAGAAGCGCTGTGATACCTTGACCTGCAGTGACGGCCATGCACCTGCTCAAGGGAGGCGTGCGGCCGGCCAGATGTTGGAAGCTTCGTGAGAATTATTGGCGGAACCTTAAAGAGAAGAAAACTTCACCCGTTGCGGGGCCAGGGGATTCGCCCTACGACAGATTACCTGAGGGAGTCCATCTTCAACATCCTTGCCGGTTGTGTGGAAGGTGCCGTGGTGCTTGATCTGTTTGCCGGCACCGGCAGTCTTGGCATTGAGGCTCTCAGTCGTGGTGCCTCGTCGGCCGTATTTATTGACAAAGGGGCTCGGGCCATCAAGGCGCTTCAGCGAAACATTTCCGCCTGTTCCTTGGAAAAGCGATGCACGGTGGTGAGAAGAGATGTCCTGCGTGGACTGAGTTTCTTGAAGTCCATCGGTCACGGCTTTGACCTGGTTTTTGTTGACCCTCCTTATGATTGCGGGTTGGTAGAACCCACGCTGCACCTCTTGGGCCGCGCTGAATGCATGGCGGAGGAGGGACTGGTTGTTGTCGAACACAGCCTTGTTGAAACGCTGCCTGAAAGGGCAGGGAAGTTCAGGAGGATCGACCAGAGGCAACACGGGAAAACCCTTGTCTCCTTCATTGAGTGTGTTATGAAGCAACTTGAGACTAGGAGGGCGAACTCCACATGAAAGGCAAGAAGATCGCTGTTTACCCCGGAACTTTTGACCCGATAACCAATGGGCACTGTGATCTGGTGTGGCGCGGGCTAAAGCTCTTTGACGGCATTATTGTTGCCGTTGCAGAAAACGGGAGCAAGGATCCTCTCTTTACGGTGGAAGAACGCTTGGAAATGCTGAGAAAAACCTTCGAAGACGTGCCGAATGTTGAGGTGGATAGCTTTGACGGACTCCTGGTCGATTATGTCGTCCATCGCGGGGCGAACACCATCCTGCGGGGCCTTCGAGCGGTGTCTGACTTCGAGTATGAATTTCAGCTCGGCCTGATGAATCGCAAGCTGAACAAGAACGTGCAAACGGTTTTTCTCATGACAGGGTTGCGGTGGATCTTTATCAGTTCTTCCATTATCAAAGAGGCTGCTCGTTTTGGTGGAAATACGCAGGACATGGTCCCTGAGATCGTTGATGAAAGACTGAAAGACAAGTTTGGCAAAGGTTAAACTTGATGAACTCGTAAGAAGTCGATTTTGTTCAGGCTGACTATGGATTTATGGAGGCTCCACATATTCTGTAAGGTCGTTGAACTGAGAAGCTTTTCTAAGGCGGCCAGTTCGGTCTATCTCTCCCAGCCCACAGTCAGCAGCCACATCAAAGATCTGGAGGATCATTTTGAATGTAAACTCATAGACCGTCTGGGCAGAGAGGTTGCACCCACCAAGGCGGGGGAACTCCTGTATGAGCATGCGGCAAAAATGATCGCCTTGAAGGAGGATGCCGAACGGGCCCTGGCCGAATTTCAAGGCAAGGTGAGGGGCCACCTGACCATCGGGGGAAGCACCATACCTGGTGGCTATATTTTGCCTCCCCTGTTGGGCAAGTTCAAGGAGGCTTACCCAGAGGTGACCGTCACGTTGATAGAAAGCGACACGGCCGGCATCATTCAGGACACCATGGAAGGACGCGTGGAGTTGGGCATTGTGGGTGCCAGGGCGCACGCAGCCCAACTGGTTCAAGAAAAAGTCATGGATGACGAAATGTATCTCATTGTCCCCAAGGGCCACAAGTGGGCGGCCGCGGGTCACGTGAGACCGGAGCAGCTCATAAAGGAGCCATTCATCATGCGTGAACCCGGCTCTGGGACTCGCAAGTCCATCGAGCAGGTATTGGATCGATCAGGCCGTTGGTTTGGTCACCTCAATGTCGTGGCCGAGATGGGCAGCACCGAGGCGGTCCGGCAGGGTATCAAGGCCGGGGTCGGAGTTTCTATCCTGTCTGAATGTGCCGTAGGCGACGAACTGGCAGCGGAGAGTCTTAAGAAAATCGGCATCAAGGGGATGTCCTTCCACAGGGCCTTTTACCTAATCGTTCATAAGCATCGAACTCAGTCGCCGTTGTGTCAGGCGTTTATCAAATTCCTGAAGGGCAAACGCAGAAGCACAGGGCTTAAACGCGAGACGTCGAGCTGATCAAGAAAATCCTTATGGCCATCCCTCTATCCCAAAATGCGTTGGTTGTTCTGGAGCGACGGTACTTGAAGAAGGATCGCCAGGGCAAGCCTGCTGAGACGCCAGAAGCTCTGTTCAGGCGCGTCGCCCGGGCCGTTGCGTCAGCTGACGCCAAATTTGATCCAAGGGCGGATGTCAAAAAGACCGAAGAGGAATTCTACAAGCTGATGGCCAGCCTGGTCTTTATGCCCAATTCGCCCACCCTCATGAATGCCGGCCGCAGGCTTGGGCAACTGGCTGCCTGTTTTGTCCTGCCGGTTGAGGATTCCATAGACAGCATATTTGAAACGTTGAGACACACCGCGATGATCCATAAGAGCGGTGGGGGTACGGGTTTCTCTTTCTCCCGCGTGCGGCCCGAAAATGATGTGGTCTTGTCTACCAGGGGAATATCGAGCGGCCCCATTTCCTTTATGACTGTTTTTGATGTAGCCACTGAGACGGTCAAGCAGGGTGGCACGCGCCGAGGGGCCAATATGGGAATCCTCAGGGTGGACCATCCAGACATTGAGGCCTTTATCCACAGCAAGACGGAACTGGGTAAACTGAATAACTTTAATATCTCGGTCGCCCTCACCTCCTCTTTCATGGAGGCCCTGGCGGCGAACAAAGATTATGACTTGATCAACCCGAGGAACGGAAAGGTGGTCAGGCGGGGCTCAGCGACAACCATTTTTGACCAGATCGTAAAGGCTGCATGGCGAAGCGGAGAACCGGGCATCATTTTTCTGGACCACATTAACCAGGCGAATCCTACGCCACAGCTTGGTGACATAGAGGCGACAAACCCCTGCGGTGAGCAACCGCTCCTTCCGTATGAATCGTGTAACCTGGGCTCCATCAACCTTGCCAAGATGGTGAAAGACGGCAAACTCGACAAGGCCAAGCTCAGGCGCAGCGTTCGCAGTGCCGTTCACTTCCTTGACAACGTGATCGAGATAAACAAATATCCCCTGTCCCTGATCGAAACCCTGAGTCGACGGACCCGAAAGATTGGGCTTGGTGTCATGGGCTTTGCCGATATGCTGGTTAAGCTGGGTGTGGCCTATCATGCCAAAGCAGCCGCGCGACAGGCTGAGCGGGTGATGGCCTTTATCTCACGCGAGGCCAGGAAGGCATCAAGCGAGCTGGCCAGGAATCGGGGCAATTTTCCCGCCTATGAAGGCAGCATTTTCGACAATGGCAAGACTCCCTATATGCGCCATGCCACCACCACGACCATTGCTCCCACGGGGACGATCAGCATCATCGCGGGCTGTTCGAGCGGTGTGGAGCCTATATTTGCAGTGGCTTATGAACGTCGGGTCCTGGATGGGGAGACGTTGTTCGAGGTTCATCCCGCATTCGAGCACGTGGCCAAGCAAAACGGGTTTTACAGCAAGAAACTGGTTGAAGAGATCGCCCAGACCGGCTCCATCCAGCATGTCAAGGAGATCCCTGAAAGGATAAGGCGTCTTTTTGTGACCGCTCACGATATAGCCCCGGAAGGGCATATCCGGATACAAGCAGCGTTTCAAAAATACACGGACAATGCCGTCTCCAAGACGGTAAATTTTGCCGGAGATGCTGCCCCAGAGGACATAGAAAAAGTTTACAGGTTGGCCTATGAAAGTCGCTGCAAGGGGGTGACCATTTATCGCTATGGGAGCCGAGGGCAACAGGTGCTTAACATCGGCAAGGATCAAGACAGGGGAGCGGCCATTGTGCCACGGACACGGCCTGTTCAGACGACGGGGGTCACAGAGCGAATCAATACCGGTTGCGGGAAACTCTATGTGACCATCAATGAAGACCATGAGGGAATCTGTGAGGTGTTTGCCCAGATGGGAAAAACCGGAGGGTGTGCATCTTCCCAGATTGAGGCGGCCGGGCGTCTCATATCATTGGCGCTGCGCAGTGGCGTCAAGGTAGAAGCCATTATCAAACAGCTCACGGGCATTCGCTGTCCGTCACCTATCTGGCAAAATGGAGGCATGGTTCTATCCTGTCCCGATGCCATCTCCCATGTCATTAAACACTACACGAAGATTGATGCGGCAGACATGCCGGCTATGATGGGCGTTTGCCCGGATTGCGGCGGCGCTCTGGAACACGAGGGGGGTTGTCTGGTGTGTAGGTCGTGCGGGTTCTCGAGGTGCAGCTAAGCTACGGAGCTCAATGAGTGTCTACTTGAGGGGCTGGGCTTTCCCCCCAGTGCTGGCGTTATAGGCCTCAACGTCTTGATTAAATGCCTTTCTTCTCTTTTCGTAGTCTTTGATCCGTGAGTTAAAGTCCCTGATTTTCTCAACAAGTTTTCTTCGTATGGCCGGAGTCATGCGTCTCTTGGCTGCCTCATCCAATTGTTTCCTTTCCTCCATGAGGGCCTGATACTCTTGTTCTAAAGCGGTCCCGGTTTCTTTCAATGTCTGGTCTACCGCCTTTTTTCCGCCTTTCCCCATCTCCGGCTCTTGTTGGGGGCGCATCTCGTGGGGATTTCTCAAAGCATCTTCAGCGTCTGCCTGGTTCGGTGCCGTCTTTTCACTATCTTTTTTCAGGCTTGACCCGTGGGACGCATCTTCGTATTGGCTGACATGAGCCCGCTGGTCGGCAGGGATGTTGGCGACATCATCGGTGTAGTGCGTCTTTCCTTCCTGGTCCACATACCTGTAAAATTCGGCTGAAGCAAACGCGGGCAAGGCCATCAAGGTGAGCAAAAAGATCCATCCCCTGGGCTTCATGATTCTTTTCTCCTTCATATGAAGTACTTGATTATGACAAATCCTATAACCAACAGTATCACAAAAACAACCACCAGCGCATTGAAATACCGCTCAATAAACGATTGAATCTTTGGCCCGAACAGGTAGATCAGGCCACCGACCAGGAAAAACCGGGCTGATCTGGAAACCGCAGAGGCAACAAGAAACACGACAAAATTGATCCGAAAGGCGCCGGCTGTAATGGTGAAGACCTTATAGGGAATCGGGGTGAGTCCGGCGATTCCCACCGCCCAGGCATCGTAGGTGACATAGAGGTGGCGGATATATTCATAGTTGTCGTGCAATCCATAGAATCGGATGATTGTATCGCCCAGGCCGACCATGAATTGCCATCCAATGAGATAGCCGAAGCAGCCGCCCAACAGAGAGCCTGCGGAACAAACCAGGGCATACTTGAAGGATTTCTTGGGCAAGGCGATGGACAGGGCGATCAAGAGGACGTCGGGCGGAACGGGGAAGAAAGAGGATTCGCAAAAGGCCAGGATAAACAATGCCCACGTTCCATACGGCGTTTCGGCCCAGTGCAGGACCCAGTGGTAGAGCCTTCTCAGCACAGCGCCTATGCTTCCTTCCAGCCATGGTTGCCAACAAGCTTTACGAATCGACAGCCCCCTAAGTCCACTTGGCGGACCCCATCTTCGTGCTTCACGATTTGGAGGAGCGTCTGGGAGAACCGATTGCCCACCGGGATGACCAGGCGCCCTCCCACCTCTAACTGCTCCACAAGGACTTCCGGCACCTTTGGAGCCCCGGCTGTCACGATAATGGCCTCAAAAGGAGCTTCCTCCGGCCAACCCAGAGTTCCATCAGAACACTTGGCGACCACATTATGGTAATTGAGCTGGTCAAGCATTTGGCGCACTTTGATAAATAGCCGGCGCACCCTTTCAATCGTGTAGACCCGGTAGACCAGTTCAGCCAGGATCGCCGTCTGGTAACCAGAGCCCGTGCCGATCTCAAGAACGCGATCATCTTTTGCCAATTCAAGGGCTTGAGTCATCTCAGCCACAATATACGGCTGGGATATGGTTTGGCCTTCGCCAATAGGAAGGGGAAAATCCCCGTAGGCCTGGTCCTGCAGGGCTTCACCTACAAAAAGATGGCGAGGCACCTTTCGCATCGCTTCCAGGACGCGCTGGTCATGGATACCGCGCGCTTCAATCTGCGTACTCACCATTTTTTCCCGGAGGCGCCTAAACTTCATAATGACATGGTCGGTCCAGCGACCTTCCTTCAGAAGCCCTTGTACACGACCCGATTGGGCTTACGTTTCGGGGCAGGGGGAAGATTATCGGAAAAGCCCACAGGGATGACAACCACCGAAAACCGAAAAAAGAGCTATCAGAACGAGGACTTGGAGTCAAGGAAAAGCACCTTTTTGGTTTACCGGGCAGCACCATTATGATATCGATCATGCAAACTCCCGGACCATCTTCAAGAGAGCCACGACAAAACAGCATGACTTGCAGGGCCGGTTTTTCCGGGGCAGGAGGTCAATATGTCATTCATGGAAAACCTGAAACAAAAGCTTCTCATAGACACGCTTGCAGAGACCGTGTCCCGGTCTATTGGAGCCCCTGGCGCGTTTCGTAAGATAGACAGGGAAACCATGCGCAGGCTTCTTTCCTTAAGCCCTTTCGTCTTGGAAAAAAGAAGGGACCTTGATCTTTATTTCCGAGAGTTGGAGCCGGGAATAGGCGAGGTGCTCGTCCTGGATAACGAGCTCCCCCTTTACGGGAATACCACCCTCGATGATGTCACACTGCGCAAAAGCCCTGATTTGAAGGAAATGATCAGTATTAGGAATGTGATCAAGATCTTGAATGACTCTGATATTCTCATGTACAAAGGCCGGGAGGCCTTGCGCTATGTCCAGGATCGTGCCCTGGACTTGCTGGATCTTCGCTATGAAGAAGGGGACATCCAAGAGATGGCCGACAAAGGGCTTGAGGCCTTTGCCAGGGCGGATTCCGAGGCGGTCATGCAAATGCTGGATCTGTTTGTGGAAATTCTGGGTTATGAGTCGGTTCCCGCAGAGGTGCTGGTGAATGACTACGTGATGTTCGGGGCCTCTCACAAGGATGAAAGTGGCAAGCAAACCTTTGGCCCTATTGTCATGTACAATAATAAGACGAACACCATTCGGCTGATCAAGACACGGGTGCCCACAGGCGATCCCATTCAAAGGTCTGTCATCCCCGGGGTCGCCCTGGGCGAAGTGGCGCCGGACGCAGAAGACTACGGGGCCTTCGACTTTCTGAAGGAGGAAGTCTTAAAGAAGGGACCACCCACCACCGTTCACTAGAACTTATCTTGCATCGCAGGTGTTCCCGCCTTCAGCATCTTTATCCGTCAAATCTGAGGCTGTTCCGTTGGAATCTGCATACGATGGGAAGACCAATCTCATGAATCGGACCGTTAAATCCCTGGTGAGGTGTCCCTGCTGGCACATATCATGCAAACTCAACCTGTTTCTCAGGCGCCCTGGAGCTTCCAGGGCCAAACAACCAACCATTCCGAGCGTGAGGAGAGTATGACCGCACTAGCCCCTATCGAAATCGACCCGAAGACGTTTCTTCGTGAGCACTGTACTCTGCCTGCCCTGCCAGAGGTGGTCAGCAAGATTCAGAGCCTGATCCACGACGACCGCGCAGACATGGGAACAGTGGCCGACCTGGTTAGCGGTGAACCGGCACTCGTTGCCCAAGTCCTCAAAGTCGTCAACTCCGCCTACTACGGACTGTCCAGGGAAATAGGAAACGTGAAGTTTGCCATTGCGTTTCTGGGACTGAACGAGATCTATCGCATGGTCCTCGCACTTTCTGTGGTGAATACCTTGGCTATCAAGGAGAAGAACGAGCTCGACAAGTTCTGGTTCCATTCTTTTTATACGGCCCTTTGCACAAGATACTTGGCCAAACAATACGAACCCCATTTTTCTTTTGAAGAGTTGTGGTCGGCAGCCATGCTTCATGACATTGGCAGACTGGTTTACCTGAAATTTTTTCCTGATCATTACAAGGCGCTCAGGAGTTTTTGTGACGAACAACATTGCTTGTTCAGCGAAGCAGAAAGGCATTTTTCACTGCCCTCAAGTGCCTTTTTCGGCACCCTGTTGTGTGAACACTGGCGGTTGCCGGACAATATCAGAAGCGCCTGCGGGTCTCACACCCTGGGAGATCTGCCAGGTCTCAGTGAAGACAGTCCATCAGCGCATTTTCGGCGGATGATCTGCCTGGGGAATCTACTAACGGTTCTGTCTGCCGACGAATTGAACGATGCCGCCAAACGTGACATAGCCTCCGCCATCAGGACAGGACTGGATTGCACAGAGGAAGAGTTTCTGGCCATGATGGGCGACATTTACGAGTTAAGGATTGAGGTGGAAAGGTTTGCGGACCAGCTCCACTAGATAGGGCTCGCGCAAAAATAAGTTCGCAGAATTGGCGCTCAGATTTGGTTCAGATTTGGCCGATCCGATTGAGCAAAACCGGAGGAATAGCGAGCTATTTCGAGGAGTTTGCGAATGAGGCATCGGTCAAAGATGGGCTGAAGCTGAGATGCCAAAATGTGAAGTTATTTTTGTGCGAGCCCTTGGTTTCATGCGAACCGGTTGCCCTTTGTCTTGACCCGACTGCTTGGTGCCATTGCTCCTTGGCATCCCCACCGAGATGCAAGTGCTTTAATCTCGCTAACCACTGTCATTGTTTTGCGTCACCGGCCCCCGTTGTGATATTGCAAGATAAGATGAGCAATGGGGCCTGGTTCATGGGCAACCGTGCCTCCACATCTTTCCAAAAACACAACCAAGAGATCCTGGTGCAGAGCCAATAGAAGCCTGTGACGGGACCGGTGAGTCAATCAGCATGAATGAATACAATCGAGAACAATCAGAAGCCATTATGATGGTATGGAAACATCTGAAACGCCTTTCCCCTGCCGAACGGGGAAGCTTGAAGACAAGGATAAGAAACTATCTCGGATTCAGAAGAGATGTGGACGCGTTTCTGAAAAGCTATTTTGGAAGAGTCTGCACGGAGATGTGTTACCAAAGCCATGACAGCGCTTGCTGCACCCGGGAAGGGATCACCACTTTTTTTGCCGACGTGGTGATCAACGTCTTGATGTCACCAGATGAGGCCGTGGATGCTCTGCTTCAGGTCCTCCGTCTGCAAAACCTCGGCTCTAAGTGTATCTACCTTGGGACAAGGGGTTGCCTCTGGCGTGTCAAACCCATCGTCTGCGAGATGTTTCTTTGCAAACCTGCCAGAAAAAAGGTGTTCGACAAGGAACCCGGAGCGTTGAAAGCGTGGGAAAGACTAAAGCGTAGAGGTAAGAGATACACCTGGCCCAACCGCCCCGTGCTTTTTGATGACCTGGAAACCTATTTCATCGAAAAGAGATATGAATCCAGCCTCATGTATTGTCACAAGAGCCCTGGGCTACTCAGGCTAAAGGCTCAGGCCAAGAAATGACGCCGACGCAAAATACTAGATAGTGCTCAACCTAGCCACGTTGGTTCGGGTGGCCCGCGTTCGTGGACGGGCACTAGTGTATAGTCTTATACTGCTCTCTGAGCTGCGCGAGATAATCTTGGCAAGTCTCAAGCTCAAATAGCATCCTCCGCCGTGCCTCCTTGCATTCCTCTCGTGTGTGTCATGCCAAACCTTGCGGGGGCAAGAAAACCTGGTGGCACGACACAGCTTAGGGCGGGGCAAGACATCTTTCACCTCGAGCGCCCGGCACTTTTCAACCGGTTCATTCTTTGCCTTCTCTCACTGTCTCGACGTTTTCGGCGTCGGCAGTCACTTGGTTTCTCATAGCTTCTCTTGGCCTTTAGTCTGCGGAAAACACCATCTTTCTGCATTTTCCTTTTCAGAACTTTCATGGCCCTCTCAAGGTCATTACCGTCGACCTTAACTTCCAGGCTGCTAAACTCCCTCAAATTTATGCCCCCCTTTCTTCCCATCAACGTGCGAGGGTGCCTTACCATGAACGCCGTCCACTACCTCCGCGGCCGCCACTGTGTCCTCGTCCACCCCCGCCTCCGCCACCTCGACCTCCTCCACCTCGGCGACCTTCGGGGCGAGGGCGAGCCTCATTAACGTTAAGCGCTCGTCCCTTCAATTCTTTGTCCTTCAGGCCAGTAATCGCGGATTCCCCATCCGTTTTACTGGTCATCTCCACGAAACCGAAGCCTCTTGATTCGCCACTGTACTTGTCCTTAATGATTTTTGCGGATGTGACTTCCCCGAAGGCTTCAAAAGCCTCTCGTAAATCCCCTTCGGTGACCTCGCGCGACAAATTGCCTACATAGATATTCATTTTGACCTCCTCAAACGTTCTTTCCTATGCCCCCAACACGTGATTCTAAAGGCTCCCTTAACATGTCCCAAACAAAACTGCTGAACGATCTCTGTAATCTTTATTTCAAAAGTCAGGGTCTTCCCACTACAGCTTTTTCAAAGCCCGGTGTGACGCGCCCTTCCCCCAGTTTGAACCGCGAAAGCGAGCGCATTCCCCGCAAATTGCTGTGGGGTTGGCGAGCGTATCCAAGAAGAGTGAGGCCTCTACCGCCCTAAAGGGCGGGGCTTCCCGGTGATGATTAATGCGTGAGCGAGTGGCCAGAGACCGCAGAGGCTTCATACAGCGGCATGAGTCTGCCAAACAGACCAGCAATATCGTCAGCGATCTTGACACCGCGAGTCACTACCTCGTCCTTCTCAACCGTTTTGGCTATCTGCAAATCCACCCAGGAGCTGTCCGTCAGTGCGTCGAGGAAGTCAGCCAGAGATTCGATCTCTTCCTCCTGACCTTCATTAAACAAGCGCCACTTTCCTCCGGCCGACATTATGGCCCCGGCAAAGGCACCCTCCTCCTTCATGTCGTAAAGTGAGAAATCATGCTCGGACA